>NZ_JBYSZG010000030.1:0-72120 GCF_058786935.1 Rugamonas sp. FW305-51
GGGCCGGGGCCGGGGCCGGGTGCCTGTGCCGGTGCCGGAGCCGGTGCTTGCGCCGGTGCCGGCGCTGGCGTGTGCGCGAATGCCGGCGCCACTGCCGATGCGGCGGCAGCCGGAGCATAGTCCGCTCCCCCCGCCGGCGCTACGGCTACGCGCGGCGGCACGAAGGCGGCCAGCGGATCGAAATCGTCGGGAATCAGTGCGACCGGCGCTGCAACGGGCGCCGCCTGGGCCGGCACGCCGGCCGCGGACGCCGGTATCAGCACGCCCGGCATGGGCACGAACTGCGGCGCCACATGGTCCGCCTCCGAGCCGCGGAAATCCGATGCGGGCAGGTTGGCGCTGCGTCCCCGGCCGCCGTGCTGGATGTTGAGCCCCAACGGATCGTCCGGCGACGGCGCCACGATGGGGTCGAAACTGCCTGTCGCGTCCAGTATCCGCGCCCCGGCCAGCGTGTCGTGCCATTCTTCGCTGTGCCATTCCTCGCTGCCCGGGCCGTGCGCCGGCGCGCCTGGCCTCGCCGGTTGCGCCTGGAACGGCAACGCCTCCGACGTCTCGGGCTGGAACACGGGCACCGCGGGCGGCGCCGCCTCGTCCACTTCCGCCGTCAGCACATAGTCGCCGATCAGCAGCACATCGCCATCGCGCAGCCGCACGCTCTTGCCCAACCCGACCGGCGCGTCGTTCACCCAGGTCGGGTTGCTGCCCATGTCGGTCAGCACGAAATGGCCATCCAGATAATCGATCTTGCTGTGGTTGCGGGAGATGTACTTGCTCGTATCGGGCAGTTCCAGGTCGTTGCCGGCGGCGCGGCCTATGGTGCCGCCCAGGTGGTCGAAGCGCCGTGCGACCGGCTGCGCCGGCGCTTGCTTCTGGTACGATTGTATCCGCAGGGTCAGTGGCATCGGTTCACTCAGTTAATCTTCACCAGCGCGCCTTCGATCGTCATCACGCCGCCCGCCTTAATCTGCATCATCGCGCCCGCCTTGACGGTGGTATTGGCATCCGATTCGACCATGATCTCGGGCGACTTGACGGTGATCTTGGCCGGTTCGATCTTGATGCTGCTGCCGCCCACCTTCAACTCGATCGAGGTGGTGGCCTCGATCACGATGGTCTTCGATACCGTCACCTTCTGGTCGCCGGTGATTTCCACCGTCTGGTTGCCGGTGACCTTCTCGGACTGGTTGCCGCCCACTTCGAGGCTCTGGTCGTTCTTGATGGAGATGGTCTGGTCGCCCTTGTCCGCCTTCTCGAAACCCACCTTGAGCGTGTCGTTGTTCTTGACCACGCGGTTGTAGTCCTTCTCGGCCTGGACGAAGATCTCCTCGGCGTCCTTCTTGTCCTCCAGGCGGATTTCGTTGTAGCCGCCGCCCCCCTTCGAGGTATTGGTCTTGATGGTGGACTTGGTCTGCTCGGCCGGCAGGGCGTAGGGCGGCATGGCGTCGCTGTTGTAGACGCAGCCCGTCACCAGCGGCCGGTCCGGGTCGCCCTCGAGGAAGCTGACGATCACCTCCATACCGATGCGCGGCAAGAACATCGCGCCCCAGCCCTTGCCGGCCCAGCCCTGCGCCACCCGCACCCAGCACGAACTGTTCTCGTCTTCCTTGCCGTCGCGGTCCCAGTGGAACTGCAGCTTGACGCGGCCATACTTGTCGGTCCAGATCTCCTCGCCCGCCTTGCCCACCACCATGGCCGTCTGCGGCCCGCGCACCACGGGCCTGGCGTAGCTGTGCGGCGCGCGGTAGCTGTGCTCCTTGCCGACGGCGGTAAACTCGCACTGCACGTCGCACGGCGCGTTGCCGCCGGTGCTGTAGTCGTCGCCGACGATTTCATAGCGGGCCGAGGTCACCAGATACTCCCGGTTCTGGTCGCTGCGCGGATGCTCCTTGAGCGCGAACAGCCCGCCCGGATACAGGCCGCGCGCGTTGGTGTCGGCGCGGATCTCCTCGCACTGGCCGTGCAGCGCCTCCATGCGCCCGCGCGCCAGCGTGGTGCCGTCGCCGGCCGCCACGTAGCCGCCCGGGTAGTCGTACCTCTCGTAAGCCTGCTGCGAGAACGCGGCCGCGATGGTGGACTTGACGCGCAAGCCGCCGCTGTTGCTGGACGCCGCCTTCTCGAAATCGAAATCGTTCAGCACATAGCTGCTCGACTGGATGGTGCCGCCGGCCTCCCAGCCGTACACGGCCTCCTGGTCCACGATGCGCCGCCCCGCCTCGCCGGAATACTCCACCGTCGCGTAGCCGGGTATGGTGGCATGGGCGCCGTAGGAATCGGCCAGCACCATCGTGTGCTTGCTTTCCTCGTGCGAGAAGTAGAAGTAGATGCCGGCCGTTTCGAGCAGCCGGCAGACGAAGTCGAAGTCCGTCTCGCGGTACTGCACGCAGTATGGCAGCGGATTGTAGGTGCCGCTGAGGGCGCCGGCGTCGAGTTCCACCAGGCCGCCGTAGCAGCCATCGCCGCACACCGCCTTGACGATGTCGACCACCGACTTGTCCTGGAAGATGCGGCAGTTCGAGGAGCGCGTCAGCAGCCATAGCCAGGGATGGACCACCGCTTCGTAGCGGCACAGCGAACCCTTCCAGCCGCAGCTGGCAAAGCGCGTGACGACGCCGCCGAAATGGCGGATGCCGCCGCCGGGCAAGTCCAGGTGCACGCCCATCGGCTTGCCCAGCACGTCGGCGATCTTGATGTCGGAGCGGGTGCTCAGCAGCTGCACCCGGTATTCGGACAGGCGGCCCAGCTGCTCGCTGCCGCTCATGCGGTCGAACAGCAGCACGTTGGCGCCCAGTTCAGTGCTCACATCCACTTCGCGGTTGGCTTGGGTGATCGGCATGGTGGCGTCTCGGGCTGGGGGTCGGATCAGGGTATCATGGTCTTGGTGGTGCCGGGGGTGCTGAATGCAATCACCCCGCCCCAGTTGCACATGCACTTGGAGACGTTGTCGAGGGCCGGCATATTGGCGATCATCACGGTCGGCGCGCCCGGCACCCACGGCGCGGACGTGGCGGGAATGCAGGGCATGGGCGTGAGCACGCCCAGCGCCGCGGCCGTGGCGGCGGCCACCGTGGGGTTGGCCGGCGAACTGCACATCCCGAACGGCATGATGTTGAGCATGGGGACATGGTCCATGATGTTGGCCGCCGGCGGTCCTTCGGCCAGCACCTTGTTTTTAGGCAATACCACCAGCGACGACGGCGCCATCCCGAAGGTACAGGTCATCATCGCTCCCATCGACACTTGATTGGGCATCGCTTCCTCCGCTTGTTGCTGAGTGTTGCTGCAGGCCAGTTCCTGTGGTCTATTATGACTGATAAAGCTGTAAGAAAGGTAAGGTTTTGCGGTAAGCTGGCACACGGATACCAGGCCGCGCGTGGCGCACGCACGACGCACATCAGGAGGCTGACATGGCAGGATCGCTGATCTTCGAATTCCAGCTGGAGTTACCCGCCCGCGAAGAGGAACCGGCGCCGCCCGGACGCCCCATGCGGCTGCTGGTGATGGGCGACTTTTCCGGCCGCGCGCCCGCCGGCCCGCTGGCGCGCCGCCCCGTGCACCGGGTCGACCTGGACAACCTGGACCAGGTGCTGGCGCGCTGCGCGCCGGCCCTCGAGCTGACGCTGGACGGCGCCCCGGCCGCCCTGCGCTTCCAGTGCCTGGACGACTTCCACCCGGACCAGCTGTACCAGCAGGCCGACGCCTTCCAGCTGCTGCGCAGCCAGCGCCAGCGCCTCAACTGCCCCGCCAGTTTCGCGGCCGCCGCGGCCCAGATGCAGCCGCCGCCCGCGCCCACGGCCACGCCCGCACCATCCGCACCGGCCGCACCGCCGGGGGGGGGGCGGGCCGCACCGCGGGCCCGCGGCGGTGACTTCGCCAGCCTGCTGGGCGGCGCCGTGCGCCCCGCCGCCGGCCGTAACGATTTCGACGCGCTGGTCAAGGCCCTGGTGGGCGTGGTGCCGGGCACCGACACCCGCCAGTCCAGCTACCTGGCCGCGGCCGACACGGTGATCGGCCAGCGCATGCGCGCCCTGCTGCACACGCCCGCCTTCCAGCAGCTGGAGGCGGCGTGGCGCGGCGTGCACACGCTGGTGACGGGGCTGGAACTGGACTGCGGGCTGGAACTGTACCTGGTCGACATCGGCAAGGACGAACTGGCGGCCGACCTGCAGGCGGCCGGCGCCCAGCTCCAGCACAGCGCGCTGTACCAGCTGCTGGTGGAGCAGCCGCGCCAGGCGCCGGACGGCGCGCCCTGGTCCATCCTGGTCGGCAATTACCGCTTCGACGCCGGCGAGCAGGACGTGCAGCTGCTGTCGTCGCTGGCGGCGCTGGCCAGCCAGGCCGGCGCGCCCTTCCTGGCCGGCGCCCACGACAGTGTGCTTGGCTGCGGGCAGCTGGCCGCCACGCCCGATCCGGACAGCTGGCCGGCAGCGGCGCCGGCCGCCACCGAACGCTGGCAAGCCCTGCGCGCCAGCCCGCACGCGCGCTGGCTGGGCCTGGCCCTGCCGCGCATGCTGCTGCGCCTCCCGTACGGCAAGCAGACGGACCGCATCGACCATTTCAACTTCGAGGAAGCGGACGGCCAGCCCGAACATGAGCACTACCTGTGGGGGAACGCCGCCTTCGGCCTGGCGCTGCTGCTGGGCCAGTCGTTCAATGCCGAAGGCTGGGACATGGAACCGGGCGACCGTCTCGACCTGGACGACCTGCCGGCCCACACCTTCCGCCGCGACGGCGAGGCCCAGATGCAGGCCTGCGCCGAGACGTGGTTGTCGGACCGGGCCGCCGAGGCCATGCTGCAGCACGGTGTGATGCCGCTGCGCAGCCTGCGCAACCGCAACGCGGCACGCCTGCAGCGCTGCCTGTCGCTGGCGCAGCCGCCGCAGGCGCTGGCCGGCCCCTGGCAAAAATAAGTTACAAATCCCCGCCGCCGGCGGCGGCGCGGCATGCTACCGTAGCCGCTTTTTGCGCAACCGGAAAACACATGGAACCATTGGACATCGTAGACACCCAGAACGAATCTGCCGCCGGCGGCAAGCTCAATGCCATCGTCGCCATCACGGTGGCCCTGCTGGCCACGTTCATGGGCATCTGCAAGGTCAAGGACGACAACATCAACCAGGCCATGCAGCAGGCCCAGGCCAACCGGGTCGACCATTGGAACTACTACCAGGCCCGCAACCTGCGCGAGGAGGTGGCGCGCGCCACCGTCACCCAACTCAAGCTGGCCGCCGTCGGCCGCCCGGCCGGCGAACAGGCCGGCTACCAGGGCGCCATCGCTGAATACCAGGCGCTGGCGGCCGAGCAGTTCAAGAAAAAAGGCGAAGCCAAGGCCCTGGCCGAACAGGACCAGAAGGACTACGACGCCCTCAACTTCAAGGACGACCAGTTCGACCTGTCCGACACCTTGCTGGCCATCGCCATCTCGCTGCTGGCCATCACCGCCCTGACCCAGCAGCGCGGCCTGTACTTCGCCGCCCTCGTCCCCACCGCCTTCGGCGTGCTGATGGGCCTTTCCGGCCTGGCCGGCTGGCCCATCCACCCCAACAGCCTGATCGCGTTGTTGTCCTAGCGCCCACATTTCCAGGAGTCCGCATGAGAAAGTCGCCCCGCCCGTCCCGCCGCCCATCGCAGCAGATCAGCGTGGCCGATGCCTTCCAGGTAGCCATGACGGTACACCGGCGCGGCCAGCCGGGACTGGCCGCGCGCCACTACCGCGCCATCCTGCAGGTGGCGCCCGGCCATGCGGACGCCCTGCACTACCTGGGCGTGGCCCAGCACCAGCTGGGGCAGCACGACGATGCGCTGCGCCTGATCGCCCGCGCGCTGGAGCTGGCGCCGGACTATGTGGACGCCCGCAACAACCTGGGCAACGTGCAAAAGGAAAGCGGCCGCTATGCCGATGCCGAGCAGTCCTACCGCAAAGTGCTCGCCGCCCGTCCCGAATTCGTCCAGGCCCACAACAACCTGGGCGTAGTGCTCAAGGAACAGGGCCGCTACGCGGACGCCATCGCCGCCTACCGCCAGGCGGTGGCGCTGGCACCGGGCTTCGTGGAGGCGTGGACCAACCTGGGCCACGTGCTGAAGAAAACGGGCGCGCAGGAGGAGGCCTTGAGCGCCTACCGCGAAGCCATCCTGCTCAAGCCCGACGACAGCACCATGCTGCACAGCCTGGGCCGCGCGCTGGTGGCCTATGGCCGGGATGCCGAGGCGCTGGAAGTGTACCGCCGCTGGCAGGAACGGGAGCCGGACAGCCCCGTGGTGGCCCACATGATCGCCGCCTGCCAAGGTGCCGCCGCGCCCGCGCGCGCGTCCGACGCCTTCGTCCAGACCACCTTCAACCGCTTCGCCAACAGCTTCGACCAGGTGCTGGCGCGGCTCGAATACCGCGCCCCCGCGCTGTGCCTGGAACAGGTGGCCAGCCTGGCCGGTGCGCCGGATGGCCGGCTGGACGTGCTCGACGCCGGCTGCGGCACGGGCCTGTGCGGCCCGCTGCTGCGCCCTTACGCGCGCACGCTGCACGGCGTGGACCTGGCCGGCGCCATGCTGGAAAAGGCCGCCCAGCGCGGCGGCTACGATGTGCTGGCCGAAGCGGAACTGACCGCCTGGCTGCTGGAGCATCCGGCCGCCTACGACCTGATCGTCTCGGCCGACACGCTGTGCTACTTCGGCGCGCTGCAGCAAGTGCTGGCGGCCGCGCGGCAGGCCATGCGCGACGGCGGCCTGCTCGTGTTCACCGTCGAGCAGGGAGCGGATGATGGCGACGGCTACCGCCTCCATGGGCATGGCCGCTACAGCCATACGGAACGCCACGTGCGCCAGGCGCTGGCCGAGGCGGGACTGGCGCCGGCCGCCCTGGCACCGGTCACCCTGCGCCTGGAGGCAGCCCGTCCCGTGGGCGGCCTGCTGGTGGCAGCGCGCGCGCCGGGGATATTAAGCTAGGCCGCCACCACCCGGTTGCGGCCGGACCGCTTGGCCGCATACATGGCCGCGTCGCCGGCCACGATCAGTTCCAGCAGGTCGTAGCCATGCTGGTCCGAGCACACCACGCCCATGCTGGCTGTGTAGCGCACCGTGTGGCCGGCCACTTCCACCTGCTCGCTCTCGACCTTGGCGCGCAGCCGTTCGGCCACGCGCAGCGCGTCGTCCAGCGCTATGCCGTCCAGCAGCAGCACGAATTCCTCGCCGCCGTAGCGGGCCAGCAGGTCGAGCGGGCGCAGCTCCGCCTTGATCTGCTGCGTCAGGTGGCGCAACACGGCGTCGCCCACCGGATGGCCCCAGGTATCGTTGATCGTCTTGAAATGGTCGGCGTCGAGCATGATGACGGCCAGGCTGCGCCCGGCCCGCAGCGTGCGCTGGGCCACGCGCCGTCCCTGCGCCTCCAGGCCGGCGCGGTTCAGGGCGCCCGTCAAGCTGTCCACCCAGGACAGGTTGCGCAGGCGCTCGGCATAGCGCCGCATCACCATCAGGATCAGGCCGAAGGCGACACTGACCTGGGCCAGCGGTATGGTCAGCATCACCACGCCCAGCACCAGCGCCGTGCTCTCGTCGTCCGGCCCCGCGTGATACAGCAGATAGACGCCGCGCGCGCACAGGGCCAGCCCCAGCGCGACAAAACCGACCACGCTGGCGCCGACGCTGCGCCAGTCGGCATGGCGCGCCAGCGTGGCCGCGCACAACACGTTAAGCAGGCCGAAATAAAAGCCCGTCGCACTCAGGCGCCAATTCTGGCTGGGCACGACGTAGGTGAAAAATCCCGTCAGCAGCAACGCCACGGCAACGATGGCCGCGATCGCGCGCCAGCCTAGCATCTCGTTGCAGAACAGGCGCAGGCCGCGCAGCACCAGGGCCAGGCCCAGCGCCAGCACGCCGTAGCCCAGCACCGCATGCAGCAGGGCCGGGCCGGTGTCCAGGCTGCACAGGGCCAGGCCGACGGACGACACTACGTTCCCCATGGCCCACCAGCGCTGCTCGTTCGCCCCTTCCGAATACAGCGCGGCCATGGACAGCAGCACCGTGGTCAGCACGGTGATGCAGATCTGGACCAGCAGAAGCGTGTCGTAATTGAGCACGTTGTATCCCATGGGCACTTGATTCCAATGTAACGCAGCGGCGCGGCGCTGGCAATCGCCGCGCGCCCCGCGCCGTCATAAACAGGGGTCGATGGCGGCGGTGCCGCAAATGTAAAAAGGCTCCCGCAGGAGCCTTGCCGCTTGCCGCAACCGCGCCGCTTAGCCGCGCTGGCGGCGCTGGCGGCGTTGGGTCAACGCGCCGATCAAAGCCAGGCCGCCCAGCAGCATGGCATAGCTTTCCGGCTCCGGTACCGGGCTGGCGATGCCGCCCTTGAACGGCTCGTAACCGATTTCCACCTTGCCGTCCATGCCGGCGGCGATGATGTTGCCTTCCAGGTGGCCGGCGCCCTTGAGGATGGCGTTATTGGCCAGCACCGTGCCCCAGGCAAAGGTGTTGACGTCCACCTCGGTGGCGTTGACCAGGTTGAAGATCACGCGGTCGCGCAGCGATGCGAGCTGGCCGTCCTGGCCGCCCGTGAACGACACGGTGCCGTTGCCCGTCACGTTGATGATGACACTGGCGCCGGCCTTCACATCCTGCAGGAACAGGTTGCCCAGGTGGCTGGTATCGATGTTAAACACTTGCACGTCCGAGTGCTGGTCGCCCGTCAGGTACAGGCCGCCCCACTTGCTTTCCACCGTGCCGTTGGCGCCCTGGCCGGCCAGCGTGGTCGACAGCGTGGTCAGCTTGGTCCTGGCTGCGCCGAAGTCGATCACATTGGACTGGGCCCGCAAGTCCAGGTAGGACTTGGACGTGTTGGCGCCGCCGTAGACGCCATAACCGGGCTGCTTGGGATATTCGGTGATGGGGCCGATAGTGGCATTGGTGTCGACGTTGGTGGCCGGGCCGGTGTAGATGGCGCCGTCGCCCAGGGCCACGTTACCGCCGACGACGACGCTGGGACCGCTCACGCCATACGGAGTACGGTAGCCGAACGAGAAGCCGGACGTGGCCAATGTGCCGCCGACGGCCAGGCGGCCCTCGACGTCGGCCACTTTCTTCACATCGTTATAGAAAAAGCCGCTGTAACCGGAGGCGGCGCCCAGGTCTATGGTCTGCACGGCGGCCTGGGCCGGGAAAATGGCGCACGCGCCCAGCAGCGCGGGCAGGATCAGGGTACGGAAAGGGGATCGGGTCATGGTATCAGATTGGTACTAGCACTAGGTTGATCGGACAATCTTCACGAAAACAACACTTTAACGCGACGCATTATATCCGAAAAACAACTAGACTAATCATCTTAGCAAGAAAAATTCAATCTTGCAGTACCAATGACATACCAAATTAAACCGCTGCCACGCGACCAAACCCAGTTGCAGGGGCAGGCGGTGGCCGCTGCGGCCAGACCACCGCCCGCGCGGTCCTACTCGAAGGCGTAGGCAAATTCCCCCTCTGGCGCCGTCACCTGCACTCGCGCGATCTGGCCGCCCTCCATCATGCGCGTCAGGAAGGCGCGGCTGATGTCGGGCAGCATGCTGTTGGTGAGGATGGCGTCTATCATGCGTCCGCCCGACTCGCCCTCGGTGCAGCGCGACACCACCAGCTTGACCACGTCCTCGCTGTAATCGAACGGGATCTTGTAGCGCGCCTCGACCCGCTTCTTGATGCGGTCCAGCTGCAGCCGCACGATACGGCCCAGCATCTGGTCCGACAGCGGGTAGTACGGAATGGTGACCAGGCGGCCCAGCAGGGCCGGCGGGAACACCTTGAGCATCGGTTCGCGCAGCGCCTTGGCCATGCCTTCCGGATCCGGCATCAGGTCCGGGTCCTTGCACAGGCCCGCGATCAGGTCCGTGCCGGCGTTGGTGGTAAGGATGATGAGCGTGTTCTTGAAGTCGATGAAGCGCCCTTCGCCATCCTCCATGAAGCCCTTGTCGAACACCTGGAAGAACATCTCATGCACGTCCGGGTGGGCTTTTTCCACCTCGTCGAGCAGCACCACGGAATACGGTTTGCGCCGCACGGCCTCGGTCAGCACCCCGCCCTCGCCATAGCCCACATAGCCGGGCGGCGCGCCCTTCAGGGTCGATACCGTGTGCGCCTCCTGGAACTCGCTCATGTTGATGGTGATGAGATTCTGCTCGCCGCCATACAGGGCCTCGGCCAGCGCCAGCGCCGTCTCCGTCTTGCCCACGCCGGAAGTCCCGGCCAGCATGAACACGCCGATCGGCTTGCTGGGGTTGTCCAGCCCCGCGCGCGAAGTCTGGATGCGCTTGGCGATCATCTCCATCGCGTGGTCCTGGCCGATCACGCGCTGGCCCAGCAGCTCGGCCACCTTGAGGATGGTTTCCATCTCGTTGCGGGCCATGCGGCCGACGGGGATGCCGGTCCAGTCGCCCACCACGGCCGCCACGGCCTGGTAGTCCACCGTGGGCAGGATCAGCGGCGTTTCGCCCTGCAGTTCCGTCAATTTGTCCTGCACCGCGTGCAGCTGCTCCATCAGGGCGGCGCGCTCGGCCCCGTCCAGCACCGGGGCCACCGCCTCGGCCGCCTCCTCCAGCTGGCTGCCCGTGCCCTCCACCGGATGCACGCCGTCGCGCAGGCGTGCGCGCAGCGCCAGCAGCTCGTCCACCAGCAGCCGTTCCGCATTCCACCGTTCTTCCAGCGCCGTCAGGCGGCCCTGCTCGGAGTCGAGCAGCACATGGGCCTCGGCCTCGCGCTTGCCGATGTCGATCCCGATCGCCTTTTCGCGGGCGATGATGCCCAGCTCCGTCTGCAGCGCCTCGATGCGCTTGCGGCAGTCGTCCACCTCGGCCGGCGTCGCGTGCAGGCTGACGGCGACCCGGGCGCAGGCCGTGTCGAGCAGGCTGACGGACTTGTCGGGCAACTGGCGGGCCGGTATGTAGCGGTGCGACAGCTTGACGGCCGCCTCCAGCGCCTCGTCCAGGATCTGCACCTTGTGGTGCGCCTCCATGGTCGAGGCCACGCCACGCATCATGAGGATGGCCCGTTCCTCGCCCGGCTCGTCCACCTGCACGGTCTGGAAGCGCCGCGTCAGCGCCGGGTCCTTCTCGATATGCTTCTTGTACTCGGCAAAGGTGGTGGCGCCTATGGTACGCAGCGTGCCGCGCGCCAGGGCCGGCTTGAGCAGGTTGGCCGCGTCGCCGGTGCCGGCCGCGCCACCGGCCCCCACCAGCGTATGGGTCTCGTCGATGAACAGGATGATGGGCTTGGGACTGCCCTGCACTTCGTCGATGACGGAGCGCAAGCGCTGTTCGAACTCGCCCTTCATGCTGGCCCCGGCCTGCAGCAGGCCCACGTCCAGCGCCAGCAGCTGCACCTCCTTCAGGCTGGGCGGCACGTCGCCGCGCGCGATGCGCTGGGCAAAGCCTTCCACCACGGCCGTCTTGCCCACGCCGGCCTCGCCCACCAGGATGGGATTGTTCTGGCGCCGCCGCATCAGGATATCGACCACCTGCCGGATCTCGTCGTCGCGCCCGACGATGGGGTCCATCTTGCCGGCGCGGGCCTGGGCCGTCAGGTCGACCGTGAATTTTTTCAGCGCCTCCTGCTTGCCCATGGCCGCCGGGGCGATGGCGCCGGACGCCTCGCCCGGCGCCGCGCCGGACGCGCCGGCGGCCTGGAAACCGTCCGTGGCGCCCATGATGGATTCGGGCGAGTCCTTGAGCAGCGTGCCGTAACGCTCGCACAAATCCTCGACCTTGACCCGCTCGAACTGGCGCGACAGGCCGTACAGGGCATTGCGCAGGCTGGCCGTCTTGAGCATGCCCACCACCAGGTGGCCGGAGCGGATCTGCGATTCGCCGAACATCAGCGTGCTGTAGACCCAGGCCCGCTCCACCGCTTCTTCCAGCTGGGACGACAGGTCGGTGACGGAGGTCGAACCGCGCGGCAGCCGGTCCAGCGCCGCCGTCAGGTCGCGCGCCAGTGCCGCCGGGTCCAGCTCGTACTGGCGGATGATGCGGGCCAGGTCCGAATCCTGCAGTTGCAATATCTGGTGGACCCAGTGCGCCAGCTCCACGTAGGGATTGCCGCGCAGCTTGCAGAACACCGTGCTGCTTTCAATGGCCCGGTAGCACAGGGGATTGAGTTTGCCGAACAAGGCAACGCGACTGATTTCTGCCATGATGATGTCCTATAGGTGGGCACTGGGGTTGATGAGCAGATCGTCCGGATGGCGCGTGGCCGGTGCGCTCATGGGCCAGGTACTCCAGCCCAGCCGCGCGCCCGTCTCGCCGCCCCCCAGCCGCAGGGGCGGGATTTCGCCCTTGTCCAGGATCAGGCGCACGTCCCAGTCCAGCGCGCCGCCCACGTAATTGCGTACCCATGCCAGTAGCCGCTGCATGCTGTCGCCGCCGGGCAGCATGCGCCGGTAGTCGGCGTAGTTCAGCGGGCCGATCACGATGCGGAACTTGTTCTGGCTGTCCCATACCTTGCTGCCCAGGACCGTCGACACGCCGAGCCGGTTGCCGTCCCCCAGCCCGCCCAGGCGCGACTGCACCTCCGGCGGCAGCTTCATCCAGTGGCCCACGAACTGTTCGACCCGCACCGGCAACTTGAAATACTCGCGCAGGATGGACACCAGGCCGGACGCGGGCCGCGCATTGTTGGCCAGCAGGCCCGCGAAGTGCAGCTTGGCGAAGTCGCCCACGGCGTCGCGCTCGCGCAGCCCCGGCGCGCCGATGCCGAACATGCTGCCCACGAATTCGGCAAACCGGTCGGCGTCGGCCCGGTCCAGGTTCAGGGCCGGCTCGGCCTGGGCCCGGGCCCGGTAGAACAGCGACAGCAGCCGGTGATGGAATACGTCCAGGAAGGCCAGCAAGGTGCCATCGCCGCCGTTGCGCAGGCGGTCGCGCGTGTACTCGGTCAGGTGCAGCGGCAGCGGGCCGTTGGCGCCCAGCAGGCCGAAGAAGTTGACGGCCAGCCGCGCCCGCGCCTCGCCGCTGGCGCGCGTAAAGCGGCCCAGCGCCGTGGCGTGGAAGCACAGCGACGGGTCCTGGCCCAAGCGCACGGCGTCGTCGCGCGGGCGCAGCGAAGTGCCGATGCGGGGCCGCTCCGGGTGCGCCGCCTCGATCAGGCGCAGCACCTGGAAGAAATCCATGCGCGCCGAATGGGCCTCCAGCTGCAGCTCCACCTCTACAGGATCGCGCATACGCCTCCCGCCGCCGGCCAGCGCATGATGTCGCCCCGCGCCAGCGTCCTGACCACGGTCTCGGTGAACGAATTGATCGATACGTATTGCGTGAAGAAGTGACTGAGCACGGCGCCCAGCAGGAAGGCGCCCGTCCCCTCGAAGGCGGCGTCGTCCAGCGTGACCGTCACCTGCAGCCCGCGGCCGAAGGTGATGGGCCCGGGCGACGGCATGCGCCGCGTGACGGGGCTGGCCGTCACGGAGCGCACCCCTTCCACCTGGCGCTGGGCATTGAGGTCGCCCGCGTGGCAGTACAGGGCCAGCATCTCGCGCAGCGCCACGGCGCCCTGCTGGGGATCGCTGTCGGCCAGCGACAGGTAGTTGAGCGACAGGTGGTTGAGCAGGCGCCACGTCACGCTGCCCTCGGCGAACGAGGGATGGGGCGCGCTCGGCCCGGCCACGCAGCGCACGGCCGTCACCGGCGCGCCCGAATCGAGGATGAAGTCGGTCTTGCCCACGCCGATCGGCATGGACAGCGGCAGGTCGCGGTTGGTGCACCAGACGGACAGGCCCAGCTGGCGCAGGTCGCTGCGGTACGGCGCCTCGGCCGCGTCGACGATGGTGATGAACATCTCGCTGCCGATGTAGCTGGAACGGGGCCCCACCCGGCGCTGGCGCTGGGAGATGGTGCGCGGTTCGCGCCGCACCTGGTAGAACGCGCGCTCCTGGTGCAGGCTGCCGATGTCGCGCGCCGTGTAGAAGGCGCGGAAGGTCTGCTCGGCGTCCGGCCCGGTGCCGTAGCCCATCACCTCCTCGATCTGGTACACCTCGTAGTCCATGGGCCGGGTGCGGTCCACCAGCACGTGATGCTCGAGCTGTTCGCCCGAGACGTTGATGCGGTCGGCCCGGCGCTGGAACAGGTTGACGGCCGGCGTGCAGTTGAGCGCGAAATTGGAAGCGTCGAGCACCTGCTCCAGGTGGGGATCGGCCCGGTTGAGCAGGATCACCACCTCGCACTCTTCGCCGCCGCAGCGCGCCATGGCCTGGCGCAGGCCGCGCAATTGCAGGAACAGGAAGCGCTGCGGGAAGGCGAAATACTCCTGCAGCAGGCGGTAGCCCTGGAAGGTGCGCTTGCCGGCCGGGAGCAGCGCCTGGTCCTCGTCGAAGCCCATGGGCGCCAGCACGGACTTGGGCAGCAGCGTGTGCACCTGGCCCGCGCCCCGCATGCCCTGCGGCGGCTGCACCAGCACGCCCTCCACGCAGGCCAGCAGTTTTTCGTAGATACGCACCGGCATGTCGTCGCTGCCGCGCAGGTGCAGCACCAGGTTGTCCATGCCCAGCTCCGGCAACGGCACGCCGCCACTGGTGCGCAGGCGCAGCCGCAATCCGGCCTTGACGGCGGGCGGCAGCTGCAGGTCGCTGCCGGCCTGCACCCCGCTGTGGGTGTAGAACCTGGCCTCGGTCAGCTCCAGCGGCCACAATGTCACGTCGTGTCCCGTGCGGTATTCGCAGGCCGTGGTGTCGCCCTTGCCCAGCACGCTGCGCAGCGCACTGCCGCGCGGCACCATGTAGCCCTGCTTGAGACTGGGGTTGCTCAGGTCCGGCTGCAGCTGCACCACCGCCATCGACGGCGTGGGCGCCAGGAAGTGGGGGTAGACCAGCTCCGACAGGTGCTGGGTGAAGCGGGGGAACTCCGCGTCCAGCTTCATCTGCACCCGCGCCGTGAGGAAGCTGAAGCCTTCCAGCAGCCGCTCCACATAGGGGTCGGCGCACTCGAAGCCTTCCAGCCCCAGCCGCCCCGCCACTTTCGGATATTCACGGGCGAACTCGCCGCCCACTTCGCGCAGGTGCTGCAGCTCCTGGCTGTAATAGCGCAAGAATCGGGGATTCATCGCGGCGCTCCCGTCTCGCTCAGGTGGATGGCGGCCCGGTCCAGGTCCAGTTCCGTCTTCAGGTACAGCCGTTCCGGGTAGGGCTGGGCCCACATGTCGGCCTCGATCTCGAACATCACCTTGTTGCTGCCGGACTGGGAGGCGATGGCGCGCACCGCCACCGAAGCGCGCAGCAGGCGCGGCTCGAAGTCCCAGATGGCCTGGCGGATGCCCCGCTCCAGGTCCGACAGGTTCATGCCGGCCACGGACAGGCCGGAAATGTCGGGCATGCCGTAGTTGACCACGGAGCTGGCCACATGCGGCAGGCCGCCGCCCTCGGTGACGGAAAACAGGTTGGTGGCGTTGAGCAGCCAGGCCAGGTCGCGCAGCACGCTCTCGCGCAGCGTGCGCACGGACAGCACGCGCCGCTCGCGCGATTCCACCGTCTTGTCCGGCTCCTCGTCGGTCAGCCGGTCCAGCAGCGAGGGCTGCAGCCGTTCACGTGGCGCCAGTTCAGCCATGCTCGCCTTCCGGCTGGTCGTTGCCCTCGAAGACGACACTGCGCACATCCATCAGCGCGTATTCGCCGGCGTCGCTGGCCAGCAGGCGCTGGCCCAGGCCGTAGCCGCACAGCGGCCCCTGTTCGGCCCATTCCGTGCGCCGCGCCAGCAGCAGCGCGTCGTCGGCGCCGGCCCGGGTGTCGGCATAGCGGGTCGGGATCAGGCCCACGGTGGCGGCGCCGTTGGCCCAGGTGAAGCGGGCCGGGGTCCAGACCGCGTCGCGCAGGTCGGCCGGGGCGTCGCATTCGAAGTGGCTGATGCGCTGGAACGGGATCCAGAAATAGCGGCCGTTGACGATGGCCTCCAGCACGGGGCCCAGGCGCTGGTCGGCGTCGGCCAGCCAGGCGAACGGTTCGCCGTTGATGGTGCCGCCGCCGGCCGGCGCATCCTCGAAGGCCCGCGCGCGCGCCTCGGCGGCGCGCTGGTACTGCCCTTCGCCATCGAGCTTGAGCGCTTCCAGCAGCAGGGCCAGCCACGGCTGCGGCTGGCCGAACACCAGCGGCGCCCGTTTGCCGGCGAAGATCTCGCCGCGCAACGCTTCGCACTGGATGGCCTCGCGGTAGGTCTGCGCCATCGGCAGCGCGGCCGCATCCAGTTCGGCCGCCACGTTCAGCTGGGTCAGCGCACGGTTCCACTGCCCCATCACGGCCAGCAGCTGGAACAGGAAAATCCGGTATTTCGCATTCGATGCGTCCTTGCGCACCTGGTCCTGCAAGGCCGCCAGTGCGGCGTCGAGCCTGCCCTCGGCGATCAGCTGTTGCGCATCCATATGCCTGCTCTCCTCCGGCGCCTGGTGATCCGCGGTCGCTGCGGGAACGGGGCCGGCGCTGCCGCCCCCGCGCAACCGTCTTTTACTTGGTGATGTTACCGGCGATGTCGTAATGGAACTCGCCGCCGGAAGCCGTCACGCCCTTATCGTTCTGCAGGAAGTATTCGAACTTCACTTCCGCGAAGTTGAGCGAGATGTTTTCCGTCAGCCGGTCCTCGCCGCCGCTGCCGCCGGTGGAAACGGACGTCACCAGCACGTTGGTCAGGGTGATTTCCAGGTACTTCTGCTGGCCCTCGCCCGCCTTGCGCACCAGCAGCTTGGCGGTGGTGATGTGCGAGCCCTTGGCCAGGGCGCTGAGCAGCGCGGGCGAGGACTTGTCGAGATACTTGGTGATCGACAGGTCCTGGAAGCTGGCCTTGCCGGCGCCGCCGCCGCCGCCCATGTGGAACGAGCCGGAGTTGCTGGCGCCCCAGCTCCAGGCCAGCACGTCGATGTCGCCGGCCGCCTTTTGTGCCGAGTCCTTGGTTTCGCCCTTGATGGTGTCGCCTAGATTGAGGAACATGTCTACAGCCATTTTTGCTCTCCTTGTGTGGCCGGCCCAGCGGACCGGCATAGGTTGGAACTAACAATGCCGGGCGGGTGCTCCGCCCGGCGCAACAGCCTGCGATGCATGTGGGCGGCGTCAGGCGCCCTTACCCGATGGCAGCTTGGACACCAGCCGCAGCGACACCGTCAGCCCTTCGAGCTGGTAGTGCGGCCGCAGGAAGAACTTGGAGGTGTAGTAGCCCGGATTGCCCTCGACCTCCTCCAGCACCACCTCGGCGGCGGCCAGCGGCTTGCGCGCCTTGGTGCCTTCGCTGGAGTTGGCCGGGTCGCCGTCCACATACTTGTTGATCCAGTTGCTCAGCCAGCGCTCCATCTCGTCGCGCCCCTTGAAGGAGCCGATCTTGTCGCGCACGATGCACTTGAGGTAGTGCGCGAAGCGGCAGGTGGCAAACAGGTACGGCAGCCGCGCGGCCAGGTTGGCATTGGCGGTGGCGTCCGGATCGTCGTATTCGGCCGGCTTGTGCAGCGACTGGGCGCCGATGAAGGCGGCAAAGTCCGTGTTCTTCTTGTGCACCAGCGGCATGAAGCCGTTGGCCGCCAGCTCGGCCTCGCGCCGGTCCGAGATGGCGATCTCGGTCGGGCACTGCATGGCCACGCCGCCGTCGTCGGTGGGGAAGCTGTGCACCGGCAAGCCCTCGACCGCACCGCCGGACTCGATGCCGCGGATGCGCGAGCACCAGCCGTATTCCTTGAACGAGCGGTTGATGTTGACCGCCATCGCATAGGCCGCGTTGGCCCAGGTGTAGTTCTTGCTGCCGGGGGCCGAGGTATCCTCCTCGAAGTCGAACGCCTCCACCGGGTCGGTCTTGGCGCCGTAGGGCTGGCGCGCCAGGAAGCGCGGCATGGCCAGGCCCACGTAGCGTGCATCCTCGGACTCGCGGAACGAGCGCCAGGCGGCGTGCTCCGGGGTCTGGAAGATCTTGGTCAGGTCGCGCGGGTTGGACAGTTCCTGCCACGATTCCATCAGCATCACGGACGGCGCGGCGGCCGAGATGAACGGCGCGTGGGCGGCGGCGGCCACCTTGGCCATCGACGACAGCAGCTCGACGTCGGGCGCCGAGTTGTCGAAATAGTAGTCGGCCACGATGGAGCCGAACGGTTCGCCGCCGAACTGGCCGAACTCCTCCTCGTACATCTTCTTGAAGATGGGGCTCTGGTCCCAGGCCGTGCCCTTGTACTTCTTGAGCGTCTTGGCCAGGTCGTTCTTGGAGATGTTCATCACGCGGATCTTGAGCATCTCGTCCGTTTCCGTGTTGTTGACCAGGTGGTGCAGGCCGCGCCAGGCCCCTTCCACCTGCTGGAACTCGGGCGTGTGCAGGATCAGGTTGACCTGCTCGGTGAGCTTCTTGTCGAGCTGCGCGATCAAGCCTTCGATGGTGGCCAGCACGTCGCCCGACACCAGGTTGGTGCCCACCAGCGCCTGTTCGGCCAGGGTGCGCACGGCGTTTTCCACCGCTTCCTTGGCCTTGTCCGATTGCGGTTTGAATTCCTTCTGCAGCAGGCTGCTGAAATCGCTCATCTCGAGCGTGCCGGTCGCGCCTTGCTGCAATTCTGCTGTAGTCTCAGCCATGTCTATCCTCCTGGTGGTCTTTATTCTTGGGGCTTGGGCGCCGACGTCAGGGCCTGCATCAGGGCCGGCTCGTTGAGCAGCTTGGCGATCAGCTCCTCGGCGCCCGTCTTGCCGTCCATGTAGGTCAGCAGGTTGGAGAGCTGGCCGCGCGCCTCGAGCAGCTTGTTGAGCGAACCGACCTTGCGCGCGATGGCGGCCGGCGTGAAGTCGTCCA
Organism: Rugamonas sp. FW305-51; assembly: GCF_058786935.1. NCBI lineage: Bacteria > Pseudomonadati > Pseudomonadota > Betaproteobacteria > Burkholderiales > Oxalobacteraceae > Rugamonas > Rugamonas sp. FW305-51. The sequence goes on from NZ_JBYSZG010000030.1 coordinate 18,750, forward strand.
TGCTCTCGAACGTCATGTCCACGCTCAGGTTGCCCTCGCCCGTGAGCGTGTTGGGCACCTGCACGGCCACCCGCGGCTTCATGGACTTGAGGCGCTCGTCGAAGTTGTCGACGTCGATCTCGAGGAACTTGCGGTCCGCCACCGGCGCCAGCGGATCGGCCGGCTGGCCCGACAGATCGGCCAGCACGCCCATCACGAAGGGCAGTTGCACGCTTTTCTCGGCGCCATAGACTTCGACGTCGTATTCGATCTGCACGCGCGGCGCGCGGTTGCGCGCGATGAATTTCTGGCTACTTTCTTTGCCCACGATAGACTCCTCCACGTTGATAAACACTGACCCGCATTCCGTTCCGCTCCCGCCGGCGCCGCGGCGCACGCCGGCAAGCTGCCCTGCTACTGCTCCGGCGTGTCGCGCGGACCGCTCACCACCAGCAATTGCGCGATGCCGTCGGGCGCCAGGTCTTCCAGCACCTCGAAGAAATTCTTGGGAACCAGCCGCCTGGCCCGGCCCAGCAGCAGCGGCACGGGACTGGCCGGCTCGTTCTGGGCGTAGTACTTGATGATCTTGTCGAGCATGCGCACCACGTCGGCCCGGCTGGCGATCTCGCCGCTGATGGCGGCCGGCGCGCGGGCCGCACCGTCGGCGGCCGGCGCGGCGGGGGCGCCCCCCGCGTCCTCGGCGGCCGGCGCGTCCGTTGCCACGGCCTCGGCGGCGCCGGAATTGGCAAAGTCGCGCGCGCGGCGCAGGTATCTGACCAGCGGGTCCAGGTTGAGCGCCTGGGCGCTGCCCACCTGACGCACCAGCAGGGTTTCGATATTGACGGCGCTCTCGTGGGCCTGGGTCAGGGCCGTGCGCAGCGCCTGCACCTGGTCCGGGTCGGCATCGCGCAGCGCCGCTTCGATGGACGACAGTTCGACCTTGGACTCGCCGTCCGGCGGCGGCACCTCGCCACTGGCGATTTCAAGCGTACGCAGGCTGACCGGGCCCAGCGCCGGCAGCACGATCAGCGGCGCCTCCTTCAGTTCGCGCAGCAAGGTGGCGCCGTCGGCCAGCACGGCCAGCGAATTGATGCGCAACATGGGATCGTTGTCGTCGTCGGGATCGAGCTGGGGATGGACGCTGTCCCAGCGCTGCACCAGCAGGCTTTCGATCAGGCGCAGGCCGTCGGCGCAGCCGGCCATGCCGTGCAGCGCCAGCTGGGCGCGCAGCATGGCCACGGCCAGCCGCAGGTCGCGGCTGCGCCCGAGCAGTTCGCCGGCCAGGCGCTGCACCAGTTTCCACTCGGGCGGCACGGCCGGCGTGATGGTGTCGCCGTACTGGACTTCGGGCTTGCCGAGCAAGGCCTGCTCGAGCTCAAGGAATCCGGCATCATATTCAAGATTGGGACCGCACGGCGACGCCGGGTCCACCTCCTGCAATAGCGCATCTATATTCACCATACCCATATCTATCCAGAACCTCGCGTCGACGACGTTAAGACTTTCAGAATGAAGCAGCGAAACAAAGACCGTACTACCGATACTGGCAAGACTGAAGCGGATACGAACGCTGCGCCGGACTGCTTGCCGGCGCATGAAGCTTGAAGCCTGAAGCTTGAAGGCGGGGTGACGCTGAAACTGGTGTGGCTGGGGTGCCTGTCAAGTTTTCAACAATGTGTTCGACTATACTAGAAAACCCAATAGATATCGGAAAAATAATTTTAGGTCGGGGCCGCTTTGAGCTGTGTCACCGTTGTAGAAACGTGACTCCCCCATCCAGGGCATGCCGCCCCGGCGGCCCACGCAGTTTTGCCGGGCCGTGCCGCCGTGCCGTGCTGCGGTGCAGCAAGCTCAGTCCGGCGGCAGGCTCGCCAGGGTGGCGGCAAATTGCCTTGCACTTTGGAAGCGCAGCGCCGGATCGCGCGCCAGCGCCCGCGCCAGCACGGCATCGTAACGCGGCCCCAGCGCCGGCCGCTGCCGGGATGGCGGCGGCAGCGGCGCCGCCAGCGCCTGCTGCACCACGGCACCGGCGTTGCCTTCGAACGGCAGGCGCCCCGTCAGCAGCTGGTACAGCACCACCCCGGCCCCGTACAGGTCGGCGCGCGCGTCGGCCGGCGCGCCGCGCATGCGCTCCGGCGCCATGTAGGCCGGGGTGCCGGCCGCGCTGCCGCCCTGCCCCTGCCTGGCGGCCAGGCCGAAGTCCGTCACCTTCAACAGCGCCGGCGCTGGGATCAGCAGGTTGGCCGGCGTGATGTCGCAGTGGATGATCCCGGCGTCATGCAGGTAGTCCAGGGCCGCCAGCAACTGGGCCATCCAGGCCAGCGCCTGCGCCAAAGGCGGCGTGCCCTCGGCCAGCACGGCCCGCAGCGCGCGGCCCGCCACCCATTCCAGCACCGAATATGGCTGGCCGTTGTCCGTGCCCGCGGCCAGCAGCGTGACCAGGTGGGGATGGTGGAGCCCCGCCAGCAGCGCGTCGGACGGGCTGCCCAGCTTGAGCAGCAGCGGCCGGCCGCTGCCGGGATCGTAGCCGGCAAACGTGGCGCGGCCGGCGCGCGCCGACAGCAGCGCCGTCACGGGATAGCCGCCTATGCTGGCCGGCAGCGATGGGGTAGCGCCTGGATTCATGGGATGGCGGGACGGGAATTTGTCCGCCCATGATACGCCAGAGCGATTCTGCTTTACACTTGGCTTTTTCGACAAGCTTGGGCGCGCACTGCCCCGCCCCGGCTGCGTCCAGCCAAGAACCGCCTAACGGAGCTCCATGGTTTATCCGATCCAGAACAAACTCGTCATCGGCATCGCCTCCAGCGCCCTGTTCGACCTGACCGACTCGCACCAGGTCTACCTGGAACAGGGCGAGGAAGCCTACCGCAAGTACCAGGAACAGCACCACGACGCCATCCTCGGCAAGGGGGTGGCCTTCCCCTTCATCCGCCGCTTCCTCGACATTAACAAGCAGTTCGCACGCCACCTGCCGGTGGAGGTGGTACTGTTCTCGCGCAATTCGCCGGAAACGGGCCTGCGCGTGATGCACTCCATCGCCCACTACGGGCTCGACATCACGCGCGCCTGCTTCGTCACCGGCAAGTCGGCCCATGCCTACCTGCCCGCCTTCAACACGGCCCTGTTCCTGAGCGCGAACGAGGACGACGTGCGCAGCGCGCTGGCGGCCAACCATCCGGCCGGGCTGGTGCTGCCCTCGCGCACGGAGGACGACGAGTCCGACGGCGAACTGCGGGTGGCCTTCGACTTCGACGGCGTGATCGCCGACGACGAGGCCGAAACCGTCTTCAAGCGCAACAACGACGTGGACGAATTCCACGCCCACGAACGGCGCCACGTGGCCACACCCCACCGTCCCGGCCCGCTGGCCGACCTGTTCCAGAAACTGGCCCTGATGCAGCGCATGGAGGAAAGGCAGCTGCGGCGCGACCCGAGCTACCGCAAAATACTGCGCATCGCCATCATCACGGCCCGCAACGCGCCCTCGCACGAACGGGTGGTGACCACGCTCAAGAGCTGGGGCGTGTCGGCCAACGAGACCTTCTTCCTGGGCGGGATGGAAAAGGCCCGCGTGCTGGAAGTGTTCAAACCCCATATCTTCTTCGACGACCAGCTCAGCCACCTCAAGTCGGCCGGCGGCACCATACCGATGGTGCATGTGCCGTTCGGCGTGGCCAACCTGCGCCAGCCGGACTGACGCGCGCCGCGCCGGCCACGCCGGTTCTGCCTGTTCGATCCGGCCTGTTCGATCCGGCCTGCGCAGCCCGCTCCGTGCGGCCCGGCCCGGGCCGGCGACGCCCCCTTGTGGCATCGTCTATAATGTGGCCAGCGGCATTGCCACTGTGGGCGGTGCGCCTAACCGTACTATTGTGTAGCAGCCTGCATGTCCTTCGACTTAAAAAAATCCCTTCCCAAGTCCGGCACCCGTTTCGCACTGCCCGCCCTGCATGGTTCGGCCGATGCCTACGCCCTGGCGCAGTGCGCGCTCGAACTCAAATCCCAGGGCCGCATGCTGGCCGTGGTGGTGGCCAACGCCAGCGACGGCCAGCGCCTGCTGGACGAGATCCCATGGTTTGCCGAAGGCCAGCTGCGCTGCCACCTGCTGCCGGACTGGGAAACGCTGCCCTACGACGCCTTCTCGCCGCACCAGGACCTGGTGTCCGAGCGCCTGGCCACGCTGCACGAGATCAGTTCCGGCCAGTGCGACGTGATGCTGGTCCCTGCCACCACGGCGCTGGTGCGCATGGCGCCGCCATCGTTCCTGGCCGGCTACACCTTCTTCTTCCAGCAGGGCGAAACGCTGGACGAAGCGCGCCTGAAGTCGCAACTGACCCTGGCCGGCTATGCCCACGTGGCCCAGGTCATGTCGCCCGGCGAATACTCGGTGCGCGGCGGCCTGCTCGACCTGTTCCCCATGGGTTCGGCCCTGCCCTACCGGCTCGACCTGTTCGGCGACACCATCGAATCGATCCGCACCTTCGACGCCGATACCCAGCGCTCGCTGTACCCGGTCAAGCAGGTGCGCCTGCTGCCGGGCCGCGAATTCCCGATGGACGACGCGGCCCGCACCACCTTCCGCAGCCGCTGGCGCGAGCAGTTCGAGGGCGACCCGTCGCGCTCCGTGGTCTACAAGGACATCAGCAGCGGCATCGCCTCGGCCGGCATCGAATACTACCTGCCGCTGTTCTTTGACGAGACGGCCACCCTGTTCGACTACCTGCCCGAAGGCGCCACCCTGGCCACGGTGGGCGACATCGACAGCGCCATCCAGCGCTTCTGGACCGACACCGGTTCGCGCTATCGCTTCCTGAAGGCCGACCGCGAACGCCCCATCCTGGCGCCGGAAGCGCTGTTCCTGTCGGACGAGCAGTTCTACACGCTGGCCAAGCCCTTCGGCCGCCTCGCCATCGCGCATGACGCCACCGCGCCCGCCTCCGAGCTGTCGGCGCCGGTGCCCAACATCGCCGTCAACCGCCACACGGAAGACCCGCTCACCAACCTGCGCGCCTACCTGCTGCAGGCCGGCCGGCGCGTGATGATCTGCGCCGAGTCCAACGGCCGGCGCGAAACGCTGCAGCAGTACTTCACCGAATTCGGCCTGGCCCTGACGCCGGTGGAAGGCTACCTGGGCTTCGCCACATCGGACGCCAAGCTGGCCCTGGGCGTAGCCCCGCTGCACGCCGGTTTCGAGCTGTCCACGCCCGATGAAAACCTGATCTTCATCACCGAGACGGAACTGTACGCCGGCTCCGGCCGCCGCGCAGGCAAGAAGAAGCAGGAAGGCGTGACCCAGGTCGAATCGATGGTGCGCGACCTGTCGGAACTGAAGATCGGCGACCCGGTGGTCCACATCAACCACGGCATCGGGCGCTACATGGGCCTGACCAGCATGGACCTGGGCGAAGGCGAGACCGAATTCCTGCACCTGGAATACGCCAAGGACACCAAGCTGTACGTGCCGGTATCGCAGCTGCACGTGATCTCGCGCTACTCGGGCGCCTCGCCGGAAGACGCGCCGCTGCACACGCTGGGCTCGGGCCAGTGGGAAAAGGCCAAGCGCAAGGCGGCCGAACAGGTGCGCGACACGGCCGCCGAGCTGCTCAACCTGTATGCCCGGCGCGCCCTGCGCCAGGGCCACGCCTTCGAATACTCGGCCCACGACTACGAGCGCTTCGCCGACAGCTTCGGCTTTGACGAGACGCCCGACCAGGCCGAAGCCATCAACAACGTCATCAAGGACATGACCTCGGGCAAGCCGATGGACCGCCTGGTGTGCGGCGACGTCGGCTTCGGCAAGACGGAAGTGGCATTGCGCGCCGCCTTCATCGCCGTCATGGGTGGCAAGCAGGTCGCCATTTTGGCGCCCACCACGCTGCTGGCCGAGCAGCATGCCCAGACCTTTGCCGACCGCTTCGCCGACTGGCCCGTGCGCATCGCCGAGATGTCGCGCTTCCGCACCGGCAAGGAGATCACGCAAGCGATCAAGGGCATGGCCGACGGCACGCTCGACATCGTCATCGGCACCCACAAGCTGCTGTCGGACGACGTCAAGTTCACCCGCCTGGGCCTGGTCATCATCGACGAGGAACACCGCTTCGGCGTGCGCCAGAAGGAAACGCTCAAGGCCCTGCGCGCCGAAGTGGACGTGCTGACGCTGACGGCCACGCCCATCCCGCGCACGCTGGGCATGGCGCTCGAAGGCTTGCGCGACTTCTCCGTGATCGCCACCGCGCCGCAAAAGCGCCTGGCCATCAAGACCTTCGTGCGCAGCGAGGGCGAGGCCATCATCCGCGAAGCCTGTTTGCGCGAGCTGAAACGGGGCGGCCAGGTCTACTTCCTGCACAACGAGGTGGAGACCATCCAGAACCGCATGGCCATGCTGACCGAGCTGCTGCCGGAGGCCCGTATCGCCGTGGCCCACGGCCAGATGCACGAACGCGACCTGGAAAAGGTGATGCGCGACTTCGTGGCGCAGCGCTTCAACATCCTGCTGTGCACCACCATCATCGAGACCGGCATCGACGTCCCCACGGCCAACACCATCATCATGCACCGCGCCGACAAGTTCGGCCTGGCGCAGCTGCACCAGCTACGCGGGCGCGTGGGCCGTTCGCACCACCAGGCCTACGCCTACCTGCTGGTGAACGACGTGCAGGGCCTGACCAAGCAGGCGCAGCGCCGGCTGGACGCGATCCAGCAGATGGAAGAACTGGGCAGCGGCTTCTACCTGGCCATGCACGACCTGGAAATCCGCGGCGCCGGCGAAGTGCTGGGCGACAGCCAGTCCGGCGAAATGACCGAGATCGGCTTCCAGCTCTACTCCGACATGCTCAACGAAGCCGTGCGCGCGCTCAAGAACGGCAAGGAGCCGGACCTGGCCGCGCCGCTCTCGTCCACCACCGAGATCAACCTGCACGTGCCGGCCCTGCTGCCGGCCGACTTCTGCGGCGACGTGCACGAACGCCTGTCGATCTACAAGCGCCTGGCCAACTGCGAGACGGCGGGCAAGGTCGACGACATGCAGGAAGAAATGATAGACCGCTTCGGCAAGCTACCCGACGCCGTGAAGGCGCTGGTGGAAACCCACCGCCTGCGCATCGCCGCCCGTACCGTGGGCATCGTCAAGATCGACGCCCACGGCGAGGCCGCCACGCTGCAATTCATGCCCAAGCCGCCTATCGACCCGATGCGCATCATTGAACTGATCCAGAAGAACCGCCAGATCAAGCTCAATGGCCAGGACAAGCTCAAGATCACGGCCACCATGCCGGACCTGGCCGCACGCGTCACCCACATCAAGAACGCCATCAAACAACTGACCGCCTAGCGGGAACGAACCGACTTTATGACGAACGCCAACACCTCCATGAACCTGGTCCTGCAAGGCCTGGACGACTGCAAGGCCCGCCTGGAGCGCATCGCCGCGCTGACCGCGCCCACCAACATCACCTGGCTGGGCGAACGCGCCCTGCGCTGCGAAGGCATCTCCTTCTCGCCCGCCCTGCGCCAGACGATAGAAGTGGCGGCCCACGCCGCCCAGCTCGACGCCACCTACATGGTCGGCATCCGCCACCTGAACGAATTCAAGCTGGTGGCGATGGACATGGATTCGACCTTCATCACCATCGAGTGCATCGACGAAATCGCCGACATGCAGGGCCTCAAGCCGCAGGTGGCGGCCATCACGGAAGCGGCCATGCGCGGCGAGCTCGATTTCGCCGCCAGCCTGACGCGCCGCGTGGCCCTGCTGGAAGGACTGGACGCGTCGGCGCTGGAACGCGTGTACGAAGAACGCCTGCGCCTGTCGCCCGGCGCCGAAACCATGCTCAAGGCGGTGCAGGCGGCCGGCCTGAAGACGCTGCTGGTGTCGGGCGGCTTCACCTTCTTCACCAGCCGGCTCAAGGAACGCATGGGCCTGGACTACACCCACGCCAACGAACTGGAAATCGTCGACGGCAAGCTGACGGGCAAGGTCATCGGCGGCATCGTCGACGCCGACGAAAAGAAGCGCACCGTGGAACGCGTGTGCGCCGGGCTCGGTATCATGCCGAGCCAGGCCATCGTCATGGGCGACGGCGCCAACGATCTGAAAATGATGGGCATCGCCGGCCTGTCCGTGGCCTTCCGCGCCAAGCCCGTGGTGCGCGAGCAAGCCAGCGTCGCGCTCAACTTCGTCGGCCTGGACGGCATCCTGCCGCTGCTGGCCTGATCGGGCCATTGCGGATTTACACGCAACAATTTTTATTGCCTAGGGGCAGACAAACGGCGAATTCTTAATTAGAATACATTGCTTGCATATTTTGCATGCTTGATTTCCGATTACGAGATTCGACGTTTGGCTTCCCACATGAAAAAGCAGTTCCAGGCCGCCATTGCCGCCGTTGCCGCCATTCGGTTCATGGCGGCACACGCCCGCCGCACCGGCCTCGCCCGCGCCCTCGCCGCACGCGAGGCCCTGGCCTCCTGCCTGCCGCCAGATGACGGCCGCGCCCCTACCCCACAAGCCTTCTCACCGCGACCCGCGGCCTGCCGCGCGCCGCGCCGCCCAAGGCCGGCGCTGGCGCCGGCGACCTTCAAGCCCTGCTGGCCGCCATCCGCGATGGTGCGCCGCCTGCGCTGCCAGTCCATCCTGCCCGCCCCGGACGCGCCGCCAGCGGCCGCACACAGTACGGCCGGCGCTACCGCGCGCCATGGCGTTATGAGAAAATAAAAATTAACAACCACACCAAGGAAGCTAGCATGTCACAACAACTGATACTCGACGACCGCCTCGACTCGGCCAAGAACCTGGCATGGTGGCTCTACCTGGGCCACGCCGTCAGCTTCCTGTTTTCACTGGGGGCGTTTTCCTTCATCCCGCTCATCATCAACTACGTCAAGCGGCCCGAAACGGAAGGCACCTTCGTCCACAGCCACCACAGCTGGCAGATCCGCTCGTTCTGGTGGTACCTGGTGTGGATGGCGGTCGGCGTGGCCCTGTTCCTGACCATCATCGGCATCCCGCTGGCCTGGCTGGTGTGGATAGGCGCCTGGTTGTGGAAGGCCTACCGCCTGATCGCCGGCATCAGCGCGCTGAACCAGAACCGCCCCATGCCCGAGTAAATCCCATGGAGGCCAGCGCGGCGCGGGCATATTTGTCGAAAGCGCCTATAATTCGTGCAATTTGTTGCCCGAGTCCCGACACCGCATGCCCTTCCGCCCCCTGCTTGTCCTGTTGTGCCTGTGCCTGTTCGCCCCCGCCGCCGGCGCCGGCTGCCAGCCATTGCGCATCGCCTATATCGACCAGCACTTCCCGCCATACTGGCTGGGCAGCGGCGAGCAAGTGCCCGAGCCGCCCGGCGCCAGCGTGGAACTGCTGCGCAGGTTCGGCGCCAGCGCCGGCTGTCCCGTCGCGCTCAAACGGGTGCCGAACGCCCGCATCATGGCCACGCTGGCCGACGGCCAGGTCGACTTCGCCCCGCAGAACGCCAACAGCGCCAGCCAGCCCAACATCGTCTTCCCGCGCGACAGGACGGGCCAGCTGGACCTGGACCGCTCGGTGCAGCAACTGCTCGTCATCTTCGTGCGGGCCGACGACGGCCCCGGGCGCGCCGCCCAGCCAGCCACCTATTTCCACGACCATGTACTGGGCAACGTACTGGGCTCCATCTACCTGGGCCGCATGCGTAACGACGGCCTGCGCGTGGACAGCGGCGCCACCAACATCACCAGCAATTTCGACAAGCTGCGCCTGCACCGCGTCGACGGCGTGGCCGTGCCCTTGATTGCGGCCGGCGACATGGACGCCTTCATCGCAGCCCGTTACGGCAAGGCCTTTGTGCGGCTGGAACAGCCGCTTTACGCCGACCATATCTGGCTGGCCGCCAACGCCCAATATTATGCCGCCCACCAGATCCAGGTCGAAACGATGTGGACCTGGCTGGCCGGCCCCGGCAAGCTGCAATTTGCCAAACTGCTCAAGAAATATGCCGACCAGCACTGACACCTCCGCCGCCAGCCGCGCCGAATACGGGCGCCGCATCAACCGCGTGCTCGACTACATCGACCGCCACCTCGACACCCCGCTGGAACTGGCCCAACTGGCCGACGTGGCCAACTTCTCGCGCTTCCACTTCCACCGCATCTTCGCCGCCTGGATGGGCGAGACGGTGGGCGACTACGCGCGCCGGCGCCGGCTGGAAGTGGCCGCCTTCCGCCTGTCCTGCGGCACGGGCGGCACGGTGCTCGAGATCGCGCTGGGCACCGGCTTCGGTTCCGGCGAAGCGTTCGCGCGCGCCTTCAAGCTCAAGTTCGGCTGCACGCCCAGCGCCTGGCGCCAGGGCACGCCGCAGCGGCTGGCGCAGCAGGCCGCCGCGCTGGGCGAGCGCAAATTCACCCTGCATAGCAATCTGGATCAGGTGCTGGGCAAGCCAGATCAGGCGCGCGGGCGCCGGCCCGGCGAAGATGACGGCTCCCATCCAACCCAAGGAGCAAACAACATGGAAGTACAAGTGATCGACCTGCCCGCCGTGCGGGTAGCCTACCAGCGCCGCATTGGCCCGTACGGCCCCGGCATCGGCGCCTTCTGGCGCGAGACCATGGCGCCGTGGATGCAGTCGCACGGCCTGATGGAACAGCCCTGCTACGGCGTGGGCCTGGACGACCCTGTCCTGACCCCGGCCGACAAATGCCGCTACGACGCCTGCGTGGTGGTGCCGGACAGCTTTCAGGCCGGCGGCCAGGCCGCCATTGCCGCGCTGCCGGGCGGACGCTACGCGGTGGCCCGCTTCAAGGGCCAGCCGGCCGCCATCGCCGACGCCTGGATGACGCTGACCCGCGAATGGCTGCCGTCCAGCGGCCTGCAGTGCGACGAACGGCCCTGCTTCGAACGCTTCGACGCCGTCAGCGCGCTCGACCCGGCCAGCGGTGAGTTCAGCTGCGACATCTGCATTCCCGTGCGCGCCCTCTAACGGCGGGCGGCGGGCGCCGGGCGCTGGCGCTTACATGGCCGCCAGCGCCTGTTCGATGTCGGCGATCAGGTCCACCGTATCTTCCAGGCCCACATTGAAGCGCACCAGGATGCCCTCGTCGCGCCAGTCCTTGCGCATGTGCGCGATCCGGTACGGCATGACCAGGCTGTTGGCACCGCCCCAGCTGTAGCCGATCTTGAACAGCTTGAGCGAGTCGACGAAGCGGTCGGTCTGCGCCTCCGTGTAGGCCGGATCGAACAGCACCGAGAACAAGCCGCCGGCGCCGCTGAAATCACGCTGCCAGATCTCGTGGCCGGGACAATCCTGGAACGCCGGATGCAGCACCTTGCCGATCTCGGGCCGGGCCTGCAGCCAGGCGGCCAGCTTGCGGGCACTGGCATCGTGCGCCTCGAAGCGCAGCTTCAGGGTCGGCAGGCCGCGCAGCACCAGATAGGCATCGTCCGCGCCCACGCCCATGCCCAGCCGCATGTGGGCATTACTCAGCCGGTCGTGCAGCGCCCGGTCGCGCGTAATCAGGGCGCCCATCAGCACATCCGAACCGCCGGACTGGTACTTGGTCAGGGCCTGCATGATGATGTCCACGCCCAGCTCGAAACCGCGCAGCGCCAGTCCGGCCGACCACGTGTTATCGAGCGCCACCAGCACCCCGCGCGCGTGCGCGGCCTGGCAGATGGCCGGCAGGTCCGGCACTTCCATCGACACGGAACCGGGCGCCTCGGTCCAGACCAGCTTCGTGTTGGGCTGGATCAGGGCCGCGATGCCGGCGCCGATCAGGGGATCGTAATAGCGCGCCGTGATGCCGAAGTCCGCGCTGAGCCACTTGCCCAGCTCCCGGTTGGGGTTGTAGACGTTATCAGGCAACAACACATCGTCGCCGCTCTTGAGCAGCGCGAAGTCCACCATGGCGATGGCCGCCAGCCCGCTAGGCGCCAGCAGGCAGTACTGGCCCTCCTCGATCTCGGCCAGCCGCGCCTCCAGCGTGAAAGTGGTGGGCGTGCCGTGCAGGCCGTAGGTATAGGCGTTCTTCTCCTTCCAGTCCCCCGAGCGCATGGCCGCCACGTTCTTGAACAGGACGGTGGAAGCATGGTGGATGGCGCTGGGGAAAGCGGCAAAACCTTCCGGCGCCTTGTAGTCGGTATGCACCAGGGCGGTTTGCTGGGATTTTTTCACGGTCATGGCGGCGTGGGGACGGTTGCGGGACGGGCCGCCATCGTGGCGGCACGTTTGCGATTATAGGTGGTGCGGAGGGATTTGTCCGGGCGTAGCTCCGGGGGCTTCAACCGAGGAATAATTATCCCCACCTCTGGTTCGTACTCATCCGAGTTCGTTTCAAAATTAATGCCAATCGGGTCAACCTTGAACAGTAGCGATGAGAGCGCATCGAAAAGCTCAGGATATTGTAGTCGAACTGCTTTCCTCTTTTCTGGCTCAATGCCAGCAATCAGATCTATCCTGTTTCTTTGCTAAAAAAAGACCGTCTTCAACTGTCCGACATCCGCCTACCAACCAGCTCAACGTTGCTATTCAGCGGCACCGACAGGCGTCCGCTGGAAAAATGGTTAGCCATGTTCGAACACATCGACGAAGTGAAGCTCTGGTTTTAGCGTCGTGTAATTTTTGACGTCTTCCATTAACAGATGCCCAACAGCCGACAAGGCAGCTTGAGCGGTTGATATAGAAGAAAAGTATGCGTTTGAAGCCGCAATGATCTGCCCTTTTACTGGGGCGGCACTCAACAGATAACGATCACTCTCCAAACGTATGAGTCCATATGGCGTGAGAAGCTCATGAGTCAGATGCATGTGCTTTGTGTTGTAGTATTCATGGTCGAAGCTAGCGTCATCTGACCACCGATAGAAGCCAATCACCCGTAACATCTTTTCCTCCGATAGCTAACGTGTTATAGATCGCAAAACTGCAAGTTAACGTGACGTTTGCGATCTAACATCTCATGCTGAAGATCTGAAAGGCCCAGCCGCAGGGCCAACTTCAATTTTACTGCGAACTGGCTCAGGTATAAAAACAAGCAAACAACGCCACTTGTTGGATGTCGGCTATTGGCCGGAGGCGGCCCTCAGTCTAGCATCCCATCAAAGTGCATATGACGCTCCTTGATTTGAGCGTAACAGAAATCGCATACTACTTTGAAGTCGTTAAACTCTCTGAACGCTTCGGTCATCTCCTCTTCTTGTAGGAAGAGCTGCTCACACTCGTCGCACCAAGCTTGCAAATCGTCGGGGTCAGAGCTGTTCTCGATAAAGCCAACGATGCGGTCACGGATGTTGACCTGGTGGCAGCAGACAACTGCTGGCGTTCGGCGCCCATGAGTTCCGCATTTGATTAACGACTTATCGTCCGACATTTTTTCTCGATTTTCTCAGTCTGCTTTTGGCCGTTTCCTGCCTGACTATCGACAGCCCGCCATTAAATAGTAACTTTGGACAGAACAGATGTGCGCTTATAAAATATCGCAAATATTGCAGGGAACATCAACCAAAAACCGGAAACTGGCATCAACACGACCCCGGCGATAGTGAGCAATAAAAGTACGACACCAACCGAGTTTGAGACTTGCAACCCATTCTTCTCAATCGTAGAGATAAGCATCCCTACCACAAATAGAATTACTCCGAATAGTGCAAACCAGACCGCAAATCCAGTCTTTGCCGATTTTACAGAATTATAGAAACCGTCAGCAGCCAACTCACGGTAAGCGCTGTCAAAAAATAGAGATGCCACCGCAGTGTGACCAATGGCCACAAACATTACCCACTTACCAATCCACTCTTTCAAATTACCTCCTGTTCCACTATTCGCGTTTTGCGACGGGCGGCATTACGTTGTTTTTTGCCAAGATTATTGATTTGAATGATACCTTGATGATAGGCAGAAAAATGCACACAATGTCACGCCCATAACAGATGCCTTTGTAATCGGGCTGCTGTCCGTTCCGTCTCGGTGTGAGGCAACAGGTGCCTTTTGAAAAGCCCGATAGTGAGTTCCATCAGCTTCATGTCACGGCTCGGACATGGCGCGGCACGGTCGACCGCGGCGGCCAGCGCCGAATTGTCCATGTGCGGCTCCAGCAGCCGCAGCCGTCGCCAGGCTTGTTCCGCTTCGCTTCGCTTCGCGCTCCTGGTCGGCAAACAGGCTAGTTCTGATCGTAGGAAACCATTAATATTACCACAACGACATCGCACCATCTTTGGCAAGGTTTTTCGAGGTGCCCCAGTGTCATTTGTTCAGGTATGTGTCGTTTTTCATTCGACGAACTCAACTAAAACGAAATTCTTACTGGATATTTTTAGGAGGGACAATAAAATTTCCGTACGTGCCATTGGCGACCGACGCGGTGGCGGTGAGGACGGGCAAGCGTCAGGTGGGCGCGGCACCGGCCGTGACCGCAGTGGTGGCCGTCCGGGCGCGTGAGCGCAGATCCTCCTTCTGCATCGACCATGCCATTTGCATCTTTTCTAAGAGGTGAGTCATGAAATTCGAAACTGTCTCCCTGCTGCGTGGGCTGCTGGTGCTGGCCGCGGCTGCCTCGCTGCCCAGTTACGGCGCGGATTGGTCCGTTTCGCCCCAGGCCTATGTGGTGCGTGCCATGCCCACCAGTGGCCAGGTCCAGGCTCAGAATCCGCCCGCCTTCACGTGGCCAATGTATCCGGGCCTGACCAACACGGCCAGCTACGTGCTCGAGTTGACCTTGAACGGCACCACGCCGGTGGTGCAGAGCTTCACCGTCAATCGCCTGTGGTATCTGCCCGCGTCCACGCTGGCGCCGGGCAGCTATTCGTGGCGCGTGCGTCCGGCGGCCGTGGTCGACTGGAGTGCGTCGCGTTCCTTCGTCATCAATTCCACCTCGCAACCGTTCGTGGTGCCCGATAACACCACGCTCAAGAATTACATCGTCGCGCGCCCCCGTCCGCGCTCGCTGCCCGACGGCTTCCTGCCGCGCAGCGCCTGGACCACGACCATGATCAACGACCGCGGCCCGGGCATGCTGGACTTGATCGGCGGGGTGCAAAAGCGCATGACCTCGGTGCCCACCTACACCGACGCCAACTGGCCGATCGACACCTCGATCCAGCCGCTGACCTCGGCCGGCGCTTCCCAGCTCAACGCCATCCGCTGGGCCATGCTGGACGTGACCCGGCAGATCGAGGCGTCCGCGCTGCTGTGGGTGCTGACCAAGGATAGCCAGTTCCTGAACGAGGCCGTGCGCCGCGGCAATGAGCTGGCCGCCCTCAATCCGACGTATGACCCGACCCACGTCAAATTGTCGCCCACCGCCTACGTCGAGGATGACCTGGACGACCGCATGATCGACCTGGCCCTGATGAAGGCCGTCGACCTCTTGGGCCCGGCGCTCGATCCCGCCACCAAGGCCGTCTGGCTCGCCGCGGTCAAGGCGCGCACCACGGACATCTACAATGCCTTCAACACGCCCGACGGTGGCCTGGACGAATTCCCCTTCGATTCGCACGGCGCCGTGGCCCAGGGCTACCTGGCACTGATCGCCACGCTGGCGATCGGCGAGATTCCCGAGGCCAGCACCTGGTTCGATTTCACCTTCCGCGCCTATGTCAATTCGACCTCGCCGTGGAGCGGCGCCGAGGGCGGTTTCGCCAACGGCACCTCGTATGGCCAGCATTCGGCGCTGGCGGCCTTGTCACTGTGGCAGCCGATCATGGCCGCCACCGGCGTCAACATGTTCAAAAAGCCGTGGGCGCTCGGTTTCATGAAGTCGTTCATGCATTTCCAGCCGCCCGGCTCGCTGCGCCACACGTTCGGCGACGAACATGAGGCCGCCCCCGTGTACACCGAACTGAAGGGTTACGCCTCGCGCTTCGCCACCCCTGAGGCGGCCTGGTATGTGCGCAACCTGCCCGGCACCGAGGATCCGCTGACGGTGCTGCAGGCGCCTTATCCGCTGCCGGTGGCATCGGTGACGACGGCCACGCCGCCGCCCAACAGCGCGCTGTACAGCAGCATCGGCTGGGCCGCGCTGCACAGCGATATCACCAATCCGCTGCGCACCTCGATCTACTTCAAGTCCAGCCAGTATGGTTCGTACAGCCATAGCCACGCCGACCAGAACAGCCTGGTGCTCAACAGTGGCGGCCGCCTGTTGCTGATCGAGTCCGGCTACTATGACTGGTATGGCTCGCCCCTGTGGCACGACTGGTATCGCCAGACCAAGGCGCACAACGCCATCACCTACGATGGCGGTCTGGGCCAGCCGATCGATACCTACAATGTGCAGCTGACCCGCAACGGCAGGGTCACCTCGTTCGGCACCTCGTCCGCGCTCGATTATATCGAGGGTGACGCGACGGCCGCCTACAATGGTGTGCTGAGCCTGGCTCGCCGCTCGCTGTGGTATCTGCGCGGCCAGGACGCCGTGGTGGTGCTCGACAAGCTGGCCGCGCCGGTGGCCCATGCTTTCGAGTGGAATATGCATACGCCGGTGCTGATGACGGCCGACGCCAGCAATGTGGTGACGGTACTCAATGTCGACCGCGCCGTCTGTATCCGGCCCGTGACCCAGGGGCTGACCTATGTCAAGCGCTCGGCGCCGGCGCCCAAGGCGGGCACGGTGGAAGACCATGCCGCCTACGTCTTGCCAACGGCCACCACCGGCGAGTTCCTGATCGTGCTCGATGTCGGATGCAAGAATCCGGCCATCACGCTGAGCTCCACCCTGAGCGGGCGCACGCTGACCGTCGGTGGCGTGCCCGTCAACCTGCCGAACTAAGCGACGGGTCGATTGCCCGCACGAAAAAGAACGAAGGGCGTCAGCTTATGCGGACGCCGCTGGCGGGCATCGATGATGGCGTCGACATGCACCAGCTCACCGGCCGGCCACCGTCCAAAGTTATGTGCTCACTTATTCCCGGCGGGGACGAATTCCGGATGGGCCACAGTCAGCTTCTTCTCGGACGACCCCGTGTACAGCACGAGCAGCTTGACGCTCTTGCCGTCCAGGGCGCGGCCGTTGTGCAGCGTGTCCACCACTTCGGGCAGCGTGTCGCCCACATGCAGGACTTTCGTTTCGCCCGTGGCGCGGGTCACCTCCAGCGTTCCCTCCATCACGTAGGCGAACGATGGCACCTGATGTTCGTGCCAGCCGGTCTGTCCGCCGGCCGCGATTTCGACGATCAGCGCCGTCACTTCCGGCTGCCCGGCCGGATAGGCGATCGGCTTGCCATCCCAGCTGGCCGATGTTTTCATCAGCGGCGTCACTTTGACGGCGGCGGAATTATCGAGCGCCTGCGCCGCTTGGGTGACACAAAAAAGGGCGGCAGTCGCCAGTAGCAGATGTTTCATGGAAGTCCTTTCACGAGAGCGAAATAGTCTATCCGAAATGTGCTAAATTGCGATAAGAATAATTGCCGCTAGGGCATTATTTGCTGTTTTCCGTTGAACCATGATCTGGAAACTGTTGTAAAGGCGACGATCCGCTTATGCTGTTGGCTGATAGCTGGATCAACGACGAGGCCGCAACCTGCCGCCTCAAGGCCAGACGCCGCCATGCGCGGCATATGCCCATCGGGAGCACGACCGCAATGAACGACCTTACATGCCACTTGGCGCCTGTCGCCCTGCGCAACAACGCCTGCTTTTGCGTCAGCCTGGACCAGGATGCACTGCGCGTGGCCTTGCAGACCCAGCTGGGGCGGCCCGATCTGTACGAGCTGGTGCGGCAACGCTGCCCCTACCTGTTCGCCGCCCGCCCCGTCTTCGTCTCGACCAAACAGTTGATGCGCATGGAAGAACTGGTGCACACCATCGAATCGGTCGTGGCGCTGCCGGCCTACCGCGAGCGCGTGCTGGCCTACGCGCCCGACATCGCCCGCCACGACACCGGCGCCCGCGGCGTCTTCATGGGCTACGACTTCCATGCCGACGACAACCAGTTCGGCCTGATCGAAATTAACACCAACGCCGGCGGCGCCATGCTCAACGCCGTGCTGGCGCGGGCCCAGCGCGCCTGCTGCGCGGAGGCCGAATTCCTCGTGCCGCCGGTGGCCACGGCCGGCGCCTTCGAGCGGGAAATGATCGCCATGTTCCGCCGCGAGTGGGCGCTGGCCGGCCACGACCGCCCCCTGCGCAGCATCGCCATCGTCGATGATGCGCCCGAGCAGCAATACCTGTACCCGGAGTTCCTGCTGTTCCAGCAGCTGTTCGAACGCCACGACCTGCACGCCGTGATCGCCGCGCCGGACCGGTTCCGTCTCGAGAACGGCGCCCTGTGGCTGGACGACCAGCCCATCGACCTGGTCTACAACCGCCTGACCGATTTCGCGCTTGAAGCACCGGCCAGCGCCACCTTGCGGGCAGCCTATCTGGCGCGCGCGGCCGTGCTCACGCCCCACCCGCGCGCCCACGCGCTGTATGCGGACAAGCGCAACCTGGCACTGCTGAGCGATGCGCACGAAATGGAGCAGCTGGGCGTATCGCCGTCCCAGCGCGCCATCCTGCTGGCCGGCATCCCGCGCACGGAGCTGGTGCGGCCAGAACACGCCGAGCGACTGTGGAGCGAACGGCGCCGCCTGTTCTTCAAGCCGTTCGGCGGCTACGGCGGCAAGGCCGCCTACCGGGGCGACAAGCTCACCCAGCGCGTGTGGCAGGAGATCCTGGCCGGCGGCTACGTGGCGCAGGCGCTGGTGACGCCGGGCGAGCGCACCATCTCGCCCCAGCAGCCGCCCCAGGTGCTGAAGTTCGACCTGCGCAATTACGCCTACGACGGCGCCGTGCAATGGGTGGCGGCGCGCCTGTACCAGGGCCAGACCACCAACTTCCGCACGCCCGGCGGCGGCTTCGCGCCGGTCTACGAAAACGTGATGGCGCCAATATGAAAAAACGCGCACCGGCTCGCGGCGGTTCCTCATCTTAACCAGCACCAAAAGGCAGGCGGCAGTCGCTTATTCATCGCTTGTAAGCACGCGCGGGCCGTTTCACAACCGCGTATCGATGCCCGTTAATTCCGGTTTTCCGCTTGACTTTCCGCCACCGCGACCCGATCGCGCCCCTCGCGCTTGGCCGCGTAAAGGGCGGTATCGGCGGCTTTGATCAGTTGGCCGATGCTCTGCTCCTGGGATAGGCAACACGCGACGCCTATCGAAATGGTCACGGCGAGGATTTCATTCCTGTAATTGATACGCAATTGCTCCCTCACGCCATCGCACAGTCGTTGGGCGATCGCAACGGCGCGTTCCCGCTCACAGGCCGGCAGAATAATGACGAACTCCTCGCCGCCGTAGCGGCAGGCCACATCACTGTCGCGGCAGTACTTGCCAAAATGGTTAGCGAGTTCATGGAGTACCAGGTCGCCGGCGTCGTGTCCGTGCGTGTCATTGAATATCTTGAAATGATCGACATCGATCATGAAAAGAGCGAGCGGCATGTTATGCCGCTTGATTTTGCGGATTTCCTGCACGGCGAATTCTTCCATGAAACGCCGGTTGTAAAGGCCGGTAAGTGGGTCCCTGATCGATTGGTCCCGCAGCCTGTCCTTGAGGATCAGGTTGGCGAGCGACAATCCCAGATGGTTGGTGAAGATGACGGCGGGGCCTTGCAGGGTCTCCGCCGTGATCCGGTTCCCCGTGTCGCCACCAGGTAGCGGTTGAATATGCAGCAGACCGAGGATTTCGCCCTGGGCAACGAGCGGCACGCACAGGTAAGTGAGATGTTCACGCGGCTGGATGTGGTTACATAACAGCTGCTTGTCGCCGTCGATGACACTATATGGCTTACCTTGCCGCAGTGCCCAACAGTCGTCCCGGCCGAACTCCGTGTCGATGCCGTTGCCCCCTCCCCATGAAACAACTTCTTCGAGCCTGCTTTTGCTCGCGTCAAAAAGATATAACGCGCCATTGCATGCCGGAAAGAAACGTCCCACGTACTCGCTGATGATGCTAAAGGACTCGCGGGTATTGTGGCATACCTGGAGGAGCTCTCCCATTTCCTGGAACAGGGACTCCTGCACGGTGCGTAGCTCCAGTTTGCCGATGTAGCTCGACAGTTCCGCAGTGCGCTCGGTCACCCGCTGTTCAAGCTCCTCTTTAATTTTGTTCTGCGCTTCCTCGGCCATTTTCCTTGCGGTCACGTCACTGCAAAAGCCGTCGATGGTGGTGATGGAACCGCTGGCGTTGGTGTAGGCCCGGGCATTGACCGAAACCCATAACGAAGTACCGTCACGCCGCCGGTAGACCGTTTCGAAACTGGTCACCGTGCCATTGCGGGCGAGCGCCGAAAGCAGGCGCGCATTCTCGTGCGCATCGGTATAAGACTTGGTACCGATGTCGGCAATCTCCCGCAACAGGAATTCACGGCTTTCATAACCGAGCATTCTGGCGAGCGAGGGATTGACGCTGAGGAATTTTCCATCGGGCGCCATCGTGAATACGCCTTCGACCGCGTTTTCGAACAAGAGGCGAAACTTTTCCTCGGAAGCGTGGAGACTCACACTCGATTCCGACAGTTTCTTCATGAAGCTGTTGTAATAAGCGGCAAGCTGGCCGAGTTCATCGCCGCCGCCGGCGTCGATTCTGCTCGAATAGTCGCCTTTTTCCCCAAGAGAAAACCCGCGCATAATTTCCTGAATAGGCTTATTGATTAATGAACTCAGGTACCAGGTGATCGGCACGACCAGCACGATGACCAGCCCCAGCGTGAGTAAGGTCGCGTAGCCGATGGTCGCCAGCGGATCATCCAACTCATCAATGGCAATCGATGACGCGACGATCCAGTCGAACTCGGGAATGTAGTTAAAGATGACCAACTTCTTGCCGATTTTGCTTTCCCCGGGGTGCCGCCACGAGTACACAATTTTCCCGACTTTTTGGGCGCAAATTTCCTTGATGAATTCCCGGTTGTTGGCGTCCCTCTCTGCATAGATATTTTTGCCCTGAAGCTTGGGATGAATGATGAGGTTGCCCTTGCTGTCCATCACATAGGGATGGCCGGTTTTACCAAACGATATAGCCAGAATGTCATTCCGGAAGTCGTTCACATTGAACAGGTCCTTGAACTCCTCGCGGTAAGACGACGCGGAAATGATCCAATCCCAGGGCCCGAAGTAGGTCATGTAAAGCGCCTTCTTGCGAGGCGCCACTTCACCGGGATTGGCCCAGTCGTACTCGAGGTACCCCTCCCTGGTCTTGATCTGCTGGCCAATAAAACCGTACTTCGACAGGTCGGCGCCAGTCAATTTCGGGTGGACCCGGAGTACGCCCTTGCTGTCCACGCAGTAGATATAACCTGTCTTCCCGATGGTCTGCGCAAGCAGTATCTCGCTCGCGCTCTTCTTCGCATCCTCCTCGCTCATCCGCCCCTGCCGGAATTCGTCGTAGTAATGCTGGACAATGCTCCGGTTCATGTCGCCGACAGCGCGCAGGTTGTTCTTGATCGAGGCGTCGGCAGCGCTCTTGACCATGCTCATGATGATATTGGTCGTGTTGGTCAGTTCCGTCTCGGAATGCGCTTCGATGGTGTTTTGCGCGACCGCGAAGATAACCACGCTGCCGAAGATGACCGACACCAGACAGGTGAGCAAATAGCTGAACAACAGCTTCTTGCGAAGAGAAAGCTTGGATAAAAAAGCATAAACTGGGTGCGTCATAGGAGCTTCCGTTCGCTTTCATCTGATAGCAAGCCAGTTTCATGCTATCAGCTTTTTATACGATATTCGCGGAGCCTGATGAAATTTGTTCAAATTCCAAACTATTTTCATCGCCGCATGCGCGTTATCAAGATCAGCAACTACACGGCATGAATTGGATTGACGTCGTCCGCAGCGGGAGTTTCATTTGCCAGGTACGCGAACTAGTGCAACCTGGCGCACAGGGGATGCGCACGAACAGGCGCGCCTGTACCAGGACCAGACCACCAACTTCCGCACACCCGGCGGCGGCTACGCTCCGGTCCGCGAAAACGTGATGGCACCGGTATGAAAAAAGGCGGACCGCCTTGCAGCGGGTCCGCCTTTTTTCCGGGGTGAGCCAGGCTTACTGCGCTTCGCCCCACAGGTCGTGGGCGTCGGACGCGGTGATGGTCACGTCGACGAACTGGCCCACGGCCAGCTTCTTGTGCGGCTCGTACGGCGGCTTGACGTAGACCACGCCGTCGATTTCCGGCGCGTCGGCGCTGGAGCGGCCCACGCCGCCGCTGCGCGTCACTTCGTCGATCAGCACGCGCACGGTCTTGCCCACCTTGGCCTTCAGGCGCTTCTTCGAGATTTCTTCCTGCAGCAGCATGACGCGGCCGCGACGCTCTTCGCGCACTTCTTCCGGCACCGGATTTTCCAGTTCGTTGGCGGTCGCGCCTTCCACCGGCGAGTAGGCGAAGCAGCCCAGGCGGTCGATCTCCGCTTCCTTCAGGAAGTCCAGCAGGTATTCGAACTCCGCTTCCGTCTCGCCGGGGAAGCCGGCGATGAAGGTCGAGCGGATGGTCAATTCCGGGTTCATCTTGCGCCAGGCCTGGATGCGGTCCAGGTTCTTTTCGCCGCTGGCCGGACGCTTCATGCGCTTCAGCACTTCGGGGTGGGCGTGCTGCAGCGGCACGTCCAGGTAAGGCAGGATATGGCCGCCGCTCATCATCGGGATGATCTGGTCCACGTGCGGGTACGGGTACACATAGTGCAGGCGCACCCACGCGCCGTAGGACTTGGCCAGCTCGCCCAGCGCTTCAGTCAGCTGGGTCATGTGGGTCTTGACGGGACGGCCGTTCCAGAAGCCGGAGCGGAACTTGACGTCCACGCCATAGGCCGACGTATCCTGCGAAATGACCAGCAGTTCCTTGACGCCGGACTTGAACAGGTTCTCCGCTTCCAGCATCAGTTCCGCGATCGGGCGCGACACCAGGTCGCCGCGCATGGACGGGATGATGCAGAAGCTGCAGCGGTGGTTGCAGCCTTCGGAAATCTTCAGGTAGGCGTAGTGCTTGGGCGTGAGCTTGATGCCCTGCGGCGGCAGCAGGTCGATGAACGGCTCGTGCGGCTTGGGCAGGTGCAGGTGGACCGAATCCATCACCTCGGCCAGCGCGTGCGGGCCGGTCACGGCCAGCACCTTGGGGTGCACCTTCATGATGATGTCGTCGCCGGCGGCATCCTTCTTGGCGCCCAGGCAGCCGGTCACGATCACCTTGCCGTTTTCGGCCAGCGCTTCGCCGATGGCGTCGAGCGACTCCTGCACGGCGGCGTCGATGAAACCGCAGGTGTTGACGATGACCAGGTCGGCGCCGTCATACGACTTGGCCGTTTCGTAGCCTTCGGCGCGCAGCTGGGTCAGGATCTGTTCGGAATCGACCAGCGCCTTGGGGCAGCCGAGCGATACGAAGCCCACTTTCGGCGCCGCACCGGTGGTGGTCGGCGTGCTGGCGTCCTTGGGAATACGGGAGATGGAATGCATGGTTACTTTGCTCAGAAAATTCAGGCCAATCGGGGATTATACATCGTTCCAGCCCATACCGGCGAGCAACGACAACCGGCTGGTCTAGACCGGAAAGCCACAATCGGGCCGATACACCGTCACGATTGCGCAGACGACGCTTGCGCCCAGCCCAAACAGTGCAACAATGACATGACGCTTTATCCATGACAGTTACCCAAAGAGGCCTCCCATGACCGCACTTCCGCTGCGCGCCGCCTGGCGCACCCTGGCCGCCCTGCTGCTGGCCGCCGCCTTCGTCGCCACACCCGGCCTGGCCGCGGCCAAGGGCGGCAGCAAGCCGCCTTACGAGTACTACGCCACCGGCAACCCGCAGGCCACCGTCAACCTGCCCTCTTCCTACGCCACCACCTCGCTGGTGCTGATGGGCGGCGGGCCGGATGTGGACCAGGCGTTCCGCTGGATGATCACGCGCGCCGGCATCCAGCCCGGCACCGGCGGGCGCTTCGTCGTCATCCGCGCCACCGGCACCGACGCTTACGATCCCTATATCTACTACAGCGACGCCTCCCTCAGCACCTCCAGCGCCATTGCCGACCAGTGGGTGGGCGGCGCCTCGCTGGGCCTGACGTCGGCCGAAACGCTGGTCATCCCCAGCATCGCCGCCGCCAACGATCCGACCGTGAACGCCATCGTGGCCCGCGCCAGTGCCGTCTTCATCGCCGGCGGCGACCAAAGCGACTACATCAACTACTGGAAAGGCACGGCGCTCGACCAGACCCTGCGCGGCCTGCTGGCCCGCAATGTGCCCATCGGCGGCACCAGCGCCGGCCTGGCCGTGCTGGGCCAGTTCGACTACGCGGCGCTCAGGGGATCCGTCACCTCGGCCCAGGCCCTGGCCAATCCCTACCACCGCTACATCACGCTGGACCCGAACCCGCTGGCACTGACGGGCGGCTTCCTGGCCCCGCCGGCCCTGAACAGCATGATCCTCGATTCGCACCTGGACGCGCGCGACCGCATGGGCCGGCTGGTGACCTTTGTCGCCCGCCTGGTGGCCCAGAGCGGCAGCGTGGGTTGCCCCGGCGGCGTGCTGCCGGCCGCCGGCAGCGGCGCGGCCACGGCGCGCGGCATCGGCATCGGGGTGGAAACGGCGCTGCTGGTGCAAGGCAACCAGAGTACGGGCGGCGTGTCGGCGCGCCGGGTGACCAATGTGTCCACTACGACGGAAAGCGCGGTCTATTTCGTGCGGCCGGTCGTGGCGCCGTCCACCTGCGCGGCAGGCACCGCGCTGGCCATGTATGGCGTGGAAATCAGGAAGCTGGCCGATTCGAGCACCGTATTCGACCTGGGCAACTGGAGCGGCCTGCCCGTCTACAAGACGGTCGATGCCGTGGCCGGCCAGCTGTCGCCGGCCAACCCGTATTGAAGGCGCTCAGGCCATGTGCATGCCGTCGGAGGTGACGTAATCGATGATGCGCTCGACGGCGTCGTCGGTGATGGAGAGGAAGCGGGCGCCGTTGCGGTAGCGCCCTTCCGTGCCCAGCGGCGTGCTGTGCACGATGGTCAGCAGCACTTCATTGCGCACGCTGTCGCCGGGGAAGCAGAAGCTGAACAGGAACGGCACGTCGCACGGCAGGATGTGGTCGCTGACGAAGGCCACGCCCATGCGGGCGATGTCGATGATCTGCACCGACCATTGCTGCGAGCCGAACTCGTCGGCGATCGACGCGTCGACCTGCAACATGCGCCGCACGTGCGCCCTTCGTGGATCCGTTTGCACTGCCTGTCCCTGCTGTCTGGATTATTCTGTGGTGGCCATACCCGGCCCCTTGCCGGCGCCTGGCCCGCAGCAAAAACGGCACAGGCACTCGCGTGCTGTGCCGTCTGGCCGCGCTGGACGTGGATTACTTCTTGTCGGTCGGCGGGGTCGGCACGAACGGGAAGGCGCCAAATATCGTCTTGCTCTGGTTCTGCATCTGCTCCTGCATCTGCACGAACAGGCTCTTGCTCTGGTCGATGTAATTATTCATCATGCCCTGCATCATCGGGCCCTGCACGTTCATGAACTGGGTCCACATTTCCGGGCTAAATGGCTTGCCCTCGAAACCGCTGCCCGTGAATTTGCGCTGGATGTCGGTAAATGCCTGGACATTCTTTTCCAGATACGAACCCATCATACCCTGCATGGCGTGGCCATAATAACGGATGATCTGGGCCAGCACGGAGCTCGAAAACATCGGCACGCCGCTCGCTTCTTCTTCCAGGATAATCTGCAGCAAAATGCTGCGGGTCAGGTCTTCATTGCTTTTGGCATCGACCACCGTGAATTCTTCGTTGTCGAGCACCAGCTGCTTGACGTCGGTCAGGGTAATGTAGGAACTGGTCTGCGTGTCATACAGACGGCGATTGGGATATTTCTTGATCAAACGGTCTGCATTTTTTTTCGCACTACTCATCACAAGTCCACTTATTGCGCCGCAGCGCGTACTTAAACAATTCGAAAAAAAAGCGAACTTCGGTCCGCTTTCCCACCAGCCTACTGCGCCTATTATAGAGTGGAAAAACCAGTATATGCACGTCCAGTTATAACTTTTGATCTTTTATTGCAACGCAACGGGAATTGCAGCAGAACAATTGGACGCAAGCGCGCGGAGCCGGACCAGGCCCCGCGCGGCATGGCGGCCTTTAGCCCGCCTTGACCTTCACGTAACGGCCCGGTGCCGCCTCGATCGGCTTGTGGCGCGCATTGCCCGGCTTGGCCGGCGCCTTCACGTCCTTGCCGCCATGGTCGGCCAGGAATTGCGACCACTCCGGCCACCAGCTGCCCGCGTGTTCCGTGGCGCCCGCGAACCAGTCGTCGGCCGACAGGTGTTTGGCGTTCTTGCCGCTCTTGACGGGGGTGTCGTTGACCCAGTAGCTGCGCTTCTTCTTCGATGCCGGGTTGATCACGCCGGCAATGTGGCCCGATGCGCCCAGCACAAAGCGGTTGGCCTTGGCCTTGCCCGGATTGAGGATGTCGACCGAGCCGTAGGCCGACGTCCACGGCACGATATGGTCTTCGCGCGAACCGTAGATGAAGGTAGGCGCGGCTATCTTTGCCAGGTCAACCTGCTCGCCGGCCACGGCCAGCTTGCCCGGCACCTTGAGGTTGTTTTCCAGGTAGGTATTGCGCAGATACCAGCAGAACATGGGGCCCGGCAGGTTGGTGCTGTCGGAATTCCAGTACAGCAGGTCGAACGGCGGCGGCTCGTTACCCTTCAGGTAGTTCGACTGCACGTAGTTCCACACCAGGTCGTTCGGACGCAGGCTGGAGAAGGTACTGGCCAGGTCGCGCCCCTTCATCAGGCCGCCATCCTTGAGCGAGTTTTCGCGCAACGCCACCTGGCTCTCGTCGACGAACACGCTCAGCACGCCCGTGTCGCTGAAGTCGAGGAAGGTGGTCAGCAAGGTCAGGCTGGAGGCCGGCGTTTCGCCGCGCGCGGCCAGCACGGCCAGCGCCGTGGAGACGATGGTGCCGCCCACGCAGAAGCCCAGCATGTTCATCTGGTCCTGGCCCGAGATGTCCTGCACCACGTGGATGGCCTCGATCACGCCCTGGTCCACATACTGGTCCCAGGTGGTCTTGTCCAGCGACGGATCCGGGTTACTCCAGGAAATGAGGAACACGGTGTTGCCCTGGTCGACGGCGTACTTGACCAGCGAGTTTTCCGGCTGCAAGTCCAGGATGTAGTATTTGTTGATGCATGGCGGCACCATCAGCAGCGGGCGCTGGTGCACGGTGGGCGTGGTCGGGGTGTACTGGATCAGCTGGAACAGCGGATTTTCATACACCACCTGGCCGGGCGTGGTGGCCAGGTTGCGGCCCACTTCGAACGCCGTTTCATCCGACAGGGAAATATGGCCCTTGTTCATGTCGGCCAGCATATTGGCCAGGCCCCGCGTCAGGCTCTCGCCCTTGGTCTCGATCAGCTTTTGCTGCGCTTCCGGATTGGTGGCCAGGAAGTTGGCGGGCGACATGGCGTCCACGATTTGCTGCACGGCAAAGCGGATTTTCTGCTTTTGCTGGGGCGTGGCGTCCACCGCGTCGGCCATGGCCGTCAGGAAACGGGCGTTGAGCAGGTATGATGCTGCATTGAATGTGGACAAGGCGCTGCCCTGCCAGGCTGGCGTCGTGAAGCGGCGGTCGGCCACGGCCGGCGGTTTGCCGGACATAAACTGCTGCCACAGGGCGCCCGCGTTTTCCATGTATTCGTTACGGAGTTGCTCGATGGCTTCGGGTTCGATGGCGGCGCCCACTTCCTTGAGCATCGCGGCGACCGGATTGGCTTCCGCCTCCGGCACCATTTTGAACCAGGATTGCCATTGGCCGGGGTCGCGCAAGTGCGACATCCATGCGTTGGCAATGACTTGAGGATCGGGCAAATTCATGTTTGATTCCCTAAAAATAGTTAAATTTTCTTACCAAGGCTGCTTATGCTGATTGTCGCTGTTGCATGGATTTACGTCGTGGGGCTGATGGCCCTGACGGAACCCACTGTTGTTGCTGGAATTGTAACGTTTTTGTTCTATTGTGTCTTGCCACTGGGCATATTGTTCTATCTGGCCGGCTCGCGCAAGCGCAAGGCCCGCCGCGTGGCCCAGGAACAGGCTGCCCACGCGGCCCGGATGGCGGCCCGGATGGCGGCCGATGCGGTCGATGCTGCCAAGGTCGCCGAAGCGGCCGATGCCGCCGATGTTGCCGATGTTGCCGATGTTGCCGATGTTGCCGATGTTGCCGATGTTGCCAAGATTGCCGATACTGCCAAGGTCGCCGACGTGAGCAACACTGCCTACACGGCCAACACCGCCGCCGGGCGCGGCACGGCGCCGGACTGAAGCGGTCGCCGTCACCCTCATTTGAGCCAGACCAGGCTAGCTTGCCGGCCGGTCACGCCATCACGCCGGTAGGAATAGAAGCGGCTGGCGTCCTTCACCGTGCAGTATTCGCCGCCGGCCACCCGTTCCACGCCGTCGCCACGCAGCATGTGGCGCGCCAGCGCGTAGATGTCGGCCAGGTATTTGCCGGGGCTGCCGGACACGGGCCGGAACGCGGCCTGTACCTGGCGCCGGCCGGCGTCGTCCGCCGCACCGGCCAGGAAGGCGGCCAGCACCTCCGCGCCCACCTCGAAGCGTTCAGGGCCGATGGCCGGGCCCAGCCAGGCCACAATCTCGCCTGCGCCGGCGGCCCGCATGGCCGCCACCGTGCTGCCCAGCACCCCACCGGCCAGTCCGCGCCAGCCCGCATGGGCTGCCGCCACCACCGTGCCGGCCCGGTCGCAGAACAGCACGGGCAGGCAGTCGGCCGTCATGACGGTGCACACCACGCCGGGGGCGGTGGCGATGCTGGCATCGGCTTCTGGCGCCAGGCTATCTGCCCTGCCCGCTTCCACGCTCTGCGCTGCCTGCGCCGCCGACACGGCCGCCGCATCGGCCACGGCGATGCCGTGCACCTGCGTCAGCCAGGCCGGCTCGGCCGGCAAGGCCGCGCGCAGCCGGGCCCGGTTTTGCAGCACGTGTCCGGGCAAGTCGTCGACGTGGACACCCAAATTGAGTCCGCCGCCCCCGGCCCCGTCGTCATACGGCGCCAGGCTGACGCCGCCGCGGCGGGTGGTGGAAAGCGCCCCCACGCCGGCCGGTGCGTCCGGCCAGTGGGGAATCAGCCAGGGTTGCGCGTCCGGCATCAGACCTGTTCCGGCTCGGCGATGCCGGCCTTGGCGATCAGTTCCGCGAAGTCGTCGGCCAGCGGCACCAGCCACTCGCACTGCTTGCCCGTGGCCGGATGCACCAGGCCCAGGCGTCGCGCCTGCAGCGCCTGGCGGGGGAAGATGCCGGCCAGGTGCTGCTTGCCGTACATCACGTCACCGACCAGCGAGAAGCCGATCGACATCATGTGAACCCGGATCTGGTGGGTGCGCCCCGTTTCCAGGCGGCACTGCACCAGGCTCACGGGACGGCGATCCAGCTCGCCCGAGGCCAGCAATTCGTAATGGGTGATGGCCGGCTTGGCCCCCATGCTGGTCGACACCGCCATCTTGATGCGGTCCTTGGGATGGCGGCCCATGGAAGCGTCGATGGTGCCGCTCTGGCGCGGCGTGCCCCACACCAGCGCGAAATACTCGCGCTTGACGGTACGGGCGGCCAGCTGGCGCACCAGGTCGGTCTGGGCCGGCAGGGTCTTGCCGACCACCATCAGGCCGCTGGTATCCTTGTCCAGCCGGTGCACGATGCCGGCGCGCGGTACGCCCGACAACTGCGGGCAGTGGTGCAGCAGGCCGTTGAGCAAGGTGCCCGACCAGTTGCCGGCGCCCGGGTGGACCACCAGGCCGGCCGGCTTGTTGATGACCATCAGATGGTCGTCCTCATACACGATGTTGAGGTCGATCGGCTCCGGCTTGAAGGCCACGTCTTCCGGCGCCGGTTGCGGCAGGATGACGATCTTTTCATCGCCATACACGGTCTCCTTGCTGCTGCGGGCCGGCTTGCCGTCCACGGTGACGAAGCCGTCCGTGATCCACATTTGCAGGCGGCCGCGCGAAAATTGCGGCACCAGGTGGGAAATGACCTTGTCGAGGCGCTGGCCGCACGCGTCCGGGGTCAGTTCCAGTTCGATCGGCGCCAGGCCGTCGTCGCCGTCGTCGGCCAGCAGTTCGCCGTCGAAATCGGCATCAAATTCCGTATCGGGGGTAGAATCGGCCGAATTCGGCTTTGGAGTTAA
Organism: Rugamonas sp. FW305-51; assembly: GCF_058786935.1. Taxonomy (NCBI): domain Bacteria; kingdom Pseudomonadati; phylum Pseudomonadota; class Betaproteobacteria; order Burkholderiales; family Oxalobacteraceae; genus Rugamonas; species Rugamonas sp. FW305-51. The sequence continues at coordinate 48,851 of NZ_JBYSZG010000030.1, forward strand.
TATCACAGCATTCCCATCGGCTATAATCAGCCTATTGTAAAACTTTGGTTAAACAGCTTCTTGCAAAACTCTATGCAAAAAAAATTATCGGTAGTTGCAGCAACTGTCGTTCTGCTTGGTTTGTCCGCCTGCGGCCTCCTGCCCGAAAAAGTCGATGAGACCAAAGGCTGGAGCGCTACGAAATTATACTCGGAGGCGATGGAAGAACTCGAGGGACAACATTACGAACGTGCAGTTCAGTTGTTCGAGAAGCTGGAATCGAGCTATCCGTTCGGCACCTATGCGCAACAGGCGCAGATGGAAATTGCCTACGCCTATTACAAATCCCAGGACCAGGCCCAGGCGCTGGCGGCCGTGGAGCGCTTCATCAAGCTGCACCCGAACCACGCCAACGTCGACTACATGTACTACCTGCGCGGCCTGATCAACTTCAACGACCAGATCGGCTTCCTGAACTTCATCTACGAACAGGACCCGACCGAGCGCGACCCGAAAGCGACGCGCGAAGCATTCACCGCCTTCAAGCAGCTGGTCGACAAGTTCCCCAACAGCAAGTACACGCCCGACGCCATCGATCGCATGAAGTACCTGATCAACGCGATGGCTTCGTATGAAGTGCACGTGGCGCGTTATTACTACCGTCGTGGCGCCTACCTGGCCGCCGTCAATCGCGCCATGGGCGCCGTCAGCGACTACCGCGACTCGCCGGCCATTGAAGAAGCGCTGTACATCATGTACCGCGGCTACGACAAGATGGGCATGACCGCGCTGCGCGACGACACCCTGCGCGTGCTCAAGCTCAACTACCCCAAGACCGCCTTCCTGGACGAAGGCGTCAAGGCCGAGAGCCACTGGTGGAAGATCTGGTAACCCCCAAAAAATGGGGACGTACCCCAATTTGAAAATGGGGACGTACCCCATTTTTCTATTTGTCCGGCTGCGCAGCGGCAGCAGCTCCGGGCTCAAAAATGGGGTACGTCCCCATTTATTAAAGCTCCGGGGGCTCTAAAATGGGGACGTACCCCGGTTTGACCTACATCAAATTGGGGTACGTCCCCATTTTTTTAGTCGGCGACGCGGCGGCGGAAGATCCAGGTCTTGCCGTCGGAGTCGTGTGCGTTGAAGGCGTAGCCGTCCACCGTGAACGCCTTGAGCTGCTCGGGGTCGGTGATGCCCTTGACGGCCGCGTAGCGCGCCATCAGCCCCCGCGCCCGCTTGGCGTAGAACGAGATGATCTTGTACTTGCCGTTCTTCCAGTCCTCGAACTGGGGCGTGACCACCGGCATCGCCAGCTGGCGCGGCTTGACGGACTTGAAATATTCTTCCGACGCCAGATTGACCAGCGCCCTGGCGCCCTTCTCTTCGGCCGTGCGGTTCAGCGCGTGGGTGATGGTGTCGCCCCAGAAGGCGTACAGGTCCTTGCCGCGCGGGTTGGCCAGCCGCGTGCCCATCTCGAGCCGGTGCGGATGGATCATGTCCAGCGGCCGCAGCATGCCGTACAGCCCGGACAGGATGCGGATGTGCGACTGCGCATAATCGAGCTGGCCGGACGTGAGCGTGCGGGCCTGCAAGCCGGCGTAGACGTCGCCGTTGAAGGCCATGACGGCTTGCCGCCCTTCCGCCGGGTCCGCCGTCCACGAGGCGTAGCGGCCCACGTTCAGGTGCGACAGGGCGTCGGAGATGTCCATCAGGCTGCCCACTTCGGCCGGCGAGAATTCACGCAGGCGGGCTATCAGCTGGGCTGAGTGGTCGAGAAAGTCGGGGGTCGTTTGCAGTTCGGTGGTGGGCGGCGTCTCCAGGTCGAGACTTTTGGCGGGCGAAAGCACTATCAGCATAAATATCCAGAAAACCTAAATTACAGAATTGCCGACATGATACCTGTTCCACCGAAACGCATCGTGCTAGACACCAATGTCTGCCTCGACCTGTTCGTGTTCCACGACCCGCGCTGGGCCGGCCTGCTGGCCGCCATCGAGAGCGGCGCCGTGGAAGCGATCACGCGCGACGATTGCCGCGCCGAATACCTGGTGGTGCTGCACTACCCCCACTTGCCGCTCGACGAGACCAGCCGCCCCGTGAGCGCGGCCCGCTTCGATGCCCTGATCAAGGTAGTGGCCCCGCCCGTCTCCGGCGTGCGCCTGCCCGTTTGCACCGACCGCGACGACCAGAAGTTCCTGGAACTGGCCCGCGACGCCCAGGCCGACATCCTCATCACCAAGGACAAGGCCCTGCTCAAGCTGGCGCGCCGCCTGACCAAGGCCGGCATGTTCCGCGTGATGGTGCCGGAAGCGTGGTCGCTGGAAGGCTGATACTGCCAGTGCTCCACCCCGCGCCGCCCCGGCTTTTTGGCAACACGCGACCCGGTGCCGTGCGCTAGAATAAACACTGGACTATTCACTTGCATGCCGCCATGAACCAGCCGCAACATCCGCCCGTCACGCCCATCCTGACCAGCCGTTTGCCCTATGTGGGCACCACGGTGTTTACCCGCATGTCGCAGCTGGCGGCGGAGTCGGGCGCGGTCAACCTGGGCCAGGGCTTCCCCGACTTCGCCTGCGAACCCCGGCTGGTGGACCTGGTGACGGAAGCCATGCGCAGCGGCCACAACCAGTACCCCATGATGACGGGCCTGCCTGCGCTGCGCGGCGCCATCGTCGACAAGGTCGCCGCCATCTACGGCCACCGCTACGACGCCAACACGGAAATCACCGTCACGGCCGGCGCCACCGAGGCGCTGACCACGGCCATCCTGTGCTGCGTCCACCCGGGCGACGAAGTGATCGTCATCGAGCCAGCCTACGACAGCTACCTGCCCGCCATCGAACTGGCCGGCGGCGTACCCGTGATGGTGCAGATGACGGTGGGCGCTAACGGCTACAGCGTGCCCTGGGACCGGGTGGGCGCAGCCGTCACGCCGCGCACCCGGCTCATCGTCATCAACAGCCCGCACAACCCCACCGGCAGCGTGTTGCGCGCGGCCGATCTGCAGGCCCTGGCCGACATCGTGCGCGGCACGGACGTGCTGATATTGTCGGACGAAGTGTACGAACACATGGTCTACGACGGCCAGCGTCACGAATCGATCTGCCGCTATCCGGAACTGGCGGCGCGCAGCTTCGTCGTCTCCAGCTTCGGCAAGACTTACCACGTCACGGGCTGGAAGGTGGGCTACGTGGCCGCCCCGGCCGCCCTGAGCGCCGAGTTTCGCAAGGTCCACCAATACAACGTGTTCAGCGTTAATACACCCATGCAGCACGGCCTGGCCGGCTACATGGCCGATCCGTCGCCTTACCGGCAACTGCCTGCGTTCTACCAGCGCAAGCGCGACCTGTTCCGCGACGGTTTGAAAGGCAGCCGCTTCGAACTGCTGCCGGCCGACGGCACCTATTTCCAATGCGTGCGTTATGAGCGCATTTCGTCGCTGCCGGAGGCGCAGTTCGCCGAATGGCTGACGAGCGACATCAAGGTGGCGGCGATCCCGGTATCGGCGTTCTACCAGCAAGGCCAGGAGTCGGGCATCGTCCGCTTCTGCTTTGCCAAGCAAGAGGAGACCCTGGCACTCGCCTTGCAGCGATTGACCAGCATCTAAAAATATAGCCTGCCGGTCCCCAAGCGGGCCCAGGCAAGCCAGCAGGACGGGAAAGATCATGGTGCAACGTCGCATTACCCTCAAGGATCTGGTGTTGGGCGAACCGCTGCGGTGGGATTTGTTCGGCGCCGACTCGGGCGGCCGCCCGCTGCTGCACAAGGGCCAGATCGCGTCCGACAACAAGCAGCTGCACACGCTGATCGACGCCGGTCTGTTCGCCGAGGAAGAGCCGCCGCCGTCCGTGCTGCACCAGCTTAACCAGTGCAACCGCCGGCTGGAACGGCTGCTGCGCGACCTGCGCAACGAGCACAACGCGGAGGCGGAATTGCGCGACATCGCGCGCGACGTCATCGCCGCCGTCGAACTGAACGCCGACATCGCCCTGGCCTGCATTTTCCTGGCCCAGATCGCCGGCACCTATGCCGTGCGCCATTGCATCGAGACGGCCGTGGTTGTGGTGGCGGTGGCGCGTGGCATGGGCAAGCCCGCCACCGAACTGCTGACCGTGACTGCCGCCGCCCTCACCATGAACGTGGGCATGCTGCGCCATCACGACACCTTCCAGAACAAACGCATGCCGCTCACGCGCGAGGAAATCGCCATCGTCCGGCGCCACCCGGAAGACAGCGCCGACCTGCTCAAGTGCGCCGGGGTGCAGGACGAGGAATGGATCTCGTGCGTGCTGCTGCACCACGAAAACGATGACGGCAGCGGCTATCCGGCCGGCGTGGCCCGGCCCGGCGTGACCCAGAACGCCAAGCTGCTCAGTCTGGCAGACCGCTATTGCGCCCAGGTGTCGGCCCGTAACTACCGCTGCTCCACCCTGCCGGACAAGGCGTTGCGGGCCGTGCTGGAAGACCCCGCCATTCCCGTCGATGCGGAATTGGCTGCACATTTTGCGCGCGCGCTGGGCAGCTATCCGCCCGGCTGCCTGGTACGCCTGCAGAATGGGGAAATCGGCGTCGTGCGGCAACGGCTGGCTGGCAATGGCAGCCTGGGTGTGACCAGCCTGCGCGATCCGGCCGGTATTGCGTTCACCCCGGCCGCACCGCGCAGCACGGAGGACGCCGACTGCGCCATCGCCGCCGCGCTGAGCGAGGACGAGGCGGACGTGCGTTTCAGCATGAAACAGATCTGGGGCGTGCAGGCCAGCCTGTAACGCGGCCGGCGCCTCTTCAGCGTCCCAGGGCCTCCAGCTTGCGGTCCACGAAGGCCTGCAATTCCGGCGTCATGCCGCTCGCGCCCTTGGCCCGGTTGTAGGCGACGCGCGCCTCCGGCAGGCGCTTCTCGGCCTGCAGGGAAATACCCAGCCCCATCCACCACACGCCTTTTTGCGGCGCCAGTTTCAAGGCGGCCTGGTAGTGATCGAGCGCTTCCCCATGACGCTGCGCCCGTTGCAGCACCGCTGCCACGAATCCCTGATATTCAGCGTTGTCGCCTGCATAGGGCAAGGTGCGCATCAAGGTGTCCAGCGCCGGACCGCCATTCTCCAGCTGCAAACGGGCCAGCAGCATGGCCATGCCGGGCTGCCGCGGGTTCAGCGCCAGCGCGTCCCGCAGCTGTTGCGCGGCCTCGTCGTTCCAATGGTTCTCGATCAGCAAGGTCACCAGCGTCTGGCGGGCCGCCTCATGGTGCGGATCGATCTCGACGGCACGCTGCAGCTGAGCCACCGCTTCCGACACCCGGCCATCCTGCAATGCCCGCAGTCCCTGTCGGTAACGGTTCTCGGACTGCTGGGCCGGACCAAGGTCGCGCACGACGCCGCCGGCCTGGCTGTCCCCAGCCCGATCGGCCGCCTTGGCGCGCGCTTCCGCTTGCTGGCCACGGCCAGCCAAGGCGGCGCCAGCACCATCGACCTTGGCGCGCTTGGCGGCGCCTGCATCAACCTTGGCGCGCTTGGCAGCGCCACCGCCGCCGGCTTTGGCGTGCTCGGCGGCATCAGCCCCATTGACCTTGGCACGCTCGGCGACCTCGCGCGCATGCCGGTGCCTGTGCGCGTGACGCGCGGGGCGGCTGTCATCCTCTTCGTCGGAAGAAAACGCTACCGCTTGGCCGCCGGCCATGACAGCCGACGCCGGCACGGGGCCAGGTGTCCGCGGCGAATCAGACACGGATGTTGACGCCCTCGCTGGCGCAGCGACCGTCACAGGCGCAACCGCAGGCGCGGATGCCGAGGCCAGCGCAGGCGCGGACGCCGGCACCACCGCAGCCACAGACACCGGGGCCACCGCAGCGGTAGACGCCGGGGCCGCCGTAGCAGCAGACGCCGGGGCCACCGCAGCAGCAGACGCCGAAGCCACCACCGGCGCAACCGCAGGCACGGGCGGCACCACCACCATCGCCGGTCCCGGGCGTGTCCTGACGGTATGGCTGTCGAAATAGTGCCAGCCGTACCAGCCGCCGGCCATCAGCGCCCCGACGGTCACGGCCGCAACGCCCAGCAGCACGGGCCGCATCTGCCGTTGCGGCACGGCCACCGGACGCACTGCCTGCTGGCCAGCCGCCGCAGCGGGCTTGCCGCCGCGCGCATCCAGGTCTTGCAACATTTTGTTAATCAGGCTCATTTGGTCAGCGCCCACGTCAAGCCACAGGCGGCGGCCAGCAGGCCGGTGCCGACCAGGACCAGCCACGGCCAGCGCATGCGGCGCACGCCTATCGTATCGGCGGCCGCCAGCTGCACATGGCGTCGCGCCACCTGCTGCTTGCCCTGGCCGTAGCACAGCATCAGCGACTTGTGCGCCATGATGTTGATCAGCCGGGGAATGCCGCCGCTGGCGCGGAACAGCCCCCCGATGGCGCCGCGGCTGAACAGGCGGCTACCGGTAAAGCCCGCCACCCGCAAACGGTGCGCCAGGTAATACTCCATGTCGTCGCGCGTGAGCGGCCCCAGGTGGTAGTGGAACGTGATGCGCTGCGCCAGCTGGCGGATCGAATCGCGTTCCAGATGCTTGTTCAGTTCCGGCTGGCCAAACAGCACGATCTGCAACAGCTTGCGCTTTTCCGTCTCCAGGTTGGTCAGCAGGCGCAAGGCCTCCAGGCTTTCCAGCGGAATCGCCTGCGCCTCGTCCAGGCACAGCAGCACGCGCTTGTCCTGCGCCGCCAGCTCCATCAGGCGCGACGTGATCGCCTTGAGCAGTTGGTGCTGGTCCACATCGCGCGCCAGCGTCAGCGACAGTTCGTCGGCCAGGGCCAGCATCAGCGAGCGCGGCTCGAGATAGGGATTGGGAATATAGGCCGTGACGAAATCGTCGCCCAGCGTCGTGATGAACTTACGGCACAGCAGCGTCTTCCCCGTGCCGACTTCGCCCGTGATCTTGATGAAGCCTTCCCCGCTCTGGGCCGCCACCAGCAAGGTGTTGAGCGCCTCCTGCGAATGGGGGCTGGTGAAGAAGAAGCTGGTGTCGGGCGTGATGCCGAACGGCGCCTCCTTCAGGCCGAAGTGCTGCAGGTACATCATCGGCTGCGCTCCTTCAGGCCGCGCGGGTCGAGCTCCTTGATGCGGCGGCCCGTTTCCAGCAAGTCCTCGTTCCAGTCGCTGCCCTCGGCCACGATGGTGGGCTTGATCAGCACCACCAGCTCGCGCTTCTGCATTACGTCGCTGGTGTTGCGGAACAACGCGCCCAGCACCGGCACATTGCCCACGCCCGGCACCTGCGAACGGTCCATGGTGGTGGCCTGGCGCATCAGGCCGCCAATGGCCACCACACGGCCATCCTGGCCGCGCACCATGCTGTCCATCTCCGACGTGGACGAGGCCGCCAGCGGCAGGCTCAGGTTGCCCGCCGTGCCCAGGTTGATGCCCTTGTTCACGGTCGACACCTGGCTCACGGAGGGGTGCACATGCAGCGTCACGTTGCCGTGGTCGTCGATCTGCGGCGTCACGTCCAGCACCACGCCGGAGAAGAACGGTTGCAGCGTCACGCTGGGCGACACCACGCCACTGCCCGTGCCGTTGGTGGTGGTAGTGGTGCTGACGCCGGTGACGAAGAATTCATCCGTGCCGATCTTCAGCACGGCCTTCTGGTTGTTCAGGGTGGCGATGCGCGGGCTGGACAGCACATGCACCGTCCCTTGCGATTCCAGGAAGGAAATCAGGGCCGCGAAATTACTGGTCTGGAACGCCAGGCCGAACAGGGAGCCGGCCGCGTCGGCCGCGCTGCCCAGCGACACGCCGGTGGTGGCCGTGATGCCGCCCTTGCCGTTGCTGGAAATGGCCGTCTGCGGCGAATTGAGCGGATTGAGCGAGGTGCCCGGCGTCAGGAAGCCGCCCGACAGCTTGTTGTTGCCATGCCCGTCACGGAAGTTGGCGAAGCCGGCCCAGTTGATGCCGGTCTGGAAGCCGCTGTTCAGTTCCACTTCCAGGATCTTCGCTTCCAGGATCACCTGGCGGTCCACGGACAGCTGGGTGGCCTTCAGGTACAGGTCCACATTGCGCAACTCTTCCGGCATGGCCCGGATCACCAGCACGCCCGATTGCGGACTGATGACGACGTTACGGCCGTCCTTGCCCACAGGGATGATGGCTTCCAGCGCCGCCTTCAGGTCGCCCCAGAAATCGTTCGCGGTCGAGGTGCTGACGTTGCTCGCGTCGCGCTGGCGCTGGCTGCCGCCGGACGGATTGGACGGATCGTTGGCATTGTTGTTGTCGTTGCCCTGGTTGTTCTGGCTGCCCTGGTTGTTCTGGCCGCCGCTGTTGCTGGTGCCGGCGTTGGCGACCGAGGTCGATGTCACGCGCAGGTTGGAACTGCCCTTGCGCTTGACGTCCAGGTATTGCACGCGGAACATGCGGGTCTGCATCGTCAGCGGACGGATGTAGATGCGGCTGCCATCGACCTTGTAGTCGTAGCCATACAGCTCGCGCACGGCGTCGAGCGCCTCGAACAGGGTCACGTCCTTCAGGTTGGCCGTGATGGTGCCGCTCACGTTAGGGTCGATCAGCATGTTGTAACGGGTGCCCGCCACCAGCGAATTGAAGAACTGCTGCACCGGCACGTTGTTGAAGGCCACGTTGAAGCGCTCCTCGAGCACCGTGCGCGACTTGGGCAGTTGCTCGGCCAGTTGCGCCGCGGGCGGCAGCAAGGCGCTGGCCACCGCGTCGTTCTGGGCCGGCGCGGCCGGCCTGGCGGCGGCCGAAGTCAGTTCGGCGCCGATCTTGTCGTAAGTGTCGCGGGGGGACTGGGTGGCGCAGCCGGCCAGGGCCAGCGCTACGGTCGGCACGATCAATAATTTATGCATAGTCAATCTCGGTCATCATTCGCTGGCTGTTTGGTCGGGTGCCGCAGGTCGGCCTGACGCGCTTTCGTCGGGCGCGGCATCTCCGCCTGGTCCGCCTTGTCCTGCGTATGGGTCTGCGTACGGGTCTGCGTACCGGTCTGCGTACGGTCCTGCGCACTGTCGGGGTACAGCGTCAGCACCTGGGTCTGGCCGCCACGCCGCAGCACCGCGTGGTTCTTGTCGACCTTGACCAGCAAGGCGCCGTCCACCTTCTCGCCGCGCCGCACGGTCTGGCCGTCGATCACGGCCACTTGCCGGCCGTTGCTGCCCACCAGCACCGATTGCAGTTGCGGCCCCTTGCTCACGGGCGCAGGCGCCATGCCCTGTACCTGCCGGGCCTCCGGCGGCGGCATGGTGGGGTCGGCCAGCACCTGGGCACGTACGGGCAGTGCCGCCAGCAAGGCTGCCGCCAGGCCCCACCGGGCGAGGCGCGCCAAGGACGGGCGCATCACAATGTCATCCATTTCGTATCCAGGCTCAGGGTGTACAAGGTCAGGGTCAGGCGTGAATCGGGATACTGGCCGGCGTCCAGCCTGGCCTTGCCCCAGAACAGCTGGTTAGGCAAGGCTTGCAGTGCATCCATGTACTGGATCATGTCGAGATAGCTCCCTTGCAGTACGATTTCCACCCCATGGCGGTACAGCAGTTCGCGCGGCTTGGGCAAGGCCGGCGGAGAAGCTGCCGCGCCGCCCGGTTGTGCCGTAGCGCCGCCAACGGAAGCGGCGGGTGCGGCGGCAGCACCGACAGGCGCAGCACCGGTCGCGGCAGGTCCGGCCACGACGGACAGCGACGGCCCGGAAGCCGCCCCTTGCCCCAGTCCGCCGCCATCCAGCCTGGACTCGCTCAGTCCGCTCACCGGCAAGGTCTTCATGGAAAGCAGGCGCAGTTTGCCATTGCCGCGCAGGATATGTTCCAGCAGCGGCGCCACCTTTTCCGGCGCCACCAGGCCCTTCTGCATGTTCTGCAAGGCAGCGCCGCCGTCGATGATCTGCTTTTGCAGCGCCGCCAGATGCACGCGGGCCTCCGCATCGGGATCGACGACGAAGGCGGCCGCCATCTGCGCGATCTCGCGGTCGATGCCGGTGATCTGGTTCTGCTGCTGGTGTATCTGCGACAGCAACACCTTCTGCCGCGCCAGCAGCGGCTCCAGCACCATGGTATAAGCGAGGAAAACAATGCTGGCGGCAACGGCCGCGAACACCATCCCCCGCTCGCGCAAGGTCATGGCATCGAGGCGGGTACACAGCCGGGTCCATAATTGCTTCATTTGGCGGCCTCCGGCATGGCCGATTGCAAACTGAATTCCACATAGGGCGACATGGCCCCCGCCTGGCCGCCAGCCGGGGCCGCAGTACCTGAACCGGAACCGGCCACCGGCACTGGCGCCGGCGCACCGGCGCCGCCCCCGGCCGCCGCCGCAGCGCCCGGCCGTGCGATCTGCAGGCTGGCAAAGGTGCGGCCATGCATGATCTTTTCCGTCGTCAGGCGCGCGATGTAGTTGGGGATCAGCGTCGGCTGCATGGCCTTGCCTTGCAGCCCGATGCCATTGCCGGCACCGTCTATCGTCAGTCCCGTCAGCCACAGGCCGTTCACGTTCTGGCGCGCAAAGGCGCGGAAATATTCCGCATAGCCGCTGCGGTCGCCCAGCGCGCCGCTGCGCAGCACGCCTTCCACTTCATGCAGGGCCAGCAGCCGCGCATCCGCCTCGGCGATGCCGGCGGCCACGGCCGCGCTTTTCGGACGGGGCGCGAACTGTGCCACGGCCTTGGTCAACATCACTTCGCGCGCGGCCAGCACGGCCTTGCCAGCGGCGGCGCTGCGCTCGAGCTGGCCGACCTTGTAGGAGGCGTACCACGTCAACGCGACCGTGCCGGCCAGGATCAGGGCCAATGACTCAAGCATGGGAACGGCGCCGAACACCTTCTTCTGTTTCAGGAAGATGGGGTTGAACAGGTTGATCTGCTGGCTCACAGGGCCACCTCCTCAAAGCGCAGGGCGGCGCCCAGCGTCAGGAAGAAGCGCTGCTGTTGGGCCGCATCCTGCAATTCCGGCGTCTTGCCCAGGTCGAACACGTCACCCAGCTCCATCGCCTCGACCGGCATGTACAGGTTGCTGGCCAGATGCTCATGCAAGCCCTCCGCCCCGGTGGGCGCCAGCAGCAGCTTGGAGACGCTCACATAGTTGTACTGGCGGTCGAAATGGTCAAGCGAGCGTTGCAGTTCCAGCGTGATCTTGTCGAAGCAGGCGTGCTGCTTGTCCGTATCCGGTTCCAGCAGCTGCGGCAAGGTCACCTCGATCCGGCGCGCCAGGTACAGCTCGCCCTTGAAGGTAATGGTCAGCAGGCCGCCGTCGTCATGGAAGGACAGCATCGCCAGCCCGCGCCCGGGCGCTTCCAGCACGGCGGAAATATTCCGCTGCGCCATTTCGGGAATATCGATCACGGTCAACGGGATTTTCGCCGCGCTGAACAGCTCCTGGCACGACTGGATCAGGCTGTTGCGGGCGGCAATGGCAAACATGGAGTGGCCGCGCGAGGCACCGGCAGTGTCGATGGGAATGTCGAGCACGTCGATGGTGGCGTCGTCGATATGGAAATCGAGCATATCCTTCAGGCGCCAGCGCACGGCCGTTTTCAATTCCTCCGGCGGGACGTTGGGCGCTTCCACCGTCAGCAACTGGTACTCGCCGCCGCCCAGCAAGGTACCGCACTGCATGCGGCCCGCGTGCAATTCGCGCCCTGCCCGCTCCAGCACTTCGGCCGAACGGCTGGGCTGGGCGGGAAAGAATGCCGCCACCTCCACCGTCGCCTTGCCATCGCGCACACGCTTGACGCTGCCCGCGCAAATGCCGTCGCTGAGGAAAGACAGCGTCAGCCAGCCATCATTTTTTTTTGCTTTAGAAAAGAAACCCATGCCGGCAATCTATGTGTTTAGCAAGCCGCAGAATGCACGCGCTAATTGTTTGATTATATTCAAGTCACATGGAAAAATTGGGAGATTGTTGCATTCCATCCCCAAAAACATCCGCTTTTTGACGCTGGCTACCATTAAAGCTGCGCCTCCACCACGCGCTGAGCGTAATCGGGCCCCTTGCTCGCGTTGGGACAACCGCTGGCACCCGGCTCGTTGCAGGCCGTGGCCCGTATCCAGAAGTGTTCGACCCCACCCGCCAAGCCCGCGTTGGCGCCGCAGGTGATCGTCACGCTGAAGGCCGACAGGGTGGTATTGGCTGGAAAGGTAAAGGTGTAATCCAAGCCTGCCGCCTTGGGGCAGCCGAGGCTGGCGGATGGTCCGGCACCGGCGCCGCTGCGCAAGGCCCGCCACAATGCCCATTCCATGCCGGCCCGCGCCGCCTGGTAGGCCCGCGCGCCCTGCTGGTCCTGGGTGGCGCTGGCCTGCTGCGACGTTACCACCGACACGATGGCCACGCCCAGTCCGGCCAGCGCCACCAGCAAGAAAATGGCCGTGACGATGCCGATGCCGGCCGCCCGCCGCATGGCCCGGATGCGCGGATAGTTTGGATGGATCAAGGTGTGTTCTCCACGCTGGCCTGGTGCGCCAGCGTCACCGTTTCCGTGCTGTCGGCGCGGCCCACGATCAGGGTGATCCCGACCAGCCCGCTATGCACGTTCTGCAGCTCGGTGTACGAGAAATTGCAGCCGGCCACGTTGCTGGCCAGGATGGCGTGCTGGATGGTCTGCCCCGGCGGATCGGCCATGGTGGCCGGATCGGTCTGGCTGGCATTGAATTGATAGTTCCAGTAACGGGTCAGCTGCATGCCGCCGCCGGCCGGCGCGCAGCGGAACGTGACGGGCTGCGTGGCCACGCTGAAGCGCTGCGTGGGCGATGTGTTCGGGATGCCATTGCTGGGGTTGGCGAAAGGGTTGGTTTTCAACGTCACCACATTGGCCGGCGGCGTGACACTCACTTGCGCGCGGTTGCTGCCGGCGTAGGCGTCGGCCGTCACGTAATCCTGGCCCAGGTTATAGACCACGATATAGTCGTCGGCCACGATGTTGTACGGGAAGGCCGGCATCTCGCCCACCACGGTAAAGCTCAGCTTGGACGGGTCCTGGAAATCGAGCGCCGGGCCGCCCGCGTTGTCGTCCACCGACAAGTAAGTGCCGGCCGCCTTGGTGGGGATGAATTCCAGCAGCACCACGCTGCCCGTCACCAGCACGCGCACGCTGTTGGGCAAGGCGCTGTGCAGTTCGCGCGTGATCCGGCGCAGTGCCAGGTCGGCCACGTCGCTCATTTCGGCGCGGCCTGCCGCGTCCACATAATTCTGCACGGGACGGCGGATGAACAGCACCATCACCCCGGCCAGGATGCTCGTGATCACCATGACGACGATCATTTCCACCAGCGTAAAGCCGCGCGGGCGCGATGTGGGGAGGCGGATCATCATCAGTCTATCGTCCTCGGCGCATAGCGCGTGCGATAGCCGTCCAGCGTCACCTTGCCGTTGCCATAGTCGATGTCGATGGTGATGTGCAGCGCCTCCATCCCGGTCGGGCCGGCGCCGGCCGCCACCGCCATGCCGGCCGGGCCCAGCGTGGCCGGTTCCATGAGAACCGTGGCCTTGAAGCCGGTCAGCGGCGTGCCCGCGCCGCCCATCGGCTGGCCGGCCGCGTCGGCCAGCACACCGCCGCTCAGGAACGATTCCTGGGGCACGCCGGACGCGGTCACGTAATCGTTGACGTTGTTGTAGGGGCGCGTTTCGCCTGCTTCCGGGCCAAAGTCTTCCACCGTGGTGGCGCAGCCGGTCGCGCCGACGGTGGCGCTGGTGGCGGTGGCAGCGTTGGCATCGGACGGGTCGCAGAAGGTGAAGCGGGCTTGCTGCACCTCCTCCATCAGCGCCTCGGCCAGCAGCAGCGCCTGCTTGCGGCGGGCCGGCTCGGCGCTGGCCTTGGTCGACAAATTCAGCAACTGCAACACGGTGACGGCGGCCACGCCCATGATGACCATGAACATCACCAGTTCGATCAGGCTCAGGCCCCGCTGCCGGATGGGTGGCTTAGTGGACATAACCCGTTTCCGCTTCCACCGTAACGTTGACGGTGGTGGCGCCGGCGCCGAACGTAACGGTCAGCGGCGTGGTGAAGGTGGATGCCGTTCCCAGCGGATTGGTGGCGTCGGCCGCGTTGTAGGGGCGTCCCATGGCGTCGAAGAAGAACATGCCGTTCGCGCCCACTTCGGCGGCGCGGTTGCTGGCCACGGTGAGGCCGTCCGGTTTGCCTTCGCACATCCAGGTCGAGACGTAGCTGCCGCCGGTCTGGCACTGGACCTTGGTGACGGTCGTGCCGCTGTTGTTGCCCGCCGGCGCAGTCACGAGATTGCCCGCCGCGCACGCGGGCTGCGTGCACAGGGCAAAACGGTCGCCGGTGGCGCTGACATAGATGGGGCGGTTCTGGGCAATGGCCAGCTTTTGCCCGTAGCGGATGACGGCCTTGGCCTGGTCGGCAAACTCGCGCGCCTGGATCGGGCCGTTGTCGAAGAATCGGGCGACGGCGACGGCACCCAGGATGCCCATCACCACCAGCACCGTGATCAGTTCAACGATGGTGAAGCCGGCGGTGGCCCGGCGCTGTCCGGCGCAAGCGCCTGTCCAGGGCCGGGTGTGAGCAGGCAGCACAATGAACGGGCAGCCGCAGGCTGGCGATTATTGGCAACCGGTGTCGGTCTTCACAATCACGGCAGGCGTAGTGGCATTCGTCGCCTGTTTATACGAAACGAAGCAAGTCAACGCAGCAGCAGTACCAGCAAGCCCTTTAGGAACGATAACAAAACCATTGGCCGGGATGGGTGGAACGTTGCCGGAAGCGGCCACGTCGCTTGCGGTTTGATTATCCGTCATCGTGTAATCGGCAGTCGTCAGGCCGGCGGCGGCCGCCGTCGTCGCATTCTTGCCTTCCGGGTACCCGAAGACAATGGGGATTGTAATTCCTTCGTTCGTCACACTGGTGTCAGACGGCTTCAGCAAGGACTGCCCATGCACCATCGCCACTTCCGTCGCCAGCGCGCCTTGCGCCGCACTCAGCGCCGCCTTGCGGGCATCGCCGCCCAGGCTGGCAAATTTCGGCAAGGCCGTCGCCGCCAAAATGCCCAGGATAACGATCACGACGATCAGTTCGATCAGGGTGAAACCAGCCTGTGCCGATTGACGAACGGTGTACTTTGCTTGCTTATTCATTCACTTCTCCAAATCGCCATACAAATCAGAATGTTCACAAGGAACCGTGCGCGGCAGCGGGTTAGGCGGCGCTAGTCATTCACTTGCTCAAAGGTCACACCTGCAGTTTCAGATGCTCCTGACGGCTTGGCGACATTTGTGGGCAAGCGCAACAATTTTACCTTGAATTTCAAGGGTTTCATGGGAGCATTTCTAAAACTTTCGCGATTATTTAACAAATAAATCAATGTCTTGTCATGTCGCTCAAAGTACCAGTTGCCATGCGGCAATTCCGCCTCGTTGGGCAGGAAATATTCGCCCAGATAATTGGCCGGTTTGCGGTCCAATAACGCGACCGGATTCTGCTCCGCCAGCGCGGCCAAATCTACGCCACGCCCCGGCAATTGCGCCTGCGACGTCTTGACTTCCAGTGCGGTGCGGATATCGGCCACCACCTGCTGCACCGCGACCATCTCCGCCTGATCCTGATAAAACGCCACCCGTTCCAGCAGCACGCCGGCCAGGATGGCCAGGATGGCCACCGCCACGGCGAACTCGAAGCGGCTGGCGCCGCCCTGCCGCCACCGTTGCATGCGCCCCACAGGCGGCAGTGTCTTCATTTGTGCAAGGCGACCTTGCCCAGATCCCAGATCGGCAGGAAGATGCCCAGCGCCAGCACCAGCACCAGCGCGCCAAGGAAGGTGATGAGGATGGGTTCGATCTGGGCCGACAGCGTCTTCAATTCATAATCGACTTCGCGCTCGTACATCTGCGCGATCTCGTCCATCAGGTCGTCCAGCGAACCCGTCTCCTCGCCCACGGCGATCATCTGCAGCACCACGGGCGTGAATACGCCGGCCGCCGCCGCCGTGCGCAGGATGCTGTCGCCGCGCTCGACGCCGTCGCGCATCTGCTCCACGCGCGCCGCCAGATAGGCGTTGTCCACCGTCTGCGCCACCACCGTCAAGCCCTGCACGATGGGCACGCCGCTACGGGCCGACAGCGCAAAGCTGCGGGCAAAGCGGGCCATGGTGCCCTTGAGGATGATCTTGCCGGCCACCGGCACCCGCAGCTTGAACTTGTCCCACTGGTAGCGCCCCTTGGCCGTAGCGATCCATGAACGGAAGCCGAAAGCGGCGCCCACCACGGCTGCCAGCAGCAGCGGCCAGTAGTGCACCGTGAAGTTGGAACTGCCGATCAGGATGCGCGTCATCAGCGGCAATTCGGCGTGGAACGACTCGAATACCTTGATGAAGGCGGGAATGACGAAAATGTTTACGATCGTCATGGCCGCCACCATGGCCACCACCACGAAGGTCGGGTAGCGCATGGCCGTCTTGACCCGCTCACGCATGTCGCGGTCGAATTCCATGTGGTCGAACAGGCGCAGGAACACTTCCTCCAGCCGGCCCGTCATTTCCCCCACCCGCACCATGGACAGGTAGAACGGCGAAAACACGGTGGGATGGCGGCGCATGGCGGCCGACAGCTCGCGGCCCGAATCGAGCGATTCGCGCATGTCCTTGATGACGCGCCCGAACGCCTTGCTGACGGCCGATTCCTGCAAGCCGGCCAGCCCGCGCATGATGGGCACGCCGGCCTTGAGCAGCGTGTACAGCTGGCGGCTGAACAGCTGCACATCCATCGGCGTCACCTTCTTTTCCAGCAGCTTGAGCCACCAGGCGTCGCCGTTCTCGCCCGCCGCGGCGGCCTTTTTTGTGACGCTGATGTCGATCGGCGTCACGCCCGTATTGAACAGCTGGTCGGCCACGGCGCCGCTGTCGGCGCCCTCCAGCACGCCCTGCATCAGCTCGCCGCGCGCGTTGCGGCCCTTATAGGCATAAAGCGGCACGTCAATCCTCGAACTGGTTGCTGATGCGCATGGCTTCGGCCACCGTGGTGCGGCCCTGCACCACCAGCTGCACGGCGTGGCGGCGCAGGGTGTTGCCGGCCATCTGGGCCGCGGCCGCTTTCATGAAGGCGGCCGCGTCGTGGTGATTGGCCGCATCCACCACGGCACTCGTCATTTCCAGCAGCTCATAGACGCCGGTGCGGCCCCGGTAGCCCATGCCGTTGCAGTGCGAGCAGCCCTTGCCATGGAAATAGTGGCCGGCGCCCGTCTGCTCGCCCAGCTCCAGGCGCAGCCATTCCGTCTCCGTGGGGCTGGGCTGGTAGGGCGTGGTGCAGCTTTCGCAGATCACCCGCACCAGGCGCTGGGCCAGCACGGCCTGCAGCGAACTGCCCACCATGTAGCGCGGCACGCCCATGTCCATCAGGCGCAGCGGGGTGCCCAGCGCGTCGTTGGTGTGCAGGGTGGACAGCACCAGGTGGCCCGTCATGGCGGCCCGCAGGCCAATCTGGGCCGTTTCCTGGTCGCGCATCTCACCCACCAGCACGATGTCCGGGTCCTGGCGCAGGGCCGAGCGCAGCACGCGGGCGAAGCTGAGGTCGATCTTGTCGTTGACCTGCACCTGGTTGATGCCGCGCAGCCGGTATTCGATCGGGTCTTCCACCGTGATCAGCTTCTTTTCCACGGAGTTGAGCTCGGCCAGCGCGCAGTACAGGGTGGTGGTCTTGCCGCTGCCGGTGGGGCCCGTCACCAGCACCAGGCCGTTGGGGCGCTGAATGATGGCGCGGAACTTGTCGAGGATGGGCTTGGGCATGCCGATCGCGTCCAGCCGCAAGGTGGTGCCGGCCTGGTTGAGCAAACGCATCACCACCGATTCGCCGTACTGGGTCGGCATGGTGGAGATACGCACGTCGATGCGCTGCTGCTTGACGCGCACGGCGAAGCGGCCATCCTGCGGCAGCCGCTTTTCGGAAATGTCGAGGTCGGACATCAGCTTGAGGCGCAGCGCCAGCGAGGGCGCGATCTTGATGTCGGCCTCGGTCTGCAGATGCAGCACGCCGTCGATGCGGAAGCGGATCTGCAGCCGCCCTTCCTGCGGCTCGATGTGGATGTCGGACGCGCCCACCTGGGCCGCATCGTCGAACACCGATTGCAGCAGCTTGACGATGGGCGCTTCTTCCAGGTTGGGGTTGACGGCCAGCGCCCCGAAGTCCACCGACACGTCGCCCAGGTCCTGCTCCAGCTCGCGCGCCAGGTCCGTGATGTCGTCCGTGCGGCGGTAGATGCGGTCGATGGCGGCCAGCACTTCCGTCTCGTTGACCACGGCCAGCTGCACCGTCTTCTTGACGATGCGGGAAATCTCATCGTAGGCGAACAGGTCGGTCGGGTCCGACATGCCCACCAGCAGCGACGCGCCCCGGTCCTCCAGGGTCAGCGCGCGGAAGCGGCGGGCCTGGGTTTCCGGCAGCAGCCGCACCACCTCGGGGTTGATGTTATAGAACTTCAGGTTCAGGTAGGGAATGTCGAGCTGGCGGGCCAGGGCGCCGGCGATCTGCTCTTCCGTCACATAGCCGCTCTCGATGAACAGGCGGCCCAGCTTGCGCCCGCTGCGCTTCTGTTCGGCCAGGGCCAGCCCCAGCTGCTCTTCCGACAGCAGCTTTTGCTGCACCAGGATTTCCCCCAGTCGGACTTTTTCCGGCCTCGCCATGCACACTCCTCAAGTTCGATCTGTACTCGCCACCCGCGCCGGAACGGCCGGCGCCGCGCTGCGGCCATTCTAGTCCAGAAACTTATCCTTGCCAGCAATCTTCCATTCGCTAAATCATTATCGTCGCCAGAAAGCCGCTTCATAGGGGAATTTCATGTTTTCACTAGCAAAATGCCCGGGGAATGCGCTACAGTGTGGGTCGCTTCCCACTTGCGCGCTCAGACCGCTAGACATGACCGTACCCGCACTGCGATTCCACCAACTTGCCAAGCGCTATGACAGCACCAGCGTACTGCAAGGCGTGGATCTGGAAGTGCGGGCCGGCGAATGCCTGGCCCTGGTGGGGGTGAACGGGGCCGGCAAGACCAGCCTGATGAAATGCCTGCTCGATTTTTGTGCGCTCGACGGCGGCACCATCGAAATTTTCGGGCGCGACCACCGCCAGCCGGCCGCCCGCGCGCCGCTCGGGTTTCTGCCCGAACGTTTCACCCCGCCCTATTACCTGACGGGGGCGGACTTTATACAGTACATCCTGACCCTGCAGGGGCATGCGGTCGAACCGGCCGCCGTCACCGGCATGGCGCAGGCGCTGGACCTGGAGGTATCGGCCTTGAAACGCACCGTGCGCAGCTACTCCAAGGGCATGACCCAGAAACTGGGCCTGGCGGCCTGCCTGCTCGCGCCCAAGGCCCTGTACGTGCTCGACGAACCGACCAGCGGGCTCGACCCCAAGGCGCGGGCCCTGCTCAAGGCCCAGCTGCAAGCGCGGCGGGCCGCCGGCAGCACCCTGTTCTTCACTTCCCACCTGCTGGCCGACGTGGACGAGCTGTGCGACCGCATGGCCATCCTGCACGCTGGCCGCATCCGCTTTGCCGGCACCCCGGCCGAGTGCCGCGCCCGCTACCAGGCCGACAGCCTGGAGCAGGCTTTCCTGCGCTGCATCGCCTGAGGTCGTCATCATGTACCGCTCCCACTTCGGTCTGCACGAATCGCCGTTCGGCATCACGCCCAACCCGGCCTTCTTTTATGCCGGCAACACGCGCGGCGAAATCCTGCAGGCACTGTTGTATGTCGTGACCCACGGCGAAGGCATCATCAAGGTCACGGGCGAAGTGGGCAGCGGCAAGACCATGCTGTGCCGCATGCTGGAAAGCCAGCTGCCGCCCCATATCGAAGTGATCTACCTGGTCAACCCCAGCCTGTCGCCGCTGGAAGCGCTGTTCGCCATCGCCAGCGAACTGGGGCTGCAGCCGACCGGCAAGCGCGGCGACGAAGTGCTGCGCGAACTGCACGCGGACCTGATCGCCAAGCACAGCGCCGGCAAGCAGGTGGTGTTGCTGGTGGAGGAGGCGCAAGCCATGCCGCTGGCCACGCTGGAAGAGATCCGCCTGCTGACCAACCTGGAGACGGCCCGCAACAAGCTGCTGCAGATCGTGCTGTTCGGCCAGCCGGAACTGGACGAGCACCTGGACCTGGCCAGCATGCGCCAATTAAAAGAGCGCATCACCCACAGCTTCGAGGTGCCGGCCATGGCGCCCGAACTGGTGCCGGAATTCCTCGACTTCCGGCTGCGCGCGGCCGGCTACGCGGGCCCACCCCTGTTCAGCCACAAGGCGGCGCTGCGCATCGCCAGCGCCTCGCGCGGTATCGTGCGGCGCATCAACATCCTGGCCGACAAGGCCCTGCTGGCCGCCTACGCCAGCGACGCGGAACGGGTGGAGGTGGCCCACGTCCACAATGCGATACAAGATTCGTCATTCAAAAGCAAAAACAGTATCGTTTCACACGCCACGACGGCGCTCTCGCTCATCATCGTTCTGCTGCTGGCCGGCATCGCCTGGCTGCTGTGGCGCCCGCCCGTGCCGCCCCCGGCCCGCGCACCGGCGACGGCGGCGGCCCAGAGCGCACCGCGGACGGCCACCGCCACCGTCAAATATTTGCCGAAATGAAACGTAACGGTTGCTGGACAAGGTAAATTGTAAGATCATGTCGACTAGAATTCCAAAAGTACAACATTCAGCACAAGGGGCGGACAACGCAATGAACAACCACGTTTCTCCCTTGATGGCGGCCCTGTGCGGCATGCTGCTGGCCGGTTGCGCCAGCGCGCCCATGCCCGATTCGCCCAGCCATATCCAGGAAGCGCCCCGCGCGGCCGGCGCCATCCCCGAGCCGGTGCAGGAAAGCGTCAACCTGCAGCCGCCCAAGCCGGCCGCCAAGGTGGAAACCTACAGCGTGACCGTGCACAAGGTGCCGGTGCAGTCGCTGCTGTTCGCGCTGGCGCGCGACGCCGGCCTGAACGTGGACATCCACCCCGGCATCGAAGGCACGGTCACGCTCAACGCGCTGGACCAGACCATGCCCCAGCTGCTGAGCCGCATCGCCAAGCAGGTCGACATGCGTTACGAAATCGACGGCAACAACCTGGTGGTACAGCCCGACACCCCCGTCTGGCGCAACTACAAGGTCGACTACGTCAACATCGCCCGCAGCACCAGCAGCAGCGTCAACATCGCCACCCAGATCTCGACCACGGGCGGCGGCTCGTCCAGCAACGTCAACACGGGTTCGACCAACAGCCCCGGCAACATCAACAGCAGCAACAACGGCGGTTCGGGCAACAACAATTCGACCACGGCCGTCAACAACCGCTCGGACAACAATTTCTGGTACACGCTGGAAAAGAACATCCGCGACATGCTGCGCCCGTCCAACCTGTACGACAATCCGATCGACCCGCTGGCCGCCTTCCACGAACAGCCCGCCAACGCGGCCGCGCAAAGCCAGGCCATGGCGGCCCAGCAGCAACAGCAGCAGGCCGGCCAGGGCAACCAGATGACGCCGGCCATCTACGCGCCGCCGGGCGCGGGCGCCTACGCCCCCAACCCGGCCGCCCAGCAGCAGGCACAGTTGCAGCTGCAGGAAAAGCAGACGGCCATCAAGAACCAGGCTTCCGTCATCACCAACATCGAAGGCGGCCTGATCGCCGTGCGCGCCACCAGCCGCCAGCATGAGAAGATCCAGGAATTCCTCGACATCGTGCTGGGCGCGGCCAAGCGCCAGGTGCTGATCGAGGCCACCATCATCGAAGTGCGGCTGGGCGACCAGTACCAGCAGGGCATCAACTGGAGCAGCCTGGGCAAGGGCGGCCTCAAGCTGACCCAGGGCCAGGTGGGCAACGCCAACCTGCCGTCGGACGTCAATCCGGGCACCTCGCCCGGCGTGTTCGTGCTCAACTACGCCAACCCCACTTCGCGCCTGGGCAATATCGCCACCACCATCCAGCTGCTGGAAACGTTCGGCAAAGTCAAAGTGCTGTCCAGTCCCAAGATCAGCGTGCTCAACAACCAGACCGCCCTGCTCAAGGTGGTCGACAACAACGTCTTCTTTACCATCAAGGTGACGCCGGCCGTGCTGGGCACCAACGGCTCCATCAGCACCCCGGCCACCTATGAGTCGCGGCTCGAGACGGTGCCGGTCGGCTTCGTCATGAGCGTCACGCCGCAGATTTCCGACAGCGACGAAGTGACGCTCAACGTGCGCCCCACCATCACCCGCATCGTCGGCTATGTGCAGGACCCCAATCCGGCGCTGGCGGCCGGCCAGGTGGTGAGCAAGGTGCCCGTGATCCAGGCCCGCGAGCTGGAATCGATCATGAAAGTGGCCAGCGGCCAGGTGGCCGTGATGGGCGGCCTGATGCAAGATTCGGTCGACAACACCAAGGACGGCGTGCCGGGCCTGAGCGCCCTGCCCGTGGTGGGCAACCTGTTCTCCTACCGTAACGAAAACAATGTCAAGACGGAGCTGGTCATCTTCATGCGGCCGGTGGTGGTCAAGGACGCCAGCATCAACGGCGACTTCAAGGATTACCGCTACCTGCTGCCCAACCAGGACTCGACGGTCCCCGCGGCCCCGGCCGCCCGCGCCGCCCCGGTCGCACCTTTGAAGGCGGATGGATCATGAGCCTGCTGATGCAAGCGCTGAAAAAAGCCGAGCGCGCCAAACAGAACAGCATTGCGGAAACGGAACTGGAAAAGCCATCCGAAGCGTTCGACGAGCTGCTGGCCCTCACGCCCCTGGAAAAAACGGCCCCGCCCGCCGGTGCCGGCCAGGAATTCATGCTGGACCTGGAGCCGCTGGACGGCCCGGCCGCGCCCGCTGGCGCCGCGCCCGGCCAGTCCATGGCCGCGCCGCCGGCGCCGCCCGAGCCAGCGCTGGAACCGCTGTCGTTCGACACGCAGCCGGCCATCCCCAGCCTGACCGTGGCCGACGAGGCGATCCACGACCCCGTGCCGCCCCAGGCCCGCCACCAGGAACATACGCGGCCGGCGCCCCCGCCGGCCGCGCAAGCGGCGGCCCAGGCGGCCCAGTCCGCCCAACACGACAGCCGTTCCCGCGCCGGCGCCAAACCGGAAGCGCCGCGCGGGGCCGCCCGCGCACGCGCCGCCGCCTCGGCCATGGCGGGCGAGCCGGCCGGACTCGATCCGGCCAAGCTGCGGCTGGCGGTGCTAAGCGGCATCGCGGTGCTGATCGCCGCCGTGTTCGGCTACATCTACTGGCAAGCGACGTCGGCGCCCGGCCCCGGCGCCCGCCTGCCCATGGTGCCCATGCCGCCGCCCGGCGCCGCCAGTTCCGCGCCGGCCCCGCTGGTGGTGGCCCCGCCCCCCGCCCGCGCCCGC
>NZ_JBYSZG010000031.1:0-71819 GCF_058786935.1 Rugamonas sp. FW305-51
CGCCCGTGCTGACGCTGACGCTGGCCCGCCTGTCCAACGCCTCCGGCCAGGCCGGCATCGCGCTGGGCGGCGTGCTGTCCAGCTTCAGCCTGATGGTGGCCATGGCCATCATGGTGGCCAGCTTCCGCGTCTCGCTCGACGACTGGCTGCAGCACCTGCTGCCGGCCGATTTGTATGTGCGCTCGGCCAGCGGCGGCGTCACGGCCGGCCTGCGTCCGCCGGAACAGGCCGCGCTGGCCGCACTGCCGGGCGTGCGGAAGGCCGATTTCCTGCGCGCCCGCGCGCTGTCGCTGGCGCCAGACCGGCCCAACGTGGCCCTGATCGCCCGTTTTATCGACGCGGCAGACCCGGGCCGCCTGTTGCCGCTGGTCGGCCCGGCCCTGCCCGCCCCGGCCGGCATGGCGCCCGTGTGGGTTTCCGAGGCGATGGTCGACCTGTACGGCATGGCGCCGGGCCAGCGCATCGCCCTGCCGCTGGCCGGCAAGCCGCATCCCTTCTTCGTGGCCGGGGTATGGCGCGACTATGCGCGGCCCACCGGTTCGATCCAGATGCGCCTGTCCGACTACCGCGCCATCACGGGTGACCTGGAAGTGAGCGACTCGGCGCTGTGGCTGCAACCCGGCACCAGCACCGCCCAGATAATAGAGCGCCTCAAGCGCCTGCCTTTCGGCGCCCGGCTGGACTTTGGCGCGCCGTCCGACATCCGCGCCATGAGCATGAAGGTATTCGACCGCAGCTTCGCCATCACCTATCTGCTGGAGGCGATCGCCATCGTGATCGGCCTGTTCGGGGTGGCCGCCACGTTCTCGGCCCAGACGCTGGCGCGCTCGCGCGAGTTCGGCATGTTGCGCCACGTGGGCGTGACGCGGCGCCAGGTGCTGGCCATCCTCGCCATCGAGGGCGGCTCGCTCACAGGGCTGGGCATCGCCACCGGCTTCGTGCTGGGCTGGGTCATCAGCCTGATCCTCGTGTTCGTCATCAACCCGCAATCGTTCCACTGGACCATGCAGCTGCACCTGCCCTGGGGCTTGCTGGGCGCCGTGGCCGGCCTGCTGCTGGGCGCTGCCGCCCTGACGGCGCTGCTGGCCGGGCGCCAGGCCCTGTCCGGCGGACCGATACGCGCTGTCCGGGAGGACTGGTAACCATGCTCCAACTGCCTGTACTTATGTGGCCCGGCGCGCGACGCCCCCTGCTCGCCTTGACCGCGTTGATCGCGCTGGCGGCGCCACTGACCCTGGCGTCCACGCCGGCCCTGGCCGCGCCGCCACAATACGCGTCCGTCACGCCGCTGGCCGCGCCACTGCCCTTCCCCGCCAGCTACGGCGCCCATCCCGGCTACAAGACGGAGTGGTGGTATGTCACCGGCTGGCTGCAGGGCGCGGACGGCAAACCGCTGGGCTATCAGGTGACCTTCTTCCGCAGCGCCACCCCGCACGACCGCGCCAATCCCAGCCGCTTCGCGCCCAGGCAGCTGATCATCGGCCACGCCGCCCTGTCCGACCCGGCCAACGGCAAGCTGCTGCACGACCAGCGCAGCGCGCGCGAAGGCTTCGGCCTGGCCTACGCCAGGGTGGGCGACACCGACGTCAAGCTCGACGCCTGGCGCATGGTGCGCGACGCCGACGGCAGCTACCGCATCAGCGTCGACACGCCCGGCTTTGCCCTGGCGCTGCGCCTGGCGCCGCGCCAGCCAGTGTTGTTGGAAGGCGACGCCGGCTATTCGCGCAAAGGCCCGCAGCCGGCCCAGGCCAGCTATTACTACAGCGAGCCGCAGCTGGCCACCACCGGCAGCGTCACCCGCCAGGGCAAGGCGCAGGCCGTGTCCGGCGCCAGCTGGCTCGATCACGAATGGTCGTCCCAGGTGCTCGATCCGGCCGCCTCGGGCTGGGACTGGGTGGGCGCCAACCTGGACGACGGCGGCGCCCTGATGGCTTTTCAGATCAGAAGCGCCACAGGTGGTAAACTATGGGCGCACGCGACATGGCGCGATGCATCCGGTAAGATCACGCAGTATTCGCCGGACCAGGTCAGTTTTACCCCGCAGCGGCGGTGGCGTTCACCCCGCACCAATGCCGAGTATCCCGTCGCCACCCTGCTTACCACCGGACGCACCGCATGGCAGATCGTGCCGCTGCAGGACGACCAGGAGCTGGACTCGCGGCGCTCGACCGGCGCGGTGTACTGGGAGGGTGCCGTCACGGTCAGCCGCGACGGCGCACCGGCTGGGCGCGCCTACCTGGAACTGACCGGGTATGTACGGCCCATGAAACTTTGAAAACGATGACAACTCAAACTGCCAACACGATGACCAATAGCACCACCGCCAGCACACCGTCCGCCGCAGCTCCCACCGAATCCCGCCAACTGAAAAAAGGCAGCCTGGCCGCCTTCAAGGGCCTGATGCCGTTCCTGGTGCCCTACCGCCGCCAGTTCATGCTGGCCGGTATCGCGCTGGTGGTGGCCGCCGCCTCCACGCTGGCCATCCCGGCCGCGTTCAAGCAGATGATCGACCTGGGCTTCGGCGGCACGGCCGGCACCAAGAGCATCAAGCATGTGGACCTGGTGTTCCTGGCCCTGTTCGCGGTGGCCACCGTGCTGGCACTGGCGACGGCGGCCCGCTTCTACACCGTGTCCTGGCTGGGCGAGCGCGTCACGGCCGACATCCGCAGCGCCGTGTACAAGCATGTGGTCACGCAAAGCCCCGAATTTTTCGAAACCACGCAGACCGGCGAAGTGCTGTCGCGCATCACCACCGACACCACGCTGATCCAGGCCGTGGTCGGCACCAGCATCTCGATGGCGCTGCGTAACGTGCTGCTGTTCCTGGGCGGCCTGGTGATGCTGTTCGTCACCAGCGTCAAGCTGTCGTCCATCATCATCGGCCTGCTGGTGCTGACGGTGCTGCCGATCGTGATGTTCGGGCGCCGCGTGCGCAAGCTGTCGCGCGATTCGCAGGACCGCATCGCCGACGCGTCGGCCATGGCCGGCGAGATCCTCAACGCCATGCCCACCGTGCAGGCCTTCACCCACGAGAAGGTGGAATCGGACCGTTTCGGCGCGTCCGTCGAAAACGCCTTCCTGACGGCCATGCGCCGCATCCGCGCCCGCGCCCTGCTGACCATGATCGCCATCGTGCTGGTGTTCGGCACCATCGTGTTCGTGCTGTGGCTGGGCGCGCACGCCGTGATCGAGGGCACTATGACGGGCGGCGACCTGGGTCAGTTCATCCTGTACGCCTCCATCGTGGCCGGCGCCATCGGCGCCCTGTCGGAAGTGATGGGCGAAGCCCAGCGCGCCGCCGGCGCCACCGAGCGGCTGCTGGAACTGATGTCGGTCAAGTCGCGCATCGAATCGCCGGCCCAGCCGCTGGCGCTGCCGCCGCGCGCGGCCAACGGCGCGTCGCTGGCCCTGCAGGACGTCTCGTTCAACTATCCGTCGCGCCCCGACACCCAGGCGCTGGAACACCTGTCGCTCGACATCCAGCCCGGTGAAACGGTGGCCGTGGTCGGCCCGTCCGGCGCCGGCAAGACCACCCTGTTCCAGCTGTTCCTGCGCTTCTACGACCCGCAGCACGGCAGCATCAAGCTCGATGGCGTGGACATCACCCGCCTCGACCTGCACACGCTGCGCGACGCCATCGGCATCGTGCCCCAGGATACGGTGATCTTCTCGGCCGACGCGATGGAAAACATCCGCTACGGCCGCGCCGGCGCCACCGACGCCGAAGTGATCCAGGCCGCCAAGCTGGCCGCCGCCCACGAATTCATCGAGCGCCTGCCGCAGGGCTACCAGTCCTTCCTGGGCGAGCGCGGCGTGCGCCTGTCCGGCGGCCAGCGCCAACGCATCGCCATCGCCCGCGCACTGCTGAAAAACCCGCCGCTGCTGCTGCTGGACGAAGCGACCAGCGCACTGGACGCGGAATCGGAACGCCTGGTGCAGTCGGCGCTGGAAGCGGCCATGGTGGGCCGCACCACCGTCATCATCGCCCACCGCCTGGCCACCGTGCAGCGCGCCGACCGCATCATCGTCATGGAAGACGGCAAGATCGTCGAAACCGGCACCCACGCTTCGCTGGTAGCGCTGGGCGGCGTGTACGCCAACCTGGCTGCCCTGCAATTCCACAACGTCCACGTCGTCCACTGACCGGAGACTGCCTTGACCGACGCCGAACTGCGCCAGCAATGCCATACCGTCCTGCCGGGCCACCGGCAGCCGACGCCGGCCGAGACTTTCGCGGCCATGGCGGCATGGTGCGAGGCCAACGGCGTGGCGCACGACACCTACGGCGACGGCGCCCTGCTGCAGCAGTTCGAGGCGAAGGTGGCGGCCCTGCTGGGCAAGGAAGCGGCCGTGTTCTGCATCACCGGCACCATGGCCCAGGCCACGGCGCTGCGCCTCGCTTGCGGGGAACGGGGCAGCCGGCTGGTGGCCTTGCATCCGACGGCCCACATCCTGCGCCATGAGCGGGGCAACCACCAGCTGTTCGACCATTTCCAGGTACTGCAGATCGGCGACCAGTACCGGCCCTGGACGCTGGACGAACTGCAGGCCATCCCGGACCGCCTGGGCGCGGCTGCGCTGGAGCTGCCGGCGCGCGAGATCGGCGGCCAGTGCCCGGACTGGGACGAACTGGAGGCCATCAAGCGCCACTGCGCCGCGGCGAACATCCATTTGCACATGGACGGCGCCCGGCTGTGGGAAACCGCTGCGGCCTACGGCAGGCCCGTGGCCGACATCGCCGCCGGTTTCGACAGCGTCTACGTCTCGCTGTACAAGGGCATAGGCGGCCTCGGTGGCGCCATGCTGGCCGGCAGCCATGCCTTCGTGGCCAAGGCCGCCGAATGGTATCGCCGCCAGGGCGGCAATATCGTGCACCGCTCGCCCTACGTGGTGGCGGCGGCCATGCAGTTCGATGCCCGCCTGGCCGCCATGCCGGACTACTTCCGCCGCACGCAGTGGCTGTACGAAGCGCTGCGCGCGCACCCGCGGATGATGGTCAATCCGGCCCGTCCGCAAGCGAGCATGCTGCATCTGCACCTGCCCGTGAGCCGCGAGCGCGCCACGGAGATCCGCGACGAGATCGCCGCCCAACACGGCGTCTGGCTGTTCAACCGCGCCAACCATGGCGCGCTGCCGGAGCACAGTGTGGTCGAACTCTATGTGGGCGACAACCTGCTGTCGCTGCCCGACGAGCGCGTGCGCGACATCCTGGCCCTGTGGGCCGCCGCTCTCGCCAACCCCGTCACGAATTAAGCGGGCGGCCGGCCCTGGCGGCTGCGCCGCCCTTCCCGCCTTCCGCCTTTCCTGCCTCTTATTAAGCACACCATGACTTTCCATTCCCTCGGCCTGATCGATCCCCTGCTGCGCACGCTCGAAACGCTGGCCTACCGCGAGCCCACCCCGGTCCAGAAGCAGGCCATACCGGCCGTGCTGGCCGGGCGCGACCTGATGGCCGCCGCCCAGACCGGCACCGGCAAGACGGCCGGCTTCGCCCTGCCCATCCTGCACCGCCTGACCATGGAAGGCGTGGTGGCGCCCCTGTCCGTGCGCTGCCTGGTGCTGGTGCCTACGCGCGAACTGGCCGAACAGGTCTACGACAGCTTCCGTACCTATGGCCGCAACCTGCCGCTGCGCTCCTTCGTGGCCTATGGCGGGGTGCCGATCGAGCCGCAGATAAACAAGCTGCGCAAGGGCCTGGACGTGCTGGTGGCCACGCCGGGCCGCCTGCTGGACCTGCTGGGCCAGCAGGCCGTCACCTTCGACTCCCTGCAAACGCTGGTGCTGGACGAAGCGGACCGCATGCTGGACCTGGGCTTCTCCCACGATCTGGACCTGCTGTTCATGGCCATGCCGAAGAAGCGCCAGACCTTGCTGTTCTCGGCCACCTTCTCGGATGCGATCCGCGCCATGGCCAAGGGCTTGCTCAACGATCCCCTGTCGATCCAGGTCAGCCCGCGCAACACGGCCACCAAGACCGTCACCCAGTGGCTGATCCCGACCGACAAGAAGCGCAAGCCGGAACTGTTCCTGCACCTGATGAAGAAACGCCGCTGGGGACAGGTACTGGTGTTCGTCAAGACCCGCAAGGGCGTAGAACAGCTGGTCCAGACGCTGCTGCAGGAAGGCATCGCAGCCGACTCCATCCACGGCGACAAGCCGCAACCGGCCCGCCTGCGGGCGCTGGACCGTTTCAAGACAGCGCAGGTGCAGGTGCTGGTGGCGACCGACGTGGCCGCGCGCGGACTCGATATCGAAGCGCTGCCGCAGGTAGTGAACTTCGACCTGCCGACGGTGCCGGAAGACTATATCCACCGCATCGGTCGCACCGGTCGCGCCGGCGCCTCGGGCGAAGCCGTGTCCATTGTCTGCGCCGATGAAGTCGACCTGCTGGCCGCCATCGAAACCCTGACTGGCCAGGTGATACGGCGCGAGGAAGAACCGGGCTTCGAGGCCGACCACCGCGTGCCCGCCACGGGCGGCGCGGCGTCCACCACCAAGACGGACGCCCCGGCCAGGAAGAAGCGCCCCTTTACCGGCCCTCCGGGCGGCAAGGCGGCGCTGGCTGCCGGCGGCGGACAGCGACCATCCAGCACCGCGCCCGCTGGGGGGCGCGCGCCGCAAGCGGGCGCACCAGCCAAGCGCGCCACGCCGGCGGGCAAACCGGCCGCGCCAGGCACGCGCGGCGCAGGCAGCGCAGGCGGCGCCAAGGGCCCCGCTCCAGGTGCATCGGTGCCGCGCGGCGCCGTGATTGTGGCGGGCGGCCGGGGTGCCAAGTCGGTTGCGCGCAGCGCCGCCAAAGCAACGGCCGGCGGCGCGCGCAAGGCCAAGGCCGGCGGACGGGGCCCGTCCCGCTGAGCTCCGCCCTGAATCCGGCCTGCTACAATAACCGCCTTTCCGGGCCCACGGCCCTCGCCTCATGTTGGAGAATTGAATGCAGCAATACCAGGATCTGATCAAGACGGTACTCGACACCGGCAGCTGGCAGGACAACCGCACCGGCATCCGCACGCTCAGCGTGCCGGGCGCCATGATGCGTTTCGACCTGCTGAACGACGGTTTCCCCGCCGTGACGACCAAGAAGCTGGCCTTCAAATCCGTGGTCGGTGAACTGTGCGCCTTCCTGCGCGCCTCGCGCAGCGCCGCCGACTTCCGCGCCCTGGGCTGCAAAGTGTGGGACCAGAACGCCAACGAAAACCAGCAGTGGCTGGACAATCCCTATCGCCTGGGCGAGGACGACCTCGGCCCCGTGTACGGCGTGCAGTGGCGCGGCTGGCCCGGCTACAAGCTGATCGCCGCCGACCAGACGGCCCAGATCGAGGACGCGCAGCGCAACGGCTTCCGCCTGGTGGCGCCGCTGCAGGACGAGGGCGTGCCCAAGGTCCTGCTGTACAAGGCCATCGACCAGCTGCGTGAATGCCTGGACACCATCGTCAACAACCCGGGCAGCCGCCGCATCCTGTTCCACGGCTGGAATCCGGCCGACCTGGACGCCGTGGCGCTGCCGGCCTGCCACCTGCTGTACCAGTTCATTCCCAACGCGGCCACGCGCGAGATTTCGCTGTGCCTGTACGTGCGCAGCAACGACATCGGCCTGGGCACGCCGTTCAACCTGGCCGAAGGCGCCGCCCTGCTGCACCTGGTGGGCCGCCTGACGGGCTACACGCCGCGCTGGTTCACCTACTTCGTGGGCGACGCGCACATCTACGAAAACCACCTGGACATGGTCAAGGAACAGCTCACCCGTGCGCCCTTCCCCGCGCCCCGGCTGGTGATCTCCGACCGCGTGCCGGCCTACGCGCAGACGGGCAAGTACCAGCCCGAATGGCTGGAACTGATCGAACCGTCCGACTTCGCGCTGGAAGGCTACCAGCACCATGCGCCCATCACGGCGCCCATGGCGGTATAACACGCCGTGATCCGGCTCGACTTCATCCCCGGCACCATGTGCGACGAGCGCATGTGGTCCGGGCTGACGCCGCTGCTGGACGCTGGCGCCGACTGCCGGTTCGTGCCGCTGCACCAGGTCCGCGACCGGGCCGCCATGCGGCAGGTGATTGCGGCGCACAGCGCGCCGTCGGCCAACCTGGTGGCGTTTTCGATGGGCGCCTACCTGGCGCTGGAACACGCGCTGGCTCATCCGGAGCGCGTCAGCTCGCTGGTGTTGATCGCCGCCTCGGCCAAGGGCCTGGAGGCCGATGAAATCGAACGCCGCCAGCGCACCATGAAAGTGTTGGCCAGCCATGCCTACGCCGGCATGTCGGCGGCGCAGCTGCGCGACTTCGTCCATCCGTCCAACATGGAGAACCAGGCAGTGGTCGGCGTGATCCGGCAGATGGCGCTGGAACTGGGCAAGGATGTCCTGCTGGCGCAATTTGCCGCCGCGATGGAACGCGCCGACCTGCTGGACCGGCTGGCGGAACTGCGCTGCCCGGTGCTGCTGATCGGCTCCACGGACGATCGCAAGGTGGACGCCGGCGACCTGCGCCAGATGCACGCGCGCTGCCCCGGCAGCCGCCTGGCCATGCTGCACGATACGGGCCACATGATCCCGCTGGAAGCGCCGCAAGCCGTGGCGGCTGCCATACAAGACTTCTACGCCTTCGGCCCGGCATAAGGGCTGGCCCTGCGGGCGCCACGCCCATCCAAACCCAGAGCAGCAGCCAAGCCAGGTCCGCCACGCACCGCAGCGGCGAAGCCTTCTCAAATCGTTCGAACAAATCGAATGATTCATCAATAACTTACAAATAGACACAACATTACCTGCCGTCGATAATCCGTGCATACGAATAATGTAATAACGGAGCAATGCGATGATGAAAAAGGTAATAACAAACGCAAAAAGCCTGCTGCCCGGCTTGCTCCTGTGCGGCGCCGTCACCGCCGCCGCCCACGGCCTGGAGGTGCTCGAGGTGCGCCTGTTCGGCCGCGCCTGGCTGGAAAGCCTGGTGCTGGCCATCATCCTCGGCACCATCCTGTGCACGGCGCGCGGCCTGGCGCCCCGCTACCAGGGCGGCGTCAAGTTCAGCGCCAAGACCTTGCTGGAAGTAGCCGTGGTGCTGCTGGGCGCCTCCGTCAGCGCCAGCGCCGTCCTCGCCCACGGCGCCTCGATGATCGTGGGGATCGCCGTCGTGGTGGCCGTCACCATCACCGGCAGCTACGGCATCGGCCGCGCCAGCGGGCTGCCCGGCAAGATGGCGCTGCTGATCGCCTGCGGCAATTCCATCTGCGGCAATTCAGCCATTGCCGCCGTGGCGCCCGTCATCAATGCGGATGGCAAGGATGTGGCGGCGTCGATCGCTTTCACGGCCGTGCTGGGCGTGCTGGTGGTGCTGGCCCTGCCCTTGCTGGTGCCCCTGCTGCACCTGTCGGACGTGCAGTACGGCGTGTTCGCGGGCATGACCGTGTATGCGGTGCCGCAGGTGCTGGCGGCCACCGCCACTGTCTCGCAGACGAGCGTCCAGATCGGCACGCTGGTCAAGCTGGTGCGCGTGCTGATGCTGGGCCCCGTGGTGCTGGCGCTGTCCCTGCTGGGCCGCGACGATGCGGGCCGCCGGCCGCCCCTGTCGCAGATGGTGCCCTGGTTTATCGCCGGCTTTCTCGTGATGATGGGCTTGCGCTCGGCCGACGTGCTGCCGCAGCCGCTGCTGGAGGTGGCCCACGAAAGCGCCGGCTATCTGACCGTGATGTCGATGGCGGCGCTAGGCCTGGGCGTGGATGCCCGCGCCGTGCTGCGGGCCGGCGGCCGCGTCACCGGTGTGGTCGTGCTGTCGCTGGTGGTGCTGGGTGTATTCAGCGCCACCCTGATTCAGTTGCTGCGCATCGCCTGACGCGATCAGGCAAATCCGGTTCAGGCGATCAGCGCTTCCAGCGCCAGCGACGCCTTGTTCTTGTAGCGGGCCTGGTGCCGCAGCAGGCAGAAGGCGCGAGCCGGCAACGCGAAGTCCACCTTGCGCAACAGGCCGGCCTGCAGATAGGCCGCCGCCACCAGTTCCGACACGACGGTGGCAAAGCCGCCGACCATGGCCGCCGTGCAGACCGCCTCGTTCGACGGCAGCGTCAAGGCGACATCGAGCCGCGCGCAATCCATGCCCAGCGCGGTCAGCATGCCTTCAAACGCCGAGCGGGTGCCCGAGCCCTGCTCGCGCAGCACCCAGCGCCCGGCCAGCAGTTCTTCGCCCGTTACACTGATTTGGCCGTCCCAGCGATGGCCGGGCGCCACCAGTACCGCGATGCGATCCTCCGCCACCACCTGCACCGACAGTTCCGGCTCGTCGATCTCTCCTTCCACGAAACCCAGGTCGGCCCCGCCCTCGACCACGGCCCGCGCCACGCTTTGCGTATTGCCGATGGTGAGACTGAGCTCGATCTGCGGATAGCGCTGGCGGAACTGCACCAGCAGCGCCGGCAGCCAGTAGCTGGCGATGGTCTGGCTGGCGTGGATGCGCAGCGCGCCCCGTTTCAGGCCGCCCAGTTCGGCCAGCGTCAGCTCGGCGCTGCGGGCCATGGCCAGCGTGGCCTGCGCCTCGGCCAGGAAGATGCGGCCCGCTTCGCTCAATTCGATGCGGCGCCCCACCCGGTTGAACAGCGGCGTGCCGTAGCGGTCTTCCAGCGCGCGGATGGCGGCGCTGACGGCCGATGGCGTGAGCGCCAGCGCGCCGGCGGCCTGCGTCAGGTGTTCACGCTCGGCGACGGCGATGAAAATCCGTAATTGGTCTAGCGTCATGGAATGGCGGCCTCCGGGGATGGCCGGCAAGTTGCGGCAACAACAGATTGTATAGCGTGCGGCAAGGCCGCGTATAGCGCCGACGGGGCCGTCGGCGCCCGGTAGCCAGTCGGACTTAGGGTCGTCGGCTACCAGGCCCGCCGGCGCGATGCACCGGGCGGGCCAGGCGGAGGTGCTGGCCCTCCGTCTATTCAAAACAATATCAAGCCGCGTCGTTACGGCGGCGGCTACGATAGGCGACCAGGATGGCGCCGGCCAGCAGCATGCCGTAGGTGGCCGGTTCCGGTACAGCCGAGGTAATCACGGTGCCGCTGTAGCTGGTCGCTGCCGGCGACAGGATTTGGCCCGTCACCAGCAAATAGTAGCTGTCCGGCACCAGATGGCTGCTGACGAGCTTCCACAGGTCGACATTGCCATCGAGCACCTGGGTGCCACCCAGCGACAATCCGCCGGAATTGAACAGGGAAAAGCCCGTGATCTTGATGCCGTCCGTTTGCGGGCTGATGGCCGAGACGTGCGCCACCAGATTGCCGTCGCCGGTGGTGGTGAAATTGTAGCGGTCGCTGAACGTATTGCCGCCGTTGCCCAGGTCAAACACGTGACCGAAGACGTTGGCCCCCGCGCCCAGGGAAAGCGTTTGAGCAGGCTGGCTGGCGTCCGCTGCGCTGGCGGTGCCGCCCGCCAGAGCCGCACCGGTCAGCGCCATGACGGCGAGCGCCGATTTGAATTTGGTCATATTTCCTCCTTGTAGTGCGGGACACTGTCGTCCCGCAGATTGATCACATACTGCTGTTTGATCCTAGCATGGTTGATTTGACATTTTTAATCGTGCGACACTATTTCAATTCTTATAGGAAATGTTTCATATTGCCAATTTTCAGGCCATGGACGTGGTTCAACCGGGCTCCGCCCTATGAAAACCGGGACGGTACGGCACGCGCCGACGCCGCCGCCGACGTTTCCGTAGGAGACTTCCTACAAAAAGACGGGAAAAACAGGGCTATATCGGGGGGGCGTTGCGGCGCTGGCTGTCGACAATGGCGCGCACCGCGTCCAACAGGCCAGGCCGCGCCGCCAGGCAGGCAGCGCGGTCCTGTGCGATGCGCACGCGGTCCGCCTCCAGCGTGGCCTTTTCGAGCACCATGCCCAGGCCTTCGTAGCCCTCTCCGGTGGCCAGCGCACGCAGCACCTTGTCGCCCAGCGCCTTCTTGAAGTGGCCGCCCTCCCAATACCATTGCGTCGGCGCCGGCGATCCGCTGGCCGGCACCGCTTCGCACTGGCGCTCGCCGAACCCGCTGAAGTCGGCAAGCACGATGCGGGCGCCGGGGTGGCGCGCCCGTGCCGCCTCGACTTCCTGCGCCAGGATCGCCTTCCACGCCTCGAACCTCGGCCACAGCCCGGTTTGCTCGAACAACAACAGCACCTGGGCGTGGTAGGGATAGATGACCAGTTTGATGTCGGCGTCCGATGCGGCCAGCAAGTCGAGGATGCGACGGGTATCGCGCCTTGCCCCGTCGGCATCGAATCGGGCGCGCGCCTTGCGCAGGTAGTTGGCCGCGTTCTCCTCGGCACGGCGCTGGAACATCAGGTGATAACCATCGACCCGGGCAAAGG
The DNA here is from genome assembly GCF_058786935.1 of Rugamonas sp. FW305-51. Lineage (NCBI taxonomy): Bacteria > Pseudomonadati > Pseudomonadota > Betaproteobacteria > Burkholderiales > Oxalobacteraceae > Rugamonas > Rugamonas sp. FW305-51. The sequence continues at coordinate 12,338 of NZ_JBYSZG010000031.1, forward strand.
CAAGGTACTCGCGCAATGGGTTGAAGCCGCGCGGGCTGATCGACTCGGCGTAGGCATCCTGCTGGATGCGCAGCGTGCGCACGCTGTCCTTGAGCGAGGCGAACGAGTAAAGCGTGTCGAAGCGCCAGAACGCGCGGTCGGCCGGATGGACCGCCGCCACGGGCGATGCCACGGTGTGCGCGGAGCGCGGCGCATCCGCAAAATCGAGAAATTCCATGCCGACGATGGCGCCAGCAGGCTTGACGCCACGCGCCAGCAAGTAGGCGATCTGGCCGATCGCGGTGGCCATGCCGGAGCCGGAGATGGCCAGGTTGTACGCGTTGCCCAGGGTCTCCGGGTCGAATCCGATCTCGGCGCGCGAATTGCCAAAGATGAATGTGGCCGCGCCCGAGCGCAAGGCATTGGTGGCCTTGATCTCGACCTGATAACGCGTGAGCGCAGGCTTGACCGAGTTCATGCCCGCCCGGTTGACGGCGCCGTACAGGCTGTAGGGGTCGACCACATAGACGAAAGCGGCGCAGGCGACGCTGCCGGCGGCCAGCGTGAGCAGGACGGTGCGCAGGAAGGTGCGGGTATGCGCTTGCATCAGAACTGGAAGTAAAGAAAATCGCTGGGGCGATTAAGTGAGAGCAGGTCCAGCAGCGCGATCACGCCGATCACCACGCCCCACGCGCGTGTCGGCGCCCATGCCAGGCGCGCCGGCCGACAGGCGCCGCAGTCGAGCGCAGGTTCGAAACGCGCCGTGATCTGCTGGGTATTCGGGCCCAGGAACACGATGGCGGCGACCGCGCCGATAGCGCTCCAGGTTTCGATGAACTGGCTGCCGCCGCCACCGTAGAAGGTGACACCCAGCCGTTCCATGGCCGGCAGCAGGCTACCAAGCCGGCTGGCAAAGGCATCGGGCAGCGCGATGCCGTTGGCGCCACTCATGCCCCGTGCCATCGCCAGCGCCCCGTGCAGGTCGGTGGCCCGGAAGAATACCCACGCATAGCACACGGCGAGGAAGGTGATCGCCGTCGCGCAGCGCCGTTCCAGCGGCAGGCGCAGCGCAGTCCATGCATGGTGTACGGCGAGGTAGAGCCCGTGCAGCCCGCCCCAGATCACGAAGTTCCAGCCCGCGCCGTGCCACAGGCCGCCGAGCAGCATGGTGGCCATCAGGTTGGCGTAGCGGCGCACCTTGCCGCGCCGGTTGCCGCCCAGCGGAAGATACAGGTAGTCGCGCAGGAAGCGCGACAGGGTCATGTGCCAGCAACGCCAGAATTGGCTGATGTTGGCCGCCTGGTACGGAGAATTGAAATTGAGCGGCAGCCGCACGCCGAACAGGCGGGAAAGGCCGATCGCCATGTCGGAGTAGCCGGAGAAATCGAAATACAGCTGGAAGGCATAGGCCAGCACGCCGCCCCATGCCACCAGCAGCGACGGGCTGCCGCCATGGTTGAATACCGCATTGGCATAGGGCGCGATGTTGTCAGCAATGAGCACTTTCTTGGCCAGCCCGGCGAAGAAGATGGTGGCGCCGACCGCGAAATCGAGCGCACGGGGACGGTAGATGCGCGGGTCGGCGAACTGCGGCATCATTTCCTTGTGGTGCAGCACCGGTCCGGCCACCAGGTGCGGGAAGTAGGTCACGAACAGCACGTAGTGCACGAAGCGGCTCTCGCTGACCTTGCCCTGGAAGGTATCGACCAGGAACGCGATCTGGGTGAAGGTGAAGAATGAGATCCCGACCGGCAGCACGATGGCCGGTATCGGCAGATGCACGGTCGCCGCGAGGAAGCCGGCATACTTGAACCAGCCCAGGGCCAGCAGGTTGGCCGCAACCCCGGCCGCCAGCCAGCGCCGGCGCGGCCTGTTTCGCAACAGGACGCCAAACCGGTAGTTCAGCAGGACCGAGGCAAGCAGCAAGGGCAGCAGGCGGGGATTCCAGTAGCCGTAAAAGAACAGCGAGGCGACGGCCAGCCACCAGGCCGCGGCCACGGTCGAACGGCGCCCCAGCAGGAAAAAGCCGGCCAGCACGGCCGGCAGGAACAGCAGCAAGAAGGATTGAGAATTGAACAACATGGCCGGCGCGCCAACGGAAATGGCCATCGTAAGCCGGCCCGCGCGGTGCGGCTTTATGCCAGATCAAGCCACGCGACTACCCGCGCGCCGGGCGGTGGTGCGGCACGCGGCCATTTGCCACCAGCCTTTGCCATCCGCCTCATTTGTCATTTGTCATTTGTCATTTGTCATTTGTCATTTGCCATCCGACATCCGACATCAGCCATTTGCCGTCCGCTCTCCGCCTTCCGCCATCGCCCCCCTCGCCTACACCAACGCCCGGGTGCCGCCCAGCAGCGGCGCCAGGCGTCAGAACTCCTCCCAGTCGTCCTCAGCCTGGTTGCTGTTGACCACAGCCTTGGCACGGGCCGGCGCCGCGGCAGGCGCCGGCTTGGCCGCACGCTGGGCAGCTGGCTTGAGCGTCCGCACCGGCGCGGGCCGGGCCGCGGATGGGCGCGGGGCGGTGGCGGACAGCTGTGGCGAGGCGGCGGATGGCCGAGCCGCGGCCGCCGCAACCGGCGCCATGCCGTCCAGCCGGAACACGCTCACCACCTGGGCCAGCGAGCCGGCCTGGTCCTGCAGCGAGGTGGCGGCGGCCGATGCCTGCTCCACCAGCGCCACGTTCTGCTGGGTAATGGCGTCCATCTGGCCGATGTCGCCGTTAATCTGATCCAGTCCCGCCGTCTGCTCCTGGCTGGCCTGCGTGATCTCGCCCATGATGTCGGCCACGCGCTGGATACTGGTGACCACTTCCTGCATGGTCGCCCCGGCCTGGTCCACCAGGCGCGCGCCGCTGCCGACCTTTTCCACGGAATCGCCGATCAGTTCCTTGATTTCCTTGGCCGCACCGGCGCTGCGCTGGGCCAGGTTGCGCACTTCCGACGCCACCACGGCGAAGCCGCGCCCCTGTTCGCCGGCGCGGGCCGCCTCGACGGCCGCGTTCAGGGCCAGGATGTTGGTCTGGAAGGCGATGCCGTCGATCACGCCGATGATGTCGACGATCTTCCTGGAAGAATCGTTGATCGATCCCATGGTCTGCACCACTTCGCTCACCACGCTGCCGCCCCTGACGGCCACTGCCGAGGCCGACTGCGCCAGCTGGTTGGCCTGGCGCGCGTTGTCGGCGTTCTGGCGCACGGTGCCCGTCAATTGTTCCATGGCGGAGGCGGTGCGCTCGAGCGAGCTGGCTTGTTCACCGGTGCGGGCCGACAGGTCCATATTGCCGGCCGCGATCTGGCCCGACGCGCTGGCAATGGTATCGGTACTGCCCCGCACTTCGCGCACGATGCTGGCCAGGTTGCCCTTCATCCGGTCCAGCGCCGTGAGCAGCGCCCCGATCTCATTGCTACTGTGCGATTCGATGCGGCCCGTCAGGTCGCCGCCGGCCACCCGGGTGGCGATCGCCATCGCCTGTTGCAGCGGGCCGGAAATGGCGGCCAGCAAGGCCATGCCCACGGCGCCGCCCAAGAGCAGGCCCACCGCCAGCACGGCCACCATGGTCCAGGTGGTCGACTGGAGGCTGGCGTCCACGGCCGCCTCGTTGGCCTGGGCCTTGGCCGCCGCAAATTCCGTCAGCGCCTTGAGGGCGGCATCGCCCTTGCGGTAGGACGGGTTGATTTTCCGGATCAGCACCGATTCGGCTTCATCCCATTGGCTGGCCTGGATGGCGGCGCCGGCGGCCTTGATGGCCTCCAGCCCCAGGCCGGCGCTGTCGGCGTACCATTGCTCGGCCAGGCGCTTCTCGTCCGGTGAAGCGATGGCGCCCAGGTAGGCGTCCCAGCGCTTGGCGGTACGGCCCGTGTAGGTATTGATCAGGTCGAAATGCACGGTCAGCGGATGGTCGTGCAGCTTGGCCCAGGCCAGGTCGGGGTTGTGCTGCAAGGCTTGCAGGATCTGGCTGCGGCTCTGCTCCATGTCCAGCCGCATCGCGTTGAGCTCGGTGCTGTGCTGCTGGTCGCGCAGGGTGACTTGCCGCACCAGGCCGACGGAATGGCCGGCGCCGTAGATGCCCATCAGGCCATTGGCCAGCATCAGTGCCAGCAGCACGGCCAGCACGCCTATCACCAGAGTGCGTATCTTAAGGTTCATAAACATGTCCTACTCCCTGTATTGGTATTGTTCTCGGCGCCAGGCCCGGTATGTCCCACTCCCGGCACTGCTATTGTTCTCGGCGCCAGGCCCGGATGGGGAGTTGTTAAATTTCCAACTGGAAATCGCTAACAATTCCCCCGTACAATACGCAAAAAAATCAAACATGAAACTCACACATTTTCACTCTGGAATGATTGATCTAAATATCATTGTGCAAGTCACTGTGCAGTCTCCCCTTGCGGGGCCGAATTCAACGATAATGTCGCCACAACGCCGCGCGCCAAAAAAGCAACGCAACAGCAACGCAACTGCAACCAAACGGCAGCACCGGAACGCGGCCATTCCGACCAGCCCTTTCAGGACTTGAGCAGCACATGAGCCAATTGAACATCATCGTCGCCATGGACGCCCAGCGCGGCATCGGCATCGCCAACACCCTGCCGTGGCGCCTGCCGGAAGACCTGGCCCATTTCAAGCGCCTGACGACGGGCCACCCCATCCTGATGGGACGCAAGACCTTCGAATCGATCGGCCGGCCGCTGCCGGGCCGGCGCAACATCGTCATCACCCGCAACGCCGGCTGGCGCCACGACGGCGTGGAGACGGCCGGCTCGCTGGCCGCCGCCGTTGCCATGGTGCAAGACGTTCCGGCTTACATCATAGGCGGCGCCGAGATCTACGGACAGGCCCTGGCGCTGGCCGATCAGCTCGATCTGACCTGCATCAACCAGACCTTCGCCTGCGACGCCTTCTTCCCCGCTATCGTCGAGGAAGACTGGGTCGAAACGGCCCGCGAACCCCATATATCGGCCGATGGCCTGGAATATGCCTTCGTCACGCTGCGCCGCAAGGCCGGTCAATAACGCCATTCATACCGACACTTACTGAGAGGAAGCCTACCACCATGTCAGGTCACGGATTTCACGTACACGGCCCGCACGATCACGCGGTCGAACATGCTGCCCACAGCAGCGATAGCTTTTCCAACAACATCGCCGTCATGACGGCCATCCTGGCCACGGTGGGGGCCATGTTCGGCTACCAGGGCGGCGCTACCCAGAACGACGCGGCCCTGTTCAAGAACAACGCCGCCATCGACAAGACCCAGGCCGCCAACAGCTGGAACTACTACCAGGCCAAGTCGAACAAGCAGAACCTGGCCGAGCTGGCCATGACCCTGCCCGGCGTGGACGCGGAACGCTACAGGTCGGAAGTGGCGCGCTACAAGGCGGAAAAGGAAGACATCAAGAAGGAAGCGGAAAAGTGGGAGGCATCGTCCAAGGAATGGAACCACAAGTCCGATGAAGCCATGCATGCCCACCACCAGTGGGCGCTGGCCACGACGGCCGAGCAGATCGCCATTTCCCTGGCCGCCATCACGCTGTTGACCCGGAAGAAATGGTTGCAAGGGGCCGCCTACGGCATCGCCGGCATCGGCATCGCGCTGGGCGCTTTTGCCTGGCTCCATGTGGACCCGCTGGGCGTCCTGCTGCTCAAGCTGGGCGGCGGCGCCGCCGGCCACTGACGGTAACGGGACGATAACGCGAAAAAGCGCTAATTTTTTCACCACAGCGCCCCCATTTCTGCGAGAATCCCGTTCTTATTTTTTTTATGCGCCCAATATAGAGCAATGGGCGCCCAGCCCGCCCCTGTACAACCGTCAGGGGCGGTCTTCTTTTTTGGAGACAGCATGAAATTTCGTTTCCCCATCGTCATCATTGACGAGGATTTCCGTTCCGAGAACACGTCCGGCCTTGGCATTCGTGCCCTGGCCGATGCGATGGAAAAAGAAGGCATGGAAGTGCTGGGCGTGACCAGCTACGGCGATTTGTCGCAGTTCGCGCAGCAGCAATCGCGCGCCTCGGCCTTCGTGCTGTCGATCGACGACGAGGAATTCGGCGGCGGCTCGGTGGAAGAAACCGACCACGCACTCAAGTCGCTGCGCGCCTTCGTCGAGGAAATCCGCTACAAGAACGCCGACATCCCCATCTACCTGTACGGCGAAACGCGCACTTCGCGCCACATCCCGAACGACATCCTGCGCGAGCTGCACGGCTTCATCCACATGTTCGAGGACACGCCGGAATTCGTGGCGCGCCACATCATCCGCGAAGCGAAGTCCTACCTGGACGGCCTGTCGCCACCGTTCTTCCGCGCCCTGGTCCATTACGCCAACGACGGCTCCTACTCCTGGCACTGCCCCGGCCACTCGGGCGGCGTAGCGTTCCTGAAGTCGCCCATCGGCCAGATGTTCCACCAGTTCTTCGGCGAGAACATGCTGCGCGCCGACGTCTGCAACGCCGTCGAAGAACTGGGCCAGCTGCTCGACCACACCGGTCCCGTAGCCGCCTCCGAACGCAACGCGGCGCGCATCTTCAACGCCGACCATTGCTATTTCGTTACCAACGGCACGTCGACCTCGAACAAGATGGTGTGGCACTCGACTGTCGCCCCGGGCGACATCGTGGTGGTGGACCGCAACTGTCACAAGTCCATCCTGCACTCGATCATCATGTGCGGCGCCATCCCCGTGTTCCTGATGCCGACCCGCAACCACCTGGGCATCATCGGCCCCATCCCGCTGGAAGAGTTCACGCCCGAGAGCATCGCCCGCAAGATCGAGGCCAACCCGTTCGCGCGCGAGGCGGCCAACAAGAAACCGCGCATCCTCACCATCACCCAGTCCACCTACGACGGCGTGATCTACAACGTGGAAACGCTGCGCGAAATGCTGGACGGTAAGATCGACACCCTGCATTTCGACGAAGCATGGCTGCCGCACGCCACCTTCCACGACTTCTACAAGAACATGCACGCCATCGGCAAGGACCGCCCGCGCGCCAAGGAGTCGATGATCTTCTCGACACAGTCCACCCACAAGCTGCTGGCCGGCCTGTCGCAGGCCTCGCAGGTGCTGGTGCGCGAGTCGGAATCCGTCAAGCTGGACCAGGACGCCTTCAACGAGGCTTACCTGATGCACACCTCGACCTCGCCGCAATACTCCATCATCGCCTCGTGCGACGTGGCCGCGGCCATGATGGAAGCGCCGGGCGGCACCGCCCTGGTGGAGGAATCGATCATCGAGGCGCTGGACTTCCGCCGCGCCATGAAGAAGATCGACGAGGAATGGGGCAAGGACTGGTGGTTCAAGGTGTGGGGTCCGGACGAGTTCTCGGACGACGGCATCGGCTCGCGTGAAGACTGGATGATACGCGCCGAGGACACCTGGCACGGCTTCGGCAAGCTGGCGCCGGGCTTCAACATGCTCGACCCGATCAAGGCCACCATCGTCAATCCGGGCCTGTCGCTGGACGGCCAGTTCGCCGAGACCGGCATACCCGCCTCCATCGTCACCAAGTACCTGGCCGAGCATGGCGTGATCATCGAGAAGTGCGGCCTGTACTCGTTCTTCATCATGTTCACCATTGGCATCACCAAGGGCCGCTGGAACACGCTGCTGACGGCGCTGCAGCAGTTCAAGGACGACTACGACAAGAACCAGCCGATGTGGCGCATCCTGCCCGAATTCGCGGCCGCCAACCCGGTCTACGAGAAGATGGGCCTGCGCGACCTGTGCCAGCAGATCCACAACTTCTACAAGGCCTACGACGTGGCGCGCCTGACGACGGAGATGTACCTGTCGGACATGATTCCGGCCATGAAGCCGTCGGACGCCTTCGCCAAGATGGCGCACCGCGAGATCGAGCGCGTGGCGATCGACGAACTGGAAGGGCGCATCACGTCCATCCTGCTGACGCCGTATCCGCCGGGCATTCCGCTGCTGATTCCGGGCGAGCGTTTCAACAAGACCATCGTCGACTACCTGCGCTTTGCACGCGACTTCAACGAGCGCTTCCCCGGCTTCGAGACCGACGTGCACGGCCTGGTCAAGCGCGAAGTGGACGGCAAGCGCGGCTACTTCGTCGACTGCGTCAAGCAATAAGCTGTACGTCGGCCTGTCCAGCGGCGGCGCCTCAGGGCGCCGCTTTTTTTTGGGGGGCGGGGTCTTCACGGATCCCCGGAACGCCTGTAGGGGCGCGGCAGGCGTCGGCGTTCTGAGGTTGTCCTATGGTCTAATTCGGTCGAGTTCGAGCCGGCTGAGGCTAATCTGGTCTGAATTTTCCGAGCGCCAGTCCAAAACTGTCCATGAAGTCCGGGCCTCGGGTCTAATCTGGTCGCATCTTTTGACGTGAGAGTCTAAAACGAACCAGCTTTCGATTCCCCTGTCCAACTTCTAGACTCATTAACCTGGCGCGCATTATGCGCCGCCAGCCCCTGACGTTCCAACCGGGCACTGGCCGCCCCGTTTCCCCAGCCGTACGCTGGTCGCGCCAGCACCGCCTGCCGCGCACTATTGGCACACCGCAAACGGCTGCACTGGACGCCAATCTATAGTGCAGCACTGCCATCCACGCACGCGCCACGCTCAACATTTCCTGTACACACGGCGCCGCGCGGCCAGTCCTGCGCCGGCCCAAACCAACGCCTGCGTAACACACGCAAAGCTCCGCTCACAAAAATGCCATGAACCCGCCCCCGCCCGCCGTCTGGCTGCACGCCGCCAAACCAGCACTGTCCGCGCACACCAGCCAGGTGGCGAACCTGCTGGCCAAGGAAGGCATCGCCGTCCATGCGCGCGATGGCGGTGGGCCCGCCTGCGGTATCGCGCTGGCCAAGGAAGGCATCGCCATCCATGCGCGTAATGGCGGCGGGCCCGCCTGCGGCATCGCCGTGCTGGACGACGCCGACGAGGAACAACTGGCCGCGTTGACCCCATGGTGTGAAGACGGCTGCGTACTGGCCCTGTTGTGCCGCGCCGATGCGCCCACGTCCGCCATGTCGTGGGCCGCGATGGGCGCGGGCGCGGCCGATGTGCTGTGGTGGCCCCCGGCCGGCGCCGACCCGGCACCGCTGCTGGCCCGCATCCGGCGCCGTCTGGCCGTCCAGCAGCTGGTCGATTCGGAGGCCGTATGCCGGATGCTCGTGGGCCGCAGCATGGCTTGGCGCGCCCTCGTGCGCGAAGCGGTGGAAGTGGCGGCCTTCAGCACCTCGTCCGTGCTCATCACGGGCGAGACGGGCACCGGCAAGGACCTGATCGCCCAAGCCATCCACCAGCTGAGCGGCTGCCCGGGCGAACTGACGGTACTCGATTGCACCACCCTATCGCCTGAACTGGCCGGCAGTGAACTGTTCGGCCACGAACGGGGCGCGTACACGGGCGCCGTGGGCGCGCGCGACGGCGCCTTTGCCCAGGCCGACCATGGCGTCCTGTTTCTCGACGAGATAGGCGAACTGCCCCTGCCCCTGCAGGCGCAACTGCTGCGGGTGGTGCAGGAGCAGAAATACAAACGGGTGGGCAGCAACACCTGGCAACCGAGCCGGTTCCGGCTCGTGTGCGCCACCAACCGCGACCTGGAACAGGAAGTGGCGCGCGGCCAGTTCCGCGCCGACCTGCTGTACCGCATCGCCGGCTGGCGCTGCCGCACGCCGCCCCTGCGCGAACGGCGCGACGACATCCTGCCGCTGGTCGCCCACTTCCTGGCCGCCCATGCCCACCCGCAGCCCGGCTGCGAACTCGATCCGGCCGTGCGCGAGTACCTGCTCACACGCGACTACCCCGGCAACGTGCGCGAGCTGCGCCAGACGGTGGCGCGCCTGTGGCACCGGCACTGCGGCGCCGGGCCCATCACGCTGGGCGCCGTGCCGCCGGACGAACGTGCCCTGTGCGGGGCGCACCTGGCCGCACCGTGGCCGGACGCCGCATTTGCCAGCGCCATCCGCCATGCGCTGGACCAGGGCATAGGACTGGCGCGCATCACCCAGGCCAGTGCCGACACGGCCATCCGCATCGTGCTGGAGCAGGAAGGCGGCAGCAACCAGCGCGCCGCCCAGCGCCTGGGCGTGACGGACCGCGCGCTGCAAATCCGCCGCAAGGCGCGCCCGGACGATGGACGCCAAACTTGAGCGGAACGCGCGAATGTAGGCCCGCACTTGCAGTTGCGGCCATGCCCCTGCGTCCGCCGAGCGCGAAATGAGGAAGAAAATGGGGACGTACCCCTTTTCTAACCCTGCCTCCGCCGGGCGCAATATTAGGGACGTAACACGATTTTTGAAAATGGGGACGTACCCCTTTTTATACCTCCTTTTTACGAAAATGGGGACGCAACGCGATTTTCGCCTCTGCACCGCGCCGCGACTTGATCCGCTGTCAGCGCTCCAGCCGGCACAAACGCATCAGGTTACCTCCCAGGATCAAGCATTCCTCCTCCTCGGGCAGGCCGAGCAGCCGCACCTTGTGCAGTTCCAACCCCGGATGCAACCACGGACCATCTGAACCGAACAGCACCTTGTGCGCCCCGGCGCGCCGCACGGCTTGTTGCAGCAGATCGAAGCGTCGTATGCCAGCCGTGTCGGTGTAAATGTTCGGATGGCGTGCCAGCTGGTCGATCATGGCCAGCTGCGCGCCCCAGTCGTCGGCAAAGCTGCCCAGATGGGGCAGGATGAAATCGACGTCCGGATAGTCCTGGGCCAGCAGTTCGGCCACGGCCACCTCGCCCATCGGGTCGTACAGCACGGGCAGGCGAAAGGCGCGGGCCGCATCGCATACCTCGCCGTTGATGCGTGCGTCGTGCCGGTGCAGTTTAACGCCGACAAAACCCAGCCGTTCGACCGCTTCGCGCAGCATGGCGTGGATGCGCCCCCGGTCGCGCGCGGCATGGACGAAGGCAAAGCCAAGGAAGCGTTGCGGCGCCGCCGCCACGATGCGCGCCACGGCCCGGTTGGCATGCCGGTAGTCCGAATGGAAGGCCGCAAACAGCACGGTACGTGCTATCCCCGCGCGCGCGGCACGGCGCAGGTAGCGTTCCAGGCCCGCGTGCGCATCCCAGGGGCCGGTCAGCCCGTCGCCGGGCCCCGCATGGCAATGGCAGTCGATGATCACGGCAGCGCTCCCGGGCAAGACGGACGACCGATCAGAAATCGCCGCTCAACACGATCCGGTTGCCACGCCGGCGCCAGCGCCCGGTGGCACCGCCAGGCATGGGCATCGCGCCAAAGTCTCGGCATGTACCGCCTTGCGCGGCGGTGCCGCCCGCCATGGCTGGCCGCGCCAGCGCGGGAATATGGCGGCGCGCCGCGACCAGCACGGCGGCACGCACGGCCCGCGGGCTGCCGTCGCCCTGCCCCGCCAGCTGCGCCGCCGTACCGGCCAGCCGCACGAAGCGGCGCGCCGATTCGAATTCCCGCTGCTGCGCGGCGAGGCCTTCAAATTCCATCTCCAACGCCTGGCTGACGGCGCTGCCCACTGCGCGCCCCAGCGCCGTGCCGACGCCAGGTATGGGGATCAGCGACCCCAGCGCCCCGCCCACGTAAGGCAATGCCTGCTTGGCCACCGCCTTGAGCACCCCGCCCAGCGGCGCCGCCACCTTCTTGACACCTTTCCAGACGCTGCTGAATACGCTACCCAGAAATTGCTCCATCTCCGCCTCGCTGGACACCGACAGCAACTCCATCGCCAGCTCCTGTTCGCGCGCGGCGCTGAACGGCAGGCCGGGGCGGGCCGCCGCGGCCCGGAACGGCATCACGTCAAAAGCGGCTGCGCCGCGTGCGCGGCATTGGGGACAATTGCAATACGGTTGATGCATGATGCTCTCCTTTGAACTGGTAAATCGAGCCCAGTCGCCGCCCGCCGCCTGAGGGATGGGGAACAACTCGTCCGACGGAGTGCCATCGTCGCCGTCGTCGTAAATATCGAACATGTCGCCATAGGGGCCCGCACTGTATCCATGCCCGGGATAGGGCCACCTGTACGCCCAGTAATGTGGCCAGTAATGTGGCCGGTATGGCCGCCGATGATGCGACCGATGATGCGACCGGTGAGCCGGCCGGCCGCCGCGCTCCGGCTCCAGCTCGCGTTCCAGCCCATACCGCTGTCCCCTGCCCGCCGTACCGCCTGGGGCGGGGAACGGCAGCGTGTCAAATATCTGGCTCATATGCGTACTCCAACTGGTTGGCAAGCGCATCCAGCGCCTGCTCGATTTGCTCCGGCCGGTGGTCGGCGCGCAGCAGGAAGGTAAGCGCCCCCTGCCGGCCCGTCCACTGGGCAACGGCCTGTATTCCACGCCCGGCCAACGCGGCCTGCACCTGCAACGGCCCCTCGCGCGGCGGTAGCAGCACGGTCTGGACGGGAAACCGGCCGCCCCGGCAGCGTATGCCACGCCGCACCGCGCCGGCGCGAAACTGCGCCACTCGCTGCCACAAACGCTCACGCAGCGTGTCTCCGTATTTCCCGTTCACAGCCAATGCCCGCCTTGCCGCCGCGATCGCCGCCACCGACGGCGGGCTGCAATGGCGCCGCACTTCGCTGCGCGCACCAAACCAGCCCACCAGCGCGGCACTCCCGGCCAGCACCGCCAGCGGCACGCCGAATCCCTTGGCCAGTGACGCCCCCACCAGTACTCGCGGTCCCGCCACACCGGGCAGGCGCAGCGAGCCACCACCCTGCTCGCCCCGGACGCCCAGCACCTGTGTGTCGTCCAGTACCAGGTAGCCATCGCATTCGGCAGCGATGCGGGCATAGGCCGCCAGCGGCGGCGCCGCCTCCGCACCGGGGCAATAGCCGTCCGCCAGGATCAGCGGACGCCGGCCATCCCGCGCCGCCTGGCGCGCCAGCACGCTGGCCTGCTCCACCGCGCCAGGTGGGAAGACCTGCAGCGACGCCCCCTGCATCACGGCCCGTTGCGCGCCCCAGCGCGCAATCGGATAGGCGCCGGCATCGACCAGCACGGCCAATGGTTCGGCGGCGAGCATGCCGAACAGGTCCCAGAACAGGTGCAGCGTGGACGGCAGCAGCAACGCCGCCTGGCAGCCCTGCAGGCGCGCCAGCTCCGCCGCCAGCTCGGGCGCCCCCGGCGCGTCTTCCAGCGCCGCCGGACGGCCCAGCGTCAGGCCCGGCCAGCGGCCCAGCGCCCATGACGGATGGCGCATACCGAGGTATAGCGCGCTGCAAAAGTCCGCCATGCCGCGTCATGCCGTGCTGCGCGCCTGCTCGGCCAACCGTTGGCGCAGCAGCACCGACGGGATGGTCGCCTCGGCCACCGGGTCCACCTTCTCCACCGACAGGTCGACCCCGGTGGCCGCGCGGTAGGCGTGGATATAGCCCTGCACCTGCGGTCGCCAGAATCGGGCCCAGTTGAAGGCCGGCGTCGGTTCGTAGATATCGGCCCAGGCGCCGTAACGCACCGACAACAGCACCTGCTCGCCGAACATGGCCAGGCTGCGGAAGTGCACCACGCTGGTGTCGGTCCAGCCCTGCAGCTTCTTCATCGCGTCCACCCGGTCCATCCACGGCTCCGGATAGGCCACCATCAGCCGGGTGGGCAGGAATTCGCGGAACTCGGGCCGGGCCAGCAACCATTGCTGCATCAGCATTTCGATGCGGGCCGTCGATGGCAGGTCGCCGAACTGGTTGTGCGCCCCCTGCGACAGGATCAGGTGCACTTCCTTGAGCGCGTTCAGCACGGGGAAGGCGTCGGCCTTGACGGTGGTGTCGTCGTCCTGCTTGTAGAACTGGGTACACAGGCGCAGCAGGTGGTGGAACGCTTCCAGGAACTTGGAGCGGGTGTCGGCCGCGCGGATATGCTGCACCGCCTTGCCGTCGAGCCGCACGCCGTAGTGGTGGTCGTACTCGTAATTGCGCCGCACCACGGTCAGCCGGTGCTGCTCGTCCTGGGTGTAGCCCCAGATCAGGTTGTTCAGCGGGCGCAGCATGTCGATCTCGGTGTTGGCCAGCGGGTCGTTGGCGCCGGGGCCGCGCACGTTCTGGAAACGCTGGGTGATGGCGTTCATGGTCTGCACCAGCATGCCCTCCTCGTGCCAGTAGGACCAGATCAGCTCCAGCAGGCAGGGGTTGGCCAGCTTGTCCTGCAGGATGCCGAAGCACAGGTCGGCGTCGTGCTCGCGCCCATGCGTGATGGTGATCGGGATGTCGGGCAGCTTGCGGCGGATGATGGCCAGGTAAGGCAGCGTGGCCGTGCCGTCCACCTTTTCCAGGTAATCGTTCAGCAGCACCGTCTCCAGGTCCTTGCCGGGCGGGATATCGCGCCGGTCCAGGTAGGCGTTATCCTCGTCGGGATTGAAGGCCAGCGGCTTGCTCAACACGCCGCAGTTGACCATCACGAACGCCTCCGTCGCGGCCTTCAGCACGCGGTAGGATTCGGCGTCCGTGAACGGCAGCGCGCGCCGGTGACGCAGATGGTGGAACCGGTCGGCCTTCTTGAGGAAGCGCTCGCCCTCGAAACCGGCCGGGCCGAATATCGTGCCATTGGACGGCTCGGCGCAGAACAGGCTGTCGATGAAATTGAGGTAGTTGGTGAAACCCATGGCCTCGGTACTGTTGCGGATCAGGGTCCACAGCGGCAGGTCCTCGGTCGGCTCCGTCTCCGTGCGCGACAACGACACGCCCACGTTGCCGCCGATGAGCTGGGGCGTGCGCTCCTCGGCGTCGAAGTCGGCGGCCAGCCCGATCAGGGCACGCGGGCCGGACGCGCCGGGCGCCTCCGGGCCGGCCAGCGCGACCAGGCCCGTGTCGGCGCGTCGCGCCAGCAGCATCTGCGCCTCGAAGCGCTGCACGCCGGGGCGGCGCACGGTGTAGGTGAACTGATAGTCCTCGCCCCGCACCCGGCTCCAGGGCGCATGCGCCACCACCTCGACGTGGGGCCGCAGGTCGCCGCTGGTGTCGCCGTAAAAGCTCACCTGCGCCGTGGCGCGGTCGTTCACGCGGGCGTTGTGGCAGTTGCTGGGCTGGCAGTCGGGCGTCTCGAAGCTCAGCGTCACGGCCGGTTCGAGTTCGAGCTCGAAGCACAGCAAGGCGGCGCAGCCGGGATGGACCTGGGCGCATTGCGGCGCCGTCACCGGAAAGTGGTCGTACACGGCCACGTAGGCCGCCGGCGGCAGGTCGGGAAAGGTGACGTAGCCGCGCGCATCGGTGGTGCGCACGTCGACCAGCGCGTCCTGGCCGCCGCCCCACTTGACGGGGTCGAACTTGGCGCAGTCGCCTGTGCCGCGGTACAGGGCGATCGCGGCGTTGACGACGACCGCGCCGGTCGCCTTGTCATGCACGCTGACCTGCACCGCGCCGGGCCGGGTATCGGCGGCCGCCGGGTTCTTGGTTGTCATATCAAACTCCTTCCAGGGTGGACAATCGATGTTGATGGGCGCCGCAGACGGCGCTCGTATCCAGCGTGCTGCGCAGGGCCCAGTGCGTGAGCAGGCGCGCCAGCAGCGCCGCCTCCGCCTCGGGTTCGAGCGTGCCGTCGGCGCGCGCCTGCCCCAGCACCGCGAACACGAGCGAGGGCGCGGCGCGGTACATGCGCGCCGGCGCGCGGTTCCAGAAGCGGTACAACAGTTGCAGGCGCGCGGGCTGGCGCGCCGCGGCGTTCATCGCCTCCAGCAGCGAACGGCCGCGCAAGGCCGGCGGGCGATGCTGCACCAGCAGGCCGACCAGCGCCGGCAGGCTGTCCTGCAGCTGGCCCAGCACGCGCAGCTGGGGCGGTGCCAGTCCGGCAACCGGGTAGTAGGACTCCCACAAGCGTTCCAGCCGTTCCCATTGCGGATGGGGATAGACGCTGCGCCCCATGGCGCAACTGAGCTTGACCCGTATCCACGGCACCGGATGGGGGTCATCCGCGTTGAGCCGGAAGACGAAGGCGCGCGGCAGGCTGACCACGCCGATCAGGCCCAGCGTGGAGACCACGCCCACCCGCAGCAGCGACCAGAAATCGGCCACGATCTCGGAGATCCAGCGCTCCCACAGCTGCCATGCCTGCGGCGCACCGCTGCCGCCCTGCTGCATGGCCTGCAGCAGCGGGCGCATGGAGTTGACCAGGTCCAGCAGGGCCGCGCCCTGGTGTCCCACCTCATGCACCAGCGACGAGGCGATGCCGCTGCCGACCATACGCTCGCGCGGCACCCGCACGATGGCCACCGGATTCTCGCCCCCGCCCGGCAGCCGCGTGCGCGCGCGCCGGATGGCCGCGCCGGGTCCACGGTCCAGGTAGCACACCACGGGCGGTGCCCGGTAATAGCCGCCGGCCAGGGTCAGCGCGTCGGCCGCCACGGCATCGAGCCCGGACAGCCAGACGCCGTTTTCGTGCTCGCTGCGCTGGGTGATGACTTCGTTAAACAGGTCGAACTGGGTCAGCGTGGCGTTGAACCGCAGCCGCAGGAAAGTGAAACGGCGCTGCGCGTCCGCCGCGCTGGCGCTGTGCCGGGCCGGACCACGCAACCAGGCCAGGTAGTCGCGCACCATGACGCGCAGCTCGCGCCGGCCGCGCGCCAGATAGCTTTCGATGGCCGTCTGCGCCTCCGGCAGCAGCGCCGCAGCCGGAACCATCGGCTCGATCAGCGCGAACGGCCGCAGGCGCGCCAGGCGCGCTTGCAGCGAACGCGCTTCCTGCGCCAGCATCCATGCCGCAAATGCGCTGATGGCCATGGCGATCAAGCTCCGTACAGGACGATCTTGTGGCCATGGCGCATCCAGCGCCCCGACTGGCCCCGGCCCTGCGCCGCGGCCCCCTGGGCGCCGGGCACGATGCCGGGCACGCCGCCGCCCTTTGCCAGCAGGCCGGGCGCAAACTGGCGGGCCGCCGCCATGGCCGCCGCCTGGGCGATGGCACGCGGATCGCCCGGTCCGCGCGCGGCCGCGGCGCGATTGACGGTGTCGGCCGCCAGCCGCACGAACTGGCGGGCGCCCTCGAACTCGCGGTCCTCGCCCGCCAGCGATTCCGCTTCCAGGCCCAGCGCGCCGCCGGCCGCCGAGGCCAGCCCGCTGCCGATCTTGGCGCCCAGCGGTCCGCCGAAGTAGCCGCCGATGGCGCCGCCGGCCAGCGGCAGCGCCTTCTTGGCGACCCCCTTCAACACGCCGCCGATGGCCTGGCCTATCGGTGACTTGATCACCTGCCCGGCCACCGACGCGGCCTTGCGCAGGAAGCTGCCCAGGAACTGTTCCAGCTCGGCCTCGTTACTGACCGACAGCAGCTCGTTGGCCAACTCCATCTCTTCCGCTTCCGAAAACATGCCTTGCTGGCCCATCTCGCCACCCCATTCTCCCTGGCCGAACTCATACTGTTCCGCCTCGTAGCCGGACATTTCCTGCTGGCCGAATTCCAGCGTTGTACGATCGATGTCATGCATGGTGAACTCCCCCATCTCAAGTCAAACAACAAAAGCGCGGACGGCCTGGCCGCCCGGCGCGCCACAAAATCAGCAGTCGAATACGACGATGCGGCCGCCCTGCCGCTGCCAGCGCCCCATCTGGCGCGCCTCGCACTTGAGCAGGCCGGGGGCGTGGCTGCGCGCAGCCTGGGCCAGCGCGGCCGGCACGCCGGCCGGCGTGGGCGCATCCGCCGCCAGCCGGATCGCTTCCCTGGCGAAGCGCACGAAGCGCTGGGCCAGCTCGAATTCCTTGTCTTCCGGGCTCAGGCCCTCCAGCTCAACACCAAAGATGCGTGCCGCCCGCGTGACGGGATCGGCCTTGCCGCGGTGCCGCAGCGCGTCGATCACCGGGCCGCCCGCCGGGCCATGCAGCGGCAACACCTGGCGCGCCGCGCGCTTCAACGCCGGCGCCAGCGGGGCTGCCACAGGTCCGCCATCGGCCCGCACCATGGCGTCGATGAAGCGGTCCAGCTGGGCGCCGCCCTGCAGCTCCAGCAGGCGCGCGGCCAACGTCAGGTCGTCCCCGCCGGCCAGGCTGGCGCCGCCGCGTTCTTCGAGGAACTCAAG
Source organism: Rugamonas sp. FW305-51 (assembly GCF_058786935.1). NCBI lineage: Bacteria > Pseudomonadati > Pseudomonadota > Betaproteobacteria > Burkholderiales > Oxalobacteraceae > Rugamonas > Rugamonas sp. FW305-51. The sequence goes on from NZ_JBYSZG010000031.1 coordinate 30,248, forward strand.
CTCGGGACGGTAGGCGAGCAGGCGCTGGTTCATGGGGCCTCCGGGAGGATGGGCGCGGATGCGCCGATGACCATTGCATCGCAAGCGCCATGCCAGGCGCGGTCCCGGTGCGGACAGGGAAAAGGAGCGAAATCGGGTTCGGATCGGTGTGATCGGGGGCCGTGGCGGCGAAAAGGAGTTCGCCTGCGGGCCGGGGACATGGACTATTCCATGACAGGAGGCACTTGCGTGACGGGGAACCGGCATGCCGCGCGCCGCGGCATCCCCGGCTTTCTTGCGACAGGGCAGGCGCCGGCCAGGGCGGCCGGCGCACATACGGGTCGCGCCGTCAGGCGCTCACGCCCGCCGTCAGCGTGACGACATAGCCGTCAGTCACGTTGCCCGTCACGGCCACCATCTGCAAGGACGTGCCGTCGCCGAACACCATATCCGTGGCATAGCTGGTCTGCGCCAGGTTACGCACGCTGGTGCTGTAGCCGGTGCTCGCATACACCTCGTTCAGGGTCGCCATCGGGAAGGTGAACTGCGACGTCTTGACGCGGTTGGCCGCGCTCACGCTCTTGGCCAGCGTCGGGTAGACCTCGAAATGGACGTGCGGCATGCGCCCCGAATAGCAGCCGGGGAAGATGGTACTGAAGGTGATGTTGCCGCTGCTGTCCGCTTCCTGCACGCCGCGCAGGTAGTTCTGGTCCGTCACACCGCTCGAATACAGCGAGTAATTGCCGTCGCGGTCGCAGTGCCACAGGTAGACCGCGTAGCCTGGCAGGGCCGCGCAGCTGCCGTTGGCGTTCACGATCTGCAGCTTGATCGTCAGCGGTACGCCGGCCGCCACGGCCGTCGCGCCATTGAAGCTGCTGCGTATATCGCTGCGTACCACGCCCGCCAGGTTGAGCACACTGGTGGTGCCGCTGCCGGTGCCGTTACTGTTGGTGCCGTCGGCCGGGTACGGGCCGCCCGTCTCCTCCGGTATCACGGCGCAGGAACCGGCCGCTCCTGTGCTGCCTGTGCTGCCGGAGCTGCCCGTACTTGTGCCGGTGCTGGTGCCCGTGCCGGTGCCGGACGACGTGCTGGTGCTGGCCGTACTGGTGTCGGTTGCCGAGGAACCGCCGCCGCAGCCAAGTACCGGCAGCGCCGAGGCACCCGCCAGCAGCCAGCGCAGCGACTGCCGTCGGCTGGCACTCATTCTCATCATCGCGGCCAGGTCTTCGGCCAGGCTGTTCCCGTGCGCTGCTTCGTGGTTTGCTTCCATTGCCTTGTCCTTAAACGGTGGTGTTAATCAGGTTGCCACTGGTGCCGGCGCCCGACAGGTTGTTCGATAGCGCCTGCAGGAAGCTGGCCAGCTTGTCGTTGCTATCGGTGCTGCCGGTGCTACTGGCGCTGCCGGTTCCGCCCAGCTGGTCGAGCAGATTCTTGAAGGTGCTCTCCAGATCGGTGGTGGCGTCGGTCGACGTGGTGTCGTCCGTATCGCCGGTGGCAGTTGTGGAGGTGGTGGACGAGGTGGACGACCCGCTGCCAAGCTTGGAGATCAGGCTTTGCAGATCCGACGCGAGCCGGCCCGGACCGCCGCCGCCACCTGGCCCGCCCATGCCCTGCCCCTGCTGCCCTTCGCCATAGGGCGGCGGGCCATCCTCGTTGGCGCTGCCCTGCGCGTGCAATGCCCCCATCAGGCTTTGCAGGAAGCTGCCCAGCGCCTGCGCGACGTTGCTGCCGTCGGTAGACGAGGTGTCGGTGCTGGACGCGGTGGTGCTTGCACTGTCGGTCGAGGTGGTGCCCGATGCGTCAGTGCCCGACGTGGTGCTGCCCGAGGCGCTGGTCACGCCGATTTCCTTGAGCGCGTTGGCGATAGCGGCGACAAAACCGCCGCCATCGGGACGGCCGCCGGGCGGCGGCCCGCCTTGCACCGGGCTGCCACCGCCGGCGCCGGACGAGGCGCCGGTTTTGTTCAGGAAGCTCATCTGGCTGACAGCAGTGCTGGAACTGAGGGCATTGATCGACATCTTGTTCTCCGTAGGTTGGGGGCAAACGTGGGGAAATGGGGGGCGCCCGGTTATTGGCGCGGCGCGCGTTGCGGGTGCAGAGCTTGCGGCAGGTGCGCCTGGTCATCGGCCAGCTGCTTGCGCTGCTCGGGCGTCAACAGTGCCAGCAGCTTCTGCTCGGTACGCACGTGCTGCAGCATGATGTTGGCCATCGCCTGGGCTCCAGCCTGGGCCAGCGCGGCCGCCTTGGCGTCGTCGTATTGCGCGGCATGCGCCAGTTCACGCAGGCCGGCATGGGCCTTGCCGGCAGCCTTGCCCTGCTCGCGCAGATACGGTTCCTGTGCATGCAGGATGGCAAACACCTTGTCCTGCTGCGCCTCGCTGAGCTCCAGGCCGCGCAGGAATGGCGGCTCGCCGCCCATGTGGGGGGCGCCGAACGGCATCATGCCGGGCATGGCAACGCCGCCGTGCATCGCTTCCGGCCCGGGTGGCATGCCGCGCATCGGATGGCCATCTTCCAGCCCGGGACCGGGCGGATGACCGAATCCGGGAGCGGCGCCGCCAGCGCCATCGGCCAATGCGGCCATATCGGCGTTGGCCACCAGCGGCAGGGCCAGCATCGCGGCCAGCAGCAGTCCATGCAAGTTTGGTTTTTTGATATTCATGTTAGCGGTCCTCGATTGAACTTTGGAGCCGCCATTTTCTGGCTGCGGCGTGTAAAGCGCCGTTAGGACAAGGTAAATCCGTGTAAAGACCGGGTCGCGGAAGCCGGCGCGCGCCGGTGTAAAAGCGCGTAAATCCGGGCCGGCGCCGGTGCCGCTTTTGTTATGATGGCCGCATCCACACTGCCCCCATAGCCGCTGCAATGAGCAAAGTACTGCTGATAGATGACGATATCGAACTGATAGGCATGTTCCAGGAATACCTGGAGCAGGAAGGCTTTGAGGTCAAGGCCGTCCATGACGGCGAAGCCGGCACCGCCGAGGCCTTTACGGGTTCCTATGCGATCGCCATCCTGGACGTGATGATGCCGCGCATGAATGGCCTGGAAACCCTGCGTCGCATCCGCACCAGCAGCCAGCTGCCTATCCTCATGCTGACCGGGCGCGGCGACGATACGGACCGCATCGTCGGCCTGGAACTGGGCGCCGACGATTATGTGGCCAAGCCCTGCACGCCGCGCGAGCTGACGGCCCGCATCCGCGCCATCCTGCGCCGCTCGCAGGGCGCGCCGGCCGACGCCGGCGGGGCCGCCACGCTCACCGTCGGCCAGCTGACCATGTGGCCGGAACAGCGCCGCGCCGCCTGGGCCGGCGTCAAGCTGCAGCTCACCAGCACCGAATTCAACCTGCTCGAAGTCCTGGCCCGCAATGCCGGGCGGCCAGTCAGCAAGAACACGCTGTCGGAACAGGGCCTGGGCCGGCCCATGGCGCGCTTCGACCGCAATATCGACGTGCACCTGAGCAGCCTGCGGCACAAACTGGGCACCATCGCCGACGGCCGCTCCTGCCTGCAGACCGTCTACCGCCAGGGTTACCAGTTGATCAAGGAGTAAGCTGTGGGCCGCCTGTTCTGGAAGTTCTTCCTCTCGATCCTGTTGGCCCAGCTGGCCGCCACGGTGGGCATAGGCGGCGCCGTGTGGCTCAAGAACCGCAACGCCGATCGCGTCGCCGGCGCCGGCATCGACACCAGCCCGCCGGCCGAAATGGCCATCAGCTCGGCCGCCGCCACGCTCGAATTCGGCGGCGCCAAGGCCCTGCACGGCCTGCTGGCGGCCATGCATCACCACCGGGTGTATGCGGTCGACGCCCAGGGCCGGGAACTGCTGGGACGCACGGTGAACCCGGCAATGGTGGCCGAAGCGCGCACATTGCTGAAGCAGGATGATGCGCGCCCCGCCGTGCGCGACGTGCGCGACAGCGCCGGCCAGCACTACCTGCTGTTCCTGCCGTCGCACGAACGCCTGCGCGGGCTGGACGGCGGCTACCCCGGCCAACTGCTGGCCGGCCTGGGCGAGCCGCGCATGGGCGAGCCGCACCGGGGCGATCCGCAAGGGCACGATCCCAACGACGGGCCGGGCGGACCGCCGCCGATGCCGCACGGCGGCGGCGCACGATCCGCCTTCGAAGGCACAGCGAACCGCATCTCCCCAGCCGGCGATAGCTTGGCGAACCGCATGCCCCCGCCCGGTGATGGCGGAGGATTTCGCATGCCGCCGCCCGGCGACGACGGCGCCGGACCCCGGCCAGGGCCGCCGCCCGGTGGCCACGGGCCCCGCTTCCAGCCATTGGCTCCCTACGTTCCCATGGTGGCGGCCATCCTGGCCAGCCTGCTGTTCGCGGTGCTGCTGGCCTGGTATTTCTCCCGTCCCATCCGGGCGCTGCGGGCCGCGTTCGAAGCGGCAGCCGGCGGCGACCTGGCGCCCCGCTTCGTCGATGCGTCGGGCAAGCGCGGCACGGAATTGAACGACCTGGGACGCGATTTCGACCGCATGACGGCGCGCCTGCGCAGTCTGATCGATGGCCAGACCCGCTTGCTGCACGACGTATCGCACGAACTGCGCTCGCCGCTGGCGCGGCTGCAGGCGGCCATCGGCCTGGCGCACCAACAGCCGGACAAGATGGCGTCGTCGATGGCGCGCATCGAGCGCGAGAGCGTCCGCATGGACAAGCTGGTGGGCGAGCTGCTCACGCTGTCGCGCCTCGAAGCGGGCGCGCTGGGTGCGGGGCAGGAAGAAATCAGCATGGCCGACCTGCTGCAGCAGATCGCCGACGACGCCAGCTTCGAAGCCTCCAGCCAGCAGCGCAGCGTGGCGTGCGACGGCGAGGCCGACGTGGTGGTGACCGGTCAGGCCGACCTGCTGGCGCGCGCCATCGAGAACGTGGTGCGCAACGCCATCAAGCACAGCCCGGAGGGCGGCGTGGTACAGCTGCAGCTGCGGCCACGCCCGCAGGCGCGCCAGCTGTGCATCCGCGTGCTCGACAACGGACCGGGCGTGGCGCCGGAAGAACTGGCGTCCATCTTCCAGCCCTTCTTCAGATCCAGCAATACCCGCAACGATACCGACGGCCATGGCCTGGGCCTGGCTATCGCCCAGCACGTGGTGCAGGCGCACGGTGGCACCATCACGGCCAGCAACCGGCCCGAGGGTGGGCTGTGCGTGGAAATCGTGCTGCCGGCGGCCCAGCAACGCGCCGCCGGAACGGCTGGCGCGGGCTGACCGGATGCGCCCTGCGCTCCGTCACTCGAAAGCCCACAGCAAATGGGCGTCGAGCTTCAGGCGCGCGTAGGCCTGCAGCGCATCCAGCTGGGCCGACTGGGCCCCCATTGCCGCCTCCAGCGCCTGCCGGCGGGCCAGCAGGGCCTCGCTCAGGCTGACCTCACCGGCCGCATAGGCTTTCATCGTCAGCGCGGCCTGGCGTTCGCTCTGCTGCGCCATGCCCTGCAAGGTCTGCCATATCTGCCGGCTGTGGGTGCCATCGAGCACTACCCGGCGCGCCGCCGCATCGACGCGGATGCGCGCCATGTCGAGCCGCTCCTTGGCCTGTTCCGCCCTGGCGGAAGCGGCACGGGTTTCGGCCTTGCGGGCGGCGCCCGGCAATGGCATCGACAACATCACGCCGAGCACCCGTTCCTGGCCTCCGCGCTCGCGGCTGGCGCGCACGCTCAGGGTGGGATCGGGCATGCGTTCGCTGCCGGTACGGCGGGCCTGTTGCGCCGCCAGCTGGGCCTCGGACTCGGCCAGTTCCAACTCATGATTGTGGCCGACGATGCGGGCGATCCAGCTATCGGGTGTGCCATCCGGTTCCGGCGGCACCGGCAGGCTTGCCGCCGGCACAAGCGGCAGTCCGGGATAATTCGATCGCAGCAGCTGCTGCGCCACCGCGCCACGCTGGCGCGCCTGCTGCAGTTGCGCCGCCACCCGGGACTGTTCCGTTTCCGCCTGCAGCTGCTCGAGCGCGGCGCCGTCGCCGGCCTTCACGCGCTGTACGGCCACGCGCAACAACTGTCCGGCCAGCGCGTGCTGCTCTTCCAGCCGTGCCACCGCCACGCTTTCGCGCAGCGCCGCGAACCAATCCCCCAGCAGGGCACGCCCGGCTTCATGCCAGGCATCCTCATGGGCGGCCTGCGCCACGGCGACGCCCGTCGCGCCAATGGCCGCATCCTGCGCCGCCTTGCCGAACCAGCGCAAGGGCCGCTCCAGCGCCAGCTCCTGCTCGCGCCAGGTGGGGCCGGCCAGCTCGGTGCGCGTGCTGGCGCCCGCGCGTACGGTCCATTCATGGCGCCCCGCTTCCAGCGCCGTCTTGTTCGCTTGCGCCAGCTCCCCCTGCAATGCCACTTCGCGCAATTGCGGCATGGCGGCCAGCACTTGCCGCACCACCGGTTCGGCCGGCAGCAACGCCAGCCCCGGCTCGTTCGCCTGCTGGGCCAGCGCCGGCGCGCCGGCCAGCAGTGCACAGATCGAAAATGCTGCAATGGTTTTCATGCCAGCCTCCCAAAACCCAGCACCGGAGTAAGCCACCAAGCCACTTCGGCATTGCGCAACTCCTGCGCCAGCGCCTGCACCAGGGTTTGCAACCCGGCCACGCTGCCCACCACATACACCAGCTTGCGGCGGCAACGTCCCTGCACCTGTTCCAGCGTGGTGTGCAGGGTGGCCCCCTGCCCCATGCCGTGCGCATCGACCACGGAGAAGCCGGGCGCGTGTTCGGGGTGGAGCAGCAGGAAGTCCAGCACATCGCCTTCCAGCGCGCCGGGGATGGCCAGCGTCAGCATGGCCTCATAATTTGTCGCGGTATTCATGAATGCTCTCTCTCTTTCAGCCACGCCGTGCCACGCCAAAGCGGCGGAACAGCAGAGGCAACAGGATCAGCGTCAGCGAGGTCGCGCTCAGCAGACCGCCCGTGACGACAATAGCCAGCGGCTTCTGGATTTCCGAGCCCGGGCCGCTGGCCAGCAGCAGCGGCACCAGGCCGAAGCCGGTGATACAGGCCGTCATCAGCACCGGCCGCAAGCGCCGTAATGCGCCTTCCATCACCACCTCGGCCAGCGGCATGCCACGCGCCAGCAGTTGGTTGAAGCAGGTGATCATCACCAGCCCGTTGAGCACGGCGATGCCCATCAGGGCGATGAAGCCGACGGAGGCCGGAACGGACAGGTACTGCCCCGTGACGGCCAGCGCCAGCACGCCGCCCACCAGCGCGAACGGGATGTTGACGAACACCAGCAGCGCCTGGCGCACACTGTGCAGCGTGGCGAACAGCAGCAGGAAGATCAGCGCCAGCGCCACCGGCACCACCATGCCCAGGCGGGCGGCCGCCCGCTGCTGGTTCTCGAACTGGCCGCCCCAGGCCATGTGATAGCCCGGCGGCAGCGGGACCTGGCGCGCCACCCTGGCCTTGGCCTCATCGACAAAACCAACCAGGTCGCGCCCCCGCACATTGGCGCGCACCACCACCATGCGCGCCGCGTTCTCGCGCTCCACCTTGACGGGACCGTCCACCATGCGCAGCGCGGCCAGTTGGCTCAGCGGCAGTGCATCGGCACCTTCCTGCGGCAGGCGCACTTGCTGGAACAGATCGGGCGAGCGCTGCAACTGGTCGTCGCCCCGCAGCAGCAATGGCAGGCGGCGGCCCTGCTCCACCACCACGCCCACCGTGCGGCCCTCAACCAGCGTGCGCAAGTCGTTCTGCACCTGCTCGCCGTTCAGGCCAAAACGCCCCACCGCGCTGCGGTCCAATTCCACCTGCAGATACTGGACTCCGCTGTTCTTCACCGTCAGTACGTCCTCGCTGCCCGGTATGGCCTGCACTGCCGCTACCACCGCATCGGCCAGTTCGCCCAGCCGCTTCAGGTCCGGCCCGTAGATCTTCACGGCCAGGTCGCCCCGCACGCCGGACAGCATTTCCGAGGTGCGCATCTCGATCGGCTGCGTAAAGCTGATGTTCAGGCCGGGGAAACCGGCCGTGGCGGCCCGCAAGCGGTCGACCAGCACCTCCTTGTCGGGACTGCGCCATTGGGCGCGCGGCTTGAGCACGAGGAAGCTGTCCGTCTCGTTCAGGCCCATGGGATCGAGCCCCAGTTCGTCGGAACCAAGGCGGGCCACGATGCGCGACACCTCCGGCACCTGGGCCAGGATGCGCTGCTGGATCGCCATATCCAGCCGTGCCGACTCCGCCAGGTTCACAGACGGCAGTTTTTCGATCTGCATGATGATGTCGCCCTCGTCCAGCGTGGGCATGAAGGACTTGCCGATGAACGGGAACAACCCGCCCGCCAGCACCAGTGCCGCCACGGCACCTATCGCCACCTTGCGGCCCTGGCCCAACGCGCCGGTCAGCAGCCGCCGGTATTGGCGTTCGAGCCACTGTACCAGCCGCGGCGCCGGGGCATGGTGCTCCTTCAGCAGCAGCGAAGCCAGTACCGGGATCACCGTCAGCGACAGCAGCAGCGACGCCGCCAGCGCGAAAATGATGGTCAACGCCACCGGCACGAACAGCTTGCCCTCCAGGCCCTGCAAGGACAGCAACGGCAGGAACACGATCATGATGACCAGCATGCCGGCCGTGACGGGCAAGGCCACTTCGCGCACGGCACGGTAGATCACGTGCAGCCGCGCCAGCTTCGGCCCTTCCCCACCGCTGTGCGCCTCGATATTCTCGACCACCACCACGGCCGCGTCGACCAGCATGCCGATGGCGATGGCCAGGCCACCCAGCGACATCAGGTTGGCACTCAGGCCGAATGCCTGCATCAGAACGAAGGTGCCCAGCGCGGCCAGCGGCAGGATGCAAGCCACCACCAGGGCCGAGCGCAGGTTGCCAAGGAATACGTACAACAGCAGCACCACCAGCACGGTCGCTTCGCCCAGCGCGGAGGTCACGGTACCCACGGCACGCTCCACCAGGTTGCCGCGGTCGTAGAAGGTCTTGATGCTGGTCCCGGCTGGCAGCGTCTTGCCCAGCGCTGCCAGCTTGGCGCGCACCTCATTGACCACCTGCTGGGCATTGGCGCCGCGCATGGCCAGCACCAGCGCTTCCACCGCCTCACCCTTGCCGTTCTCGGTCACGCTGCCATAGCGCGTCAGCTGGCCGATGCGGACCGTGGCGACCTCGCCCACCCGCACCGCCATGCCCTGATGGGACGCCACGCTGATGGCGCGCACGTCGTCGAGGGTGCGGATATTGCCGTCGCTGCGTACCAGCAGCGATTCTTCCGCCGCCGCCAGGCGGCCGGCGCCGTCGTTGCGGTTGTTGTTTTCCAGCGCGGCCTGCAGCTGCGCCAGCGACAGGCGGCGTGCGGCCAGGGCCGTCAAATCCGGCACCACTTCGAAGCTGCGGACCATGCCGCCCAGCGTATTGACTTCGGCCACGCCGGCGATGCTGCGCAACTGCGGCCGAATGGTCCAGTCGAGCAGCGTACGCTTTTCCGCCAGCGACAGCGGGCCTTCGATGGTGAACATGAACACTTCGCCCAGCGGCGTCGTAATGGGCGCCAGTCCGCCGCTGACGTTGGCCGGCAGGTCCTTGAGCACGCCGGACAGCCGTTCGCTGACCTGCTGGCGGGCCCAGAACACATCGGTGCCGTCCTGGAAGTCCAGCGTAATGTCGGCGATGGCGTACTTGGACTGCGAACGCAGCATGGCCTGGCGCGGAATGCCCAGCAATTCCTGCTCGATCGGCGCCACGATGCGCGCCTCCACTTCCTCCGGCGTCATGCCGGGCGCCTTCATGATGATTTTGACCTGCGTGCCCGAGACATCGGGAAAGGCATCGATCGGCAAGCCGCGCAGGGCCTGCACGCCGGCGGCTGTCAGCATCAGCGTCAGCACCAGCATCAGCAGGCGCTGCGACAGTGCGAATGCGATCAGGCGTTCCAGCATCACTTGCCCCCTTCCGCGCCCAGGCCCAGCCAGGCCCCCTTGATGGCGGCCACGCCGCGCACGGCGACCTGGCTACCGGCCGGCACCGCGCCCTTGACCCACAGCGCGCCCGCGCCTGCCGGCGACGTCGTCACCGGCACCGCCGCGTATCCCGCCGGGCGCTGCACGAAGACATAGCTGGCCGCACCACGCTGCACCAGGGCCGCCGCCGGCAGCAGCACGCCGCCCGCCGTGCGGAGCGCCACCGACGCCTGCACAAACTGGTTCAGTTTCAGACAGCCGTCGTCACGCTCCATGCGCGCGCGCACCTGGACGCTCTGGTTGCCTGCGCTCAGCTGCGGCGACAACGCTTGCACCCGCGCCGTGCCGCAACCCGCCACCTGCACGGCCTCGCCCACCCGCAGCTGCGCCGCCAGCTGGGGCGTGGCCTGCAGTTCCAGCCACAGCGCGCCGGACTTGGCGATGCGGGCCAACGGCGTGCCGGCCTCCACCCGTTGGCCGGGCGACAGCGGCAATTCCAGCAGGGTGCCAGCCGCGCCGGCCGTCACTGTCAGCACCGGCGACATGGCCTGGCTGGCCAGCAGCCGCTGCAACTGCGCCTGCCCCATGCCGGCCGCGCGCAGCGCCTGGCGCCGCTCGCTGGCCATGACGGATGCCTGCAGGGCCGCTCCCCGGCTGTCTTCCAGCCGCGAGCGGGCGATCACGCCGTCCGCGAACAAAGCCTCGTCGCGGGCCAGTTTTTGCTGCGCCAGGGTCGATAGTGTGGCCAGCTGCAGATAGTCGCGCTGCCACTCCACCAGCTGTTGACTGAACAAGGTCACCACGGGCGTATTGGCCCGCACCGCCTGCAGCGGCCCTACGTGCAGCTGCTGCACTACGCCGCCCACCATGCTGCTGAGAACCGCCGTGCCCTCGGGCGCCGCCACTACCGTGCCGGAAAGCTGCTGGCCCGTCCCACCGCCTTCCTGTGCCGGCGCCGTACCGGCGGCCACGGTCTGGATGCCGGCATTGCGCTGCTGCGCCGCATCCAGCTTGATGATTTCTTCTGGCGCCGCCTGCGCCCCGGGGGAGTAGGTGGCGGACGCCAGCGCACAAGCCAGCAACAGGAGTCGTGCGCGCCGGGGGGCGCTGGCAACAGCGTGGAGAGGTATGGAATTCATGACAGCCCGTGGATTTGTGGTGAATGCTGCGGATAGTGGGCGAAACTTGTTAAGAGCTTCTTAACAACTGCGCCCTACCATGGGATCATGTTAATCAGCGGACGGCCGGCACGTCCGGCCGGCAAATCATGTAAGGAGCAGAAAGGACACCATGCGCATATTGTTGGTCGAGGATGATCCCCAGCTGGGCCGGGCCACCCAGATCGGGCTGGACCAGTCGGGCTACGCGGTCGACTGGGTGCAGACGGCCGAAAGCGCCCTGACGGCCGCCCGCCTGCACCATTACGACTGCGTGCTGCTGGATCTGGGCTTGCCGCAGATGGACGGCATGCAGGTGCTGCGCAGCCTGCGCGGGAACGGCTATGCGGGCGCCATCCTGATCGTGACGGCGCGTGACCAGGTGCCCGACCGTATTGCGGGCCTGGACAGCGGTGCGGACGATTTCATCATCAAACCGTTCGACCTGGACGAGCTGGCGGCCCGCATCCGCGCCGCCAGCCGCCGCGTGGCCGGGCGCACGCACGAGCTGCTGACCCATGGCGCGCTGGAGATCGACACGGCCGCGCGCCAGGTGCGCAACGCCGGCCAGCCGGTGCCGCTGACGAACAAGGAATACGGCATCCTGCTGATGCTGGTGGAGAACCGGGGCCGGGTGCTGAGCCGGGAGCAGCTGGAAGAAACCCTGTACAGCTGGGGCGAGGAAGTGGAGAGCAATGCGATCCAGGTCCACATCCACCACCTGCGCCGCAAGCTGGGCAAGGAACTGATACGCACCGTGCATGCGGTAGGCTATACGATAGATCCGGCGCCGGCCGGCCCGGCGCTATGAATCCGGCCGCGCCGGCGCGCAGCTGGTCCCTGCGGCGCACGTTGCTGACGGTGCTGCTCAGCCTCACCTGCGCCGTCTGGGCCGTGAGCGCCTTCACCGTCTATCTGGAAGCGGACCGGGAAAGCCAGGAGCTGTTCGACCAGTCGCTGACGGAGACGGCCCACCTGCTTCTGACGCTGGCCTCCCACGAGGTGGAGGAACGCCAGGGCGTGGACGCCACGGCGCTGGACGAACATGACGACCTGCTGCATGGCGAATACCTGATCTTCCAGCTGTGGGACAGCACCGGCCATCTGCTGTACAAAAGCGCCGCCGCGCCGCAGACGCCGTTCGCCCGCGCCGACGGGCTAGGATGGGCTACCATCGCCACCCGCCACTGGCGCACCTACACCACCTGGGACGGCAAGGGCAGGCTGCAGATCCAGCTGGCCGAACCGGCCAGCCACCGGCAGGAGATCAGCGACCATTTCGCGCACCGCATTGCCGCCTACGCCTTGTTGGCGGTGCCGCTGCTGGCCGGCGCCATCTGGTGGAGCATCAACCGGGTATTCGGCGCGCTGCAGCGCAGCGCTGGCGAAGTGGCGGAACGCAACCCGAACGAGCTGCGCGAAGTGAGCGTGGAGGACGCGCCGATGGAAGTGCAGCCGCTGCTGCGCGCCATCAACCAACTGTTCGAGCGGGTACGCCTGACGCTGGAACACGAACAGCGCTTCACGGCCGATGCGGCGCATGAACTGCGTACGCCGCTGGCCGCCATCAAGACCAACCTGCAGGTGATCCAACGCGCCCGCAACGACGCCGAGCGCAACGAATTCCTGGCCGCCCTGGGGACGAGTGTCGATCGCGCCAGCCGCCTGGTGGACCAGCTGATGACGTTGTCGCGCCTGGAGCCGCAGACGGGCGCCCATCCAGCCCTGCAAAACCGGGACCTGGGCGAGCTGCTGGCCACGCAGGTGCCGGCACTGCAGGAACAGGCCCGCCGGCAGGGTTTGCGTTTTGAGGCGGAACTGTCCCCGGCGCCATGCCGGCTGGACCCGGACAGCATATTGATCCTGTTGCGGAATTTATGCGACAACGCCATGCGCTACACGCCGCAACCGGGTGTGGTGCGGCTGTCGTGCCGGCGCGAGGGGGAACAGGTCTGCCTGGAAGTGGCCGATACCGGCCCGGGCATCCCGCCCGCGATGCGCGAGCGGGTATTCGACCGCTTCTTCCGCCTGGCAGACGCGAACCAGCCGGGCAGCGGATTGGGACTATCCATCGTGCGGCGCGTGGCCGACGCCCACGGCGCCAGCGTGCAGCTGGGCGAGGGACTCGATGGCCGTGGATTAGGTGTAAGGGTGCTGTTTCCCGTCAGCGCCGCGCAGTAAGTCCACGTGCCGGGTGCCGGGAGATGCCGGCGCCGGAAACCCGGGATGCGGGGCCTGGACGTGGAACGTCGGGGCCTGGAACGTCGGAACGTCGGGGCCTGGCCCCGACCTGGCGTTACGCTTTTGGCAGGGTCACGCCGTGCTGGCCCTGGTATTTGCCGTTACGGTCCTTGTACGACGTTTCGCACACTTCGTCGCTTTCGAAGAACAGCACCTGGGCGCAGCCTTCGCCGGCGTAGATCTTGGCCGGCAGCGGCGTGGTATTGGAGAATTCCAGCGTGACGTAGCCTTCCCACTCCGGCTCGAACGGGGTGACGTTGACGATGATGCCGCAGCGGGCATAGGTCGATTTACCCAGGCAGACCGTCAGCACATTGCGCGGAATACGGAAGTATTCGATGGTACGGGCCAGCGCGAACGAATTGGGCGGAATGATGCAGACGTCGCTCTTGACGTCGACGAAGGAGTTCGAATCGAAGTTCTTCGGATCGACGATGGTGCTGTTGATATTGGTGAAAATCTTGAATTCGTCGGCGCAGCGGATGTCGTAGCCGTACGACGAAGTACCGTAGGAGATCACCTTGCGGCCGTCCTGCATGCGCACCTGGCCGGGCTCGAAGGGCTCGATCATGTTGTGCTGCTCCGCCATCCGGCGTATCCATTTATCGCTTTTAATCGTCATTGCAAAGGTACCTCAAAAGTGGGAACGGCTGCTCCGCACGCGGCGGCGCGGCGCTTTGCACGCGATTTTACGCGAAACGACCGCCGACCTGAAGATTTAATGGCCTCAAACCTGCGCCGGCTGCCTTTTAGGGCCGCGGGCATGGCGTCCATCGGCCAACAGCGCCTTGATCATGCCGGACGTGGCTTCGGCCGCCAGCTTGGGCGACTCCATGGGGAACAGGTGGCCTCCCGGCAGCAGCTTGAAATGCTCGCCCACCAGCGCCTGGGTGTGATCGAGGCCCGACTGGCTCGTTTCCCACGAATCGGTGCCGCCGATGAAACCGATGGGTACCGGGAAGCGGCCCCGCATCATCGCCCCCAAGTGGTGCGGCAGGCTGCGGTAGACGGCCGTCTCGATTTCGCGGGTAAAGCGCAACTGCACCCCTTCCGGATGCGGTTTCAAGCCGTGTTCCATGTAGTCGCGCAGCACACCTGGGGCCCAGGCCGCAAACAGGTCCTTGCTGACGAAGTGCTGGTAGGCCGCTTCCGCGTCCGGCCACACATAGCGGCGGCGGGCCGAGAATTTGGCCGGCGAATACTTGTCCGCACCCTTGGTCATCTTCATCACGCGCCAGAACAGCGCGCGCCAGCCGGCCACCACTGGCGAATCGAGCATGACGACGCAGCGTACCAGGTCCGGGCGCTTGTGGGCCACCATGAGACTGAGCATGCCGCCCAGCGAGTGGCCCAGCAAAATGACGGGTTCGCGATAACGGGCCGACAACTCGGCGATGTACTCGTCCACCAGCGCATCCCAGCAGTCCGTCACCGGATAGAGCGGGTTATGGGCGTGCATGTCGAGCGCCTGGATGTCGAATTCCTTGCCAAGATGCTCAAAGAACTGGCGGTAGGTGCCTGCCGGGTAGCTATTGGCGTGGGCGAAGTGCAGCTGGGGCTTACTCATGTTTTTATGCTAACGCCTTGCGGTACAAGGCGGTCTCCGTATGATGGCTATCGTTTTTATTGTAATGGAGGTGCCGCAGGGCTGTTGGTGGAATGGCTCTAATTTGCCCCGGCCAGGCGTCTAGCGCCCGTACCAGTAGCGCTGGTGGGCGGCGCGATAGGCGTCCGCGTGTATGCCTTCGTCGAACTCCAGCATGACGGCGCCCGATTCATCGGTGCGCAAACGCTGTATGCCCATCGTCGCGTAACGGGCATATACCTCGGGCTTGGGATGATGGTAGCGGTTGCGATAGCCGACCTGGAACAAGGCCAGTTGCGGATGGACGGCCAGCAGGAATGCCGGCGTGGACGATGTGCCGCTGCCGTGGTGCGGCGCCAGCAGCACGTCGGCGGCCAGTCCGGCACCCGCGCGCTGCAACAAGGCCGCTTCCTGCTGCGCTTCGATATCGGCGGCCAGCAGCAACGATTTGCCGCCGGCCGTTATCTTCAACGTACAGCCACGCGCATTGGGCTTGAGCGTGGCCTCGGCATAGCTGGCTGCCAGCGGATGCAGCATTTCGAAGCGCACGCCATCCCAGGTCCAGCCCTGCCCCGCCGCGCAGTGCCGGTGCGAATGGGCCGCGCGGACGATGGCATGTTCGGTCGGCAGCGACGACAGCACCCAGCCGAGCGGCAGCGCGGCGAGCACCGTCAACGCCCCGCCGGAATGGTCGCTGTCGCTGTGGGTGACGATCATGCCGTCCAGCGCGGCGATACCGCGCGCGCTCAAATAAGGCAGTATGACCCGGTTGCCGCCGTTGGAAACGTCCGAATACAGCGGCCCGGTGTCGTACAGCAGCCGGTGCCCGCTCGTTTCGATCAGCAGCGCCATGCCCTGCCCCACATCGAACGCCGTGACGCGCATGGCGCCCTCGCGCGGATGCGTAGGCGCGGCGGCCAGCAGCGGTATCCAGGTCGCCAGACCCAGCCAACGCACGGGCCAGCCACGCGGCGCCAGCATCCAGACGGTGCCGAACAGCGCCCAGCAGAACAGGCCGAGCGGCGGCGTGGGCGCACTCCACACGGCAAAAGGCAGGCCGCTGAACCATTGCAGGCAGACGGCCAGCACCTGCACGATAAGGTGGGCCAGGCCCAGCACGGGTATCGCCAGCGGCATGGGCAGCACGCTGCCCACCAGCGACAACGGTGCGACGACAAGACTGACCAGCGGTATCGCCACCGCATTGGCCAGCGGACTGACGACCGATACCTGCGCGAACAGCAGCATGGACAAGGGCACCAGCCCCAGTGTCACCGCGTACTGCGTGTGCGCGCCCAGCCGCAATGCCTCCCACAGCCGCCGGTGACGCGGCAATGGCACATCCTTCGGCGGGCGGACGACGGTGCGGCCCACCGTCGCATACAGGATCACCGCCACCGCGCCGAACGACAGCCAGAAACCTGGCCACAGCACGGCCCAGGGATCGAGCAGCACCACCACGCCGAGCGCGGCGCACAGCACGTAGGATACGCAGGTGATCCGGTCCAGCCACAGTGCGATGGCCACCACCGTCAGCATGTACAACGTGCGCTGGGCGGGCACGCCGAACCCGGCCAGCAGCACATACAACAGCGCCGCAGCCGCGCCGGCCAGCGCCGCCACCTTTTGTGCGGGCAGGATCAGCGGCAGCTGCCAGCTGGTGAAGAAGGAGCGGCGCCACAGGGTGGACACGCCCAGCGCGAACAGTCCCGCCACCATCGTAATGTGCAATCCCGAGATGGATATCAGGTGTCCGATGCCGGTGCGGTTGAAGACCTGCCAGTCCGATTGGGGTATGCCGCGCTGGTCGCCCACCACCAGCGCCACGATCACGCCGGCATACTCCTTTCCCGGCAAGGCGCGCTGGATGCGGTCGCGCAGCACGGCACGACAGCGCTCCACCACATGCCCGAAGCCAGGGACGAAACTGTCCAGCCGTCGGTTGGCCGCCGATGGCCGCACGTAGCCCGTGGCGCGCAGGTTCTGCTCCAGCAGCCACACTTCATAATCAAAACCGTAGGGATTGGCATTGCCGTGCGGTCGCTGCAACCGCACGGCCAGCTGCCAGCGCTCGCCCGGCTGGACGTCGCCGAACGCGCCGTTGTCCACCGGCTGTGTGATACCATCCGCCTGCTGCCTAGCCCCTTCAAACGCGCCCGCTGCCCCACCGCGCCGGGGTGCATACCAGGCCAGCGACAGGTTGGCCGGCACATGGATGGCCGCGCCAACCACCCGCTCCACGGCGAAATTGAAACGCACGCCGTCATGGAACCGAAAGGGAAGATTGGCCACGGTGCCGACCAGCGCAATGTCGCGCCCTTCGTCGGCCTTGTCCAGCTGATCCGCCAGCGCGCCGCGGGCCTGCATGGCTGCCCAGCCAAAGCCCAGCAACAGGCCCGAGGCCAACACCAGCACCGTGCGCAACCAGCCATCGCGCAGGCGCATGGCGGCCAGCGCCAGCAACAGCCCAGCACCTATGGCCGGCCAATCCGGCAAGGCCGCCTGCATCTGCAACAGGGCGACGCCTGCCGCAAATCCCATGATTGCTGTCCGCATCTTCCGCCCGCCGTTTCCGGCCCGCCTGGCCCCCTGCCAATCCGGCACATAGTAGCCAAAGCGCAGGTGAAACCGGCGTGCTGGCAGCGACATCTGTTGATGCCGCTCAGTGAATATGTCGAATGTGCGCCGTGCGGGCGCAGAGCACAGCGGCACAGCGCAGCCGGCGGCGCGCAGAACTTGCCAAAAAAGCCACTTCGTCGTATTTCAACCGGCCGCGTTTCGGTCAAGATCTAAGGCTGTCCTCCATCGCGCGTCAAGGTGCTGCCGTCGCTAAAAGTCATCGTTTGCGCTTGCGCTGGCGTCGGCGGATTGGCTGGCGGCGTCTGCCCAGGCGGCCCCATGCGCCCGGAGAGCCGGCGCGTTTGCGTGCCGCGAACAACGTCGAGCTCGATGTGGCGCATTACGGCGTAGCCGCTGACCGTGCCCGCCTGGCCGCCTGGCCGCCCAGACTATCGTCGCCCTTGAGAAATTCGGTCGCGTCGTCACTGAATGGCGGATCGGTCTCGAAGTGGACTTTCCACACTTGACCAGTGGTGGCATCCTTGCCGGTCCATCGACTGTCGTGCAATACCGGACGGAACGAGTTATCTGCCCGCAACAAGGTAATGGCCGGCAAGCCAGCTGCGGTGGGAGTCATCACGATCGTGTCGGGTTCGACAAACTGCGCCGAGTACGCCGGCGACAGCGGCGCCGCCGCGCCCGGCACGCTGAGTTGCATGGAGTTGCCGACGTAGGTGCCGCTCACGTCGTTGTGGAACTGCTGTCCGGCCGCCAGCGTCGCCGTGATGGCGCCCCGGGTCTTGCCCTGTGCAACATCGGGCGAAACGAGATTAAGCCGGACCTGCTCACGCGAGCTCCCAGCGTCGGTAACGACACCCTCGAATTGGAAGGTGATGAATGGCACCACCAACGCCTCCCCTACCCCGCCGGCGCAACTGCTCACCAGTAGCGCTGGCAGCACCAGCGCCGCCAGCATGCCGGCAACGCGAGGCCCCCACCGGCGCGACCATCTAGTGTGAAAGACCGCCATGATCGATTCTCCTTTTTCCCAAGTCATCGGCGAAGCGGGCGATATCGCGCTGCAAGGTCGCCAACTCCGGCTCCAGCGCCGCCATTTGCTCCCGGACCGGCGGCGGCGAACGCTCGGTCCGGGTAATCGTCGTCGCGCTTGCCCCGTTGAGGCCAAAGAACTGCATGTGAATCTGCCACAGCCGCTCGCGCAGCGCCTGCCATTGCGGCAGCGTGCCGGCGGGCCAGTTGCGCTGCAGCGTGCCATCGTACTTGTCGCGCGCCGCCTTGAAACGGTCGACCGCGCTGCTGTAGCGTTGCACCAGCTGGGCAAAGGTTGGCCTGGGCACGATCTCCTGCCGCAGCAGCGCATTCAGGTCGCGTACGGCGAACAGATAAGCGTTCAGCGTTTCGGTCAGGTCGGCTACCGCGGCCTGCGGATCGCCGGGGGGAATATTGTTCGCCTCGCCAAGCTGGAACGGTGGCCCGGCCATCGCCAGCACGCGCGCCGCCAGGTCGGCGATGGTATGCACCCGGATCACCTCGTCATCGGAGCGCTTGATCAATCCGACGATGCCGTATCCGCTCACCAGCGGCCCGCCCGAGGTGCCACCCAGCACGCCGTGCAGGTCGGCCCGCATGGTGTGCCTCGCGTCTGGCCGGCCGGCGATAACGCCCGGGGTGGGTACCACCACGCAGTCCGATTCGCGGCCAAGCTGCCAGGCCTGGCTGCCGACACCATCGTGGCCGGCGGGCGCCAGCACGTCCAGCTGCGGCGTGTAAGCGGACGGACGGGCAGTCCGCAGCAACGCCAGATCGTCGTTGGCGCCATCGAAGCTGTCGAGCATGGAAGCGGGCTGGCGCGCCGCGCCCGGCAGCGTGCAAAAGCTGACAGCGATCTCGCGGCTGGGCCGCTCCGGGTCTGTCAGCCCTGCCAGCGCGGGCTTTGCCACCACGTGCCGGGCGGTCGCGATATAAACAGCGTCGCGGTCAACGCCAACCACCAGCCCGAAGCCGTGTTCGGCCAGGTCGCGCGCCTCGACCCGCACCAGGTTTTGCAGCAGCCGCTGGGCGAGTTCGGGGCCGGTATCGAAGGTGGTGGCGCGCCCGCACGCAAGCGGTGCCAGCGCCAGCAGCAGCGCCGGCAGCGCGGACCGCTTTACCCGCCGCCGTCGGCAAGGCGTTGCAGCCATTGCACTATCCCCCACAACATGAGCGCCGCGCTCCACAGCAACGCAACTGTCTTGTGGCGCGCCGCATATTCAAGCAGGCTGGGTTTGAGCGTACGCTCGAAGTGGCCGGTGCGTGTGAGCACGCTGCGCGCGGTACCCGCCATCCTCACCCTGACCACCGGCCCCAGCGTGACATCGCATCGCCGCAGGTCCAGCCCGCCCAATTCCAGGTCGTCGCCCTCGCCCAGCGTGACCTCGGCGGCGCTCGCCTGCAGAACCAGGTGCGCCTTGCGCAAGCTGGAAAGGACCGCCGCCTCGGTGCCCTCCTCATTGAGGCGGCGCTCGACAAAACGCACCTCCTGCGGCCGCAGCGAGGCCCAGCCGTACTCGGTCTGCCCCGGGCGCGCCAGCGTGAGGACGAGTGGCGGTGGCGTGGCCATAGGCGCCGCCGCCAGCACCCGCAGCCGCTCAGCGAACGGATAATCGGCCTGTCGGCCCTGGTCGCCCGGTCCAAAGCGGACCGTCGCGCGACCCGACAATTCGAGATCGGCCATCACGGGCGCCCGCTGGCTGTGGAGCGTCAAGGTCGCCGCCTCCCTTCCGCTGGCCAGTTCGATGTCGGCGCCGGAGGGATAGCTGACGCGGCGCAGGTTGAGCATGGTGGCGCGGACGGTGAGCCTGCCGGCCGCAGGCGCGCCGGGCTGCCGCGTCAAGTCGGCGGCGGGCGACTGCAGCGCCGTGTAACCGTCCACCCGCAGCTCGCCCGGCACCGTCTGCGGACCGAGCGCGCCGGCAGTGGCCATGTGCAGGCGCAACCCGTCGGCCTCGGCCTCGAGCGAGAAAGGCACGCTCGGCACCGGTATCAGGGCTCCGAGGGACAGCACGGCCGCAACGGTGACCAATGCGAGCCATGTCGCGCGCCGGCGGCGGCGCCCGGCATCACGCGGATCGGCAATCGCAGCGTCGAGCAGCAACAGGCGTTCCTGCATTTCACGCAGCTCCGGCAGCGGCGCATCCGGCTCACCGGCGCGCTGCGCGAAACGGCGCGCGACGTCGGCACGCAGATTGCGCAAGCCGGTGATGTGGTCGGCAGCCATGGCGTTTCAATGGCCGGCGACGGCGAATTGCAGCATCGGCAGCAGGCTGCCGTCGGTGCCGAGCGCGCGCACGTCGACGCGCAGGTCTGGGCCATCGCCAGCCAGCGCGATCGGCAGCACGATTGTGTCCCATTCGAACAAGGGGGTGCCGGGCAACTCGCGCCAACTGCCGGCGTCGGCGCCGGGGCGATACTGGCGCGCCGCGATCGAGGCGACCGGCACCGAGACGCGCAACACGGCATAAGCGACGGCGCCAGCGTCCGGGGCGAGCGACAGCGACACCGGCGCCAACAGAGGCGTGTCAGGATCGGACGACGTCGCGCGGGCGAGAAAACCGAGATCGGACAGGCGCAGCCCGGTACTGGCCAGCATGGTTGCGGCGTTCCACTCGAGCGCGCCGGCCGCCGCCAGCCTGCCATCGACCCGATAGAAGGGGCTGGGACGCAGCGGCCGGATAATCAACTGCAGTGGCGCGTCGGCACGGGCACGGATTTGCAAGACCTTGGCGGCGGCGAGCGGCGGCGCATCCGGCCGATGACGTGTCAGCGACAACAATTCGATGAACGGCTGCGACACGGTCTGTTCGAAGTAACCTTCGCACAACTCCTTGCCTGGCACGCGCGAGTACGGCGGCGCCCTGGAAGCGCTGGGCAGCACCGGCGCACATTGGAATGGCGCCGTCTGCGCGGCAAGCGGCTGCATGACGGTTGCGATGGCAAACGCGCAGGCGGCCATAACGCCGCAGTCTCTGGCGTGCATGTCCATGTGCTCACTCCGCTTAGTGGTCTCCCTGTTAGACCGCGGAGACAACGCTAAGTTCCGGACGGCGGCTCAGGCCTCGGTCAGGGGAACAGCGGCATGCTCGGCAGCACCGCGCGGGCATTGGCGCTGGTGGCCGCTGCCGCCTCGTCCACGCCGATGCCGCGCAGCTCGGCCAGCACGGCGCCGATGCGGGGCAGGTGTTCGGGGGCGTTGCGGCCGGGATGTATCCAGCTGGGCGAGATGTCCGGCGCATCCGTCTCCAGCACGATGGCGGACAGCGGCAGCTCGGCGGCGAGCCTGCGTATCTGCAAGGCGCGGGTGAAGGTCATGGCGCCGCCAAAACCCAGTTTGAAACCGAGGTCGATATAGCCTTGCGCCTGCTGCATGCTGCCGTTGAAGGCATGTGCAATGCCGCCGGCGGGCCGGATCTGGCGCACATGCTTAAGCACCACGTCCTGCGAGCGGCGCACATGCATCAGCACCGGCAGGTTGAATTCGCGGGCAATCTTCAGCTGTTCACGCAAGAAGAAGACCTGCTTTTCCCGCATAGCCGGCTCGGTCAGCATGGGGATGAAGAAGTCCAGGCCGATCTCGCCGATGGCGACCATGCGCCCGTCGTTGATGCTGGCCGCAACCTGCTCGCGCAGGCAGCGCAAGTCGTCCTCGCTGGCGTGGGGCACGTAGATCGGGTGGATACCCAGCGCGTAGCAGGCGTTGTCCACCTCGGCGGCCAGCCTCGCAACGATATCGAAATTGGCCCGCTCCACGGCCGGGATCACGATCATGCCGACACCCTGCTCCCGCGCCCGCGCCGCCACGGCGGCCGATTCGGTGCCGAATTCGTGCGCGTCCAGGTGGCAGTGGGTGTCGATCCACATGGTTATTCCTCAGCTGGCTGCAAGCCCTCGTCCGTCAGGCGCAGGATGCGGTCGCAGCGCCGGGCCAATTCTATGTCGTGCGTGACGATGACGAAGGCCGTGCCCAGGGTGCGCGACAGCTCCAGCATCAGGTCAAAGATCTGCTGCGCCGTGGCGTGATCGAGATTGCCGGTCGGTTCGTCGGCCAGCACGCAGGCTGGTTGCGTGACGAGCGCACGCGCCAGGGCCACGCGCTGGCGCTCGCCGCCGGACAGTTCGCCCGGTACGTGCGTCACCCGCTTGGCCAGGTTGACCCGGGTCAGGATCTGCTGCGCGGCGCTGATCGCCTCGCTGCGCTTGGTGCGCCGTATCATCAGCGGCATGGCCACGTTGTCCAGCGCCGTGAATTCGGGCAGCAGGTGGTGGAACTGGTAGACGAAGCCCAGCGACTGGTTGCGCAGGTCGCCGCGCGCCTTTTCGCTCAGGCTGGCGAAGTCCTTGCCCTGCAGGGTCACGCTGCCGCGGGTGGGCGTATCGAGCCCGCCCAGCAGGTGCAGCAGGGTCGATTTGCCGGAGCCGGATGCGCCGACGATGGCCACCCGTTCGCCGCGCCGCACGTCGATGTCGATACCGTTCAGTACCTGCACCGAGTAGGCGCCCTGGGTAAAGGTCTTGCCCAGCCCGCGGCAGGACAGCACGGGAACGCTATTCTGCATGTCGTGATTACTCATAGCGCAGCGCCTCCGCAGGTTTGACGCGGGCGGCCCACCAGCTTGGATAGAGCGTGGCGACAAATGCCAGTACCACGGCCACGCCGCCGATCTTGCTCACGTCTGGCCAGCGCAGGTCCGACGGCACGGTGCTGATGTAATAAATATCCTTCGACAAGAACTGCACTCCCAATAAATGTTCGATAAACGGCACGATCACGTCCACGTTGAGCGCCACCGTCACGCCCAGCGCCACGCCGATGGCGGTGCCCAGTATGCCCACCAGCGCACCCTGGATCATGAAGATCTTCATGATCGAGCGCGGCGAGGCGCCCAGTGTGCGCAGGATGGCGATGTCGGCCTGCTTGTCCGTCACCGTCATCACCAGCGTGGAGACGAGGTTGAACGCGGCCACCGCGATGATCAATGTCAGGATGATGAACATCATGCGCTTCTCCGTCTGTACGGCAGCGAACCAGTTGGCATTCAGCTTGGACCAGTCGCGCATGATGAGGTCACTGTGCATGCTGCGCTTGAGGTCCTGCGCCACCTGCGGCGCGCGGTGCATGTCCACCAGGCGCAGGCGCAGGCCGGATGGGGCGTCCAGGCGCAGCAGCTTTTCCGCATCGTTCAGGTGCACGAAGGCCAGGCCGGAGTCGAACTCGTTGTGGCCGGCCTCGAAGATGCCTACCACCGTAAACGAACGCAAACGCGGCAGCACGCCGGCCGGGGTGGCCTGGCCCTGGGCCAGCGCCAGCGTCACCTTCTCGCCCAGGCCCACATGCAGCGCGCGCGCCAGTTCGATACCCAGCACGATGTTGTAGGCGCCCGGCTGCAGCGCCGCGAAGCTGCCGCGCTTGACCTGGCGCGACACGTCCGACACGCTTGGCTCCTGCTCCGGCAGCACGCCGCGGATCACGGCGGGACGCAACTCGTCGTCGCGCACCAGCATGCCCTGCGTTTCCACGAACGGCGCGGCCCCTTTGACTTCCGGATTTTTCAGCGCCTCGGCGGCCTCGAACTGCCAGTCCGGCATGGAGCCGCGCGCATCGAAGATTTCGACGTGGGCCAATACGGACAGCATGCGGTCCGTCACTTCCTTCTGGAAGCCGTTCATTACGGACAGTACGACGATCAGCGCCGCCACGCCCAGGCCAATGCCGGCCATGGAGATAAGCGAGATAAAGGAGATAAAACTATTGCGGCCGCTGCGCTTGCCGGCGCGCGTGTAGCGCAGGCCGACCAGCCACTCAAACGGCAGTTTCTGGATGATGCTCATGGAGTCCCAAAACGGTGGAATGTTTGTGAGCCCGCAGTTTGCCATATAAATAGCATGTCATGGGGTGGATGGCGCGCTTTTGGCGCCCGCCAAAGTCCATCAGGCTCACGCCGGCCAGCAGCATGGCGTAGCTCGACGGAACTGGTCCGGCATGATCGATATTACTACATGGACAAGATTGCAATTTAATAATTTCAATTAACGATAAGTGGCATGGCACGGCGACGATGAGCGGGCGCCAGCTCTCCCGGACGGGCACGGATAAAGTTACAATGCCGCATGACACAGATTACCCTCGCCTTGCCGTTCGCCCTGCCCCCGTCCGAACTTGCTCCCGACCTCCAGCGCGCCCTCGATCTGCCCGCCCTCGCCGCCCTGCTGTCACGCACCGCCGCCGAGCGCCGGGAAACGACAGACACGGGCGCCCGCACGCTCCCTTACGAAGCCTGGCTGGCCCGCGCGCTGGGACTGCAAGACGCCACGGTAGCCGGACAGCGTACCGCGCCGCCCGGACCGGGCGCGGCGCCGGCCGAGCAGAGCGCCCCGCTGGCCGCCGCCGCGCTGGCCGGGTTTGACGCCGCGCAGGCCGACGGCCACTGGTTCATTGTCCACCCTATCCACGTGCAGATGGCGCGCACCCACCTGACGCTGGCCGACCCGCGCCAGCTGCGGCTGGATGACGCCGATGCCCGCGCCCTGTACGAGTCGGCCCGGCCCTATTTCGAGGAACTGGGCAAGCCGCTGCTGTACGGCGACGCCGGCACCTGGTTCATGCGCGCCGACGACTGGCAAGACCTGCGCACCGCTTCCCCCGACTGCGTGACCGGCATGAACCTGAGCGACTGGATGCCCGAGGGCGACAACGCCATCGCCTTCCGCAAGCTGCAGAACGAAATCCAGATGCTGTGGTACGAACACCCCGTCAACGAGGCACGCCAGGCGCGCGGTCTGCCGCCCGTCAATTCGTTCTGGCTGTGGGGTGGCGCCGCCGCCGGCCGGCCCGCCGCCGGCCCCGCCGTGATCGCGGGCCAGCCCTGGCTGCGCGCCATCAGCCCACCGGCGCTGCGCGATGCCACGTTCGACATGCTGCTGGCGCAAGGCGGCCCGCGTCCGCAGGCCGTGCTGGGCCAGCTGATCGAACCGGCCATCGCCGGCGAATGGTCGTCCTGGCTGGACGCCATGCAGCAGCTGGAGCAGCAATGGTTCGCGCCCTTGCTGGCGGCGCTGCACAGCGGCCGTGTGACGCGCGCCACGCTGGTGCTGAGCCACCGCCACACCAGTATCGCCTACACCACCAGCAAACTGGCGCAACGTAAATTCTGGCGCAAGCCCACCCTGAACAAGTTATCGACATGACCCGCATCGCTACCCGCCCCTGCTCCTTCCGCACTTCCGAAATGCTGCGCCAGGGCGGGGTTCACCCCGTGCTGGCCCGGCTCTATGCGGCGCGCGGCCTGACCGACATCAAGGAGCTGTCGAGCGAACTGGCGGCCATGATCCCGCCATCGGGCCTGCTGCATGTGGACGCGGCGGCCGTGTTCCTGGCCGACGCCATCGCCGCCGGCAAGCGCATGGTGATCGTGGCCGACTACGATTGCGACGGCGCCACCGCCTGCGCCACCGCCCTGCGCGGCCTGCGCAGCATGGGCGCACAGGTGGACTTCATCGTGCCCAACCGCTTCGAATACGGCTACGGCCTCACGCCGGAGATCGTGGCCCTGACGGCGCGCGAAAAGCAGCCCGACATCATCATCACCGTGGACAACGGCATCGCCAGCATCGACGGCGTGGCCGAAGCGAACCGGCGCGGCATCGAAGTGGTGGTGACCGACCACCACCTGCCGGCGGACACGCTGCCCGACGCGCGCGTGATCGTCAATCCCAACCAGCCGGCCTGCGGCTTCCCCAGCAAGCACCTGGCCGGCGTGGGCGTGGTGTTCTACGTGCTGCTGGCGCTGCGCGCGGAACTGCGCCGGCGCGGCGTGTTCGACGCCCAGACCCAGCCCAAGCTCGACAGCCTGCTGGACCTGGTGGCGCTGGGCACCGTGGCCGACGTGGTGCGGCTGGACCCGAACAACCGCATCCTGGTGGCGCAGGGCCTCAAGCGCATGCGCGCGGGGCGCATGCACGCGGGCGTGGCGGCGCTGTTCCGGGTGGCGGGGCGCGAACCGCGCAGCGCCAATCCCTTCGACCTGGGCTTCGCGCTCGGCCCGCGCCTGAACGCGGCCGGCCGGCTGGAGGACATGTCGCTGGGGATCGAATGCCTGCTCACGGACGACGAGGGCCGCGCCTGGGAACTGGCGCAGCAGCTCAACGACATCAACCTGAAGCGGCGCGAAATCGAGGCCGAGATGCAGGACGCGGCCCTGCTGCACCTGGACCAGTTCGAGCCGGCCAACAGTAGCACCATCAGCGTGTTCGACGACAGCTGGCACCAGGGCGTGATCGGCATCGTGGCCTCGCGCCTGAAGGAGAAGTTCTTCCGCCCCACCATCACCTTCGCGCCCGGCGCGGACGGCTGGCTCAAGGGCTCCGGCCGATCCATCCCCGGCTTCCACCTGCGCGACGCGCTGGACCTGGTATCGAAACGCGCGCCCAGCCTGATCGACAAGTTCGGCGGCCACGCCATGGCGGCCGGCCTGACCATCCGGGCCGAAGCGTTCGACGCCTTCTCGGCCGCCTTCGAGGAAGTGGGCCGCGCCTGGCTCACGGCGCAGCAGCTGGAACGGGTGATCGAAACGGACGGCCCGCTGGAGGACGACTGCTACACCACCAACTTCATCGCCCTGATGGATGGCCAGGTATGGGGCCAGGGCTTTGCGCCACCCGTGTTCTGCGACGAATTCCGCGTCGTCAGCCAGCGCATCCTCAAGGAGCGCCACCTCAAGCTGCTGCTGGAGAAGAACGGCACGCGCTACGACGCCATCTGGTTCGGCCACGTGGACGCGCTGGGCGACCGTGCCCGGGTCGCGTTCCGGCTCGATGCCAACGAATACAACGGCGTCACCAAGGTGCAGCTGCTGGTGGAGCATGCCGAACCAGCGTGATCTGACGAAAGACTATGCAGGCTATAAATTGCCATTGACTCTCCATACCGGTCTAAACCGGGGCGGCAAAAAGTCCAATTCGGTCCCGGGGTTGCTTTGCGGAGTCGATTGCAGTCTATAGAATTTTGCAGCTCGAAAATTTTGGACGCCATTAGCCCGGATTGCCACAGTTTCGACCCAATTAGACAACGGAGCCAAAAACGAGGACCGGCACCGCGGCTTAACGGGGCATACCCTGAGGAAAAACCGCGCGCACGATTGCCAATCATCCTGAAATGGAGTATAAAGAATCCATAAACGGAGGATATATGCATCCCACCTACGCCTACCCCAAGAGCCGCTTCGAACCCACGGTACTGGTCGACCTGAACGCCAAGGCCGAGCGCGAGCGCCTCTCCAAGTCCGCCCTGAAGGGCTTCTTCCGGCTGGCCGCCGCCTGGAACCTGCGCGACGACGACGCCCGCGAACTGCTGGGCGGGCTCTCTTCCAGCGCCTACTACGAGTGGAAAAAGCATCCGGAACGGGTGCTGGAGGTGGACCGCATCACGCGCATCTCCTACCTGTTGGGCATCTACAAGGCGCTGCACATCCTGTACGGCGACAAGCTGGCCGACGAGTGGGTCAGCCTGCCCAACACCAACCAGATTTTCGGCGGCCGCACCCCGCTGGCCCACATGCTGGGCGGCGGCCTGCTGGCCATGCAGACGGTGCGCCAGCTGCTCGACGCACGCCGCGGAGGGCTGTAAGTGCCGGTCAGCCTGATCCCCCGCCTCACGCCTCCCCTGACCACGCTGCGCCAGTTCGACACCTGCCGCCTGCTCCCGTCGCGCTTTGCCGACGTGGAGGATTCGGTGCTGGCGCCGCTGGCCGAGGACGACGACCACCTGCACGACCTGTTCGACCTCGACAACGCCACCAACGCGCGCCTGGTGGCGCAGCACGGCGGCGCGCCCGGCATCAGCATGGACGAACTGGTGTTCGGCGTGCCCAACTTCCGCATCATCAACGCCGCCTTCACCTACGCCCGCCCGGAGGGCAGCCGCTTCAACGACGGCCTGCGCGGCGCCTGGTACTGCGCCTTCGAGGTGGAAACGGCGCTGGCCGAAGTGTGCTTCCACAAGACCGTGGAGTACATGGAGATCAACCGTTTCGACGACAGCGTGAACTACCAGACCATGCTGGCCGACTTCACAGCCAGCTTCCACGACCTGCGCTCCCAGCCCCGCTACGCCGGCTGCCTGGACCCGGCCAGCTATATCGACTCGCAGCAGCTGGCCGGCCGGCTGCTGGACGCCGGCTCGATGGGTGTGATCTATCCCAGCGCGCGCCGGCCCGAGGGCACCAACCTGGCCTGCTTCCGTCCGGCCCTGGTGGGCAATGTGCGCAAGGGGGACGTGTATCGCCTGAGCTGGCACGGCACGCCCGAGCCGCGCATCGAACAGGTGGCGCCGGCGGCCGATAGTTGAGCAATCAACAATCTTCGCAGTCCCGATATCGCCAACGGCCGGGCGATCGGTTAACATGTGCGTATCCCATGGGCGTATCCCATGACCGTATCCAGCCGCCTATGCGATCGCTGGATACGATGACCGTATGCGGCCACAGGCCACATCCATTACTGAAGAACATGTATGCAAACCAAACCTGAAAACGACACCGACCTGCGCCTCAAAGTGAACCGCGAAACCGCCCGCCTGCCATGGACTGAACTGCTCAAGCATTTCGCCGCCGGTAACGTGGTGTGGGTGGCCAACTCGCTGGACCTGGTCGACGTGGCCGTGCGCATCTCGCATGACGACAAGGCCAATATCAGCCAGTGGATGAACAGTGGCCTGGTGGGCAAGGTGTCGGACCAGCAGGCCCAGAGCTGGCTGGAGTCGGACGCCGAGCTGTGGGCCGTCGTGGTCAGTCCGTTCATCCTCGTACAGCAGGAAAAAGCCAGCGCAAAGAACGTTCACTAAGCGTCCACCAAGCATCCACTACGCAGCCAGCACGCCATCGACCTGCCACCATCGCCCACCCTATGAGCACCACACCAGCAACCGCGGACGATATCCAGACCGGCGGCGCCAGCTCCAGCGAGATCGCCAACCACATCGCCGAAGCCATCGCCGCGCGCAAGCTGCCGCCCGGGACCAAGCTGCGCGAGGAGGCGCTGTGCCGGCTGTACTCGGTCAGCCGCACCAAGATCCGCGCCGCCCTGCTGATCCTGTCCAAGGACAACCTGATCAAGATCGTGCCCGACAAGGGCGCCTTCGTCAGCCAGCCCAGCGAAACGGAATCGCGCGACATCTTCGCGGCGCGCCGCATCATCGAAGGGGCGCTGGCGCGCGAGTTCGTGGCCAAGGCCCGTCCGGCCGACTATCGCATGCTCGAGCAGCACCTGAAGGCCGAACGCAAGGCCCTGGCCGGCGGCCAGAATTCCAAGGAACGCTCGCAGCTGCTGGGCGACTTCCACGTGCTGCTGGCCGACGTGGTGGGCAACCACGTGCTCAAGGAGATCGTGCGCGAACTGGTGGGCCGCAGCACCCTCATCACCATGCTGTACCAGTCGGACCGCGACGCCGTCTGCTCGTCGGACGAGCACACCACCTTCCTGGAGGCGGCCAAGGCCGGCGACGCCGAGCGCGCCGCCAGCCTGATGCTGCACCACCTGAGCCATGTGGAAGCGGCCTTGCGTTTCGACGGCAGCGCCGCCGAGGGACGGCGCGACCTGGTCACCGCCTTGCTGATGTAGCCCGCCGGCGCCTACCGCCGTAAAGTCAAGGAACCTCCAAGCCGGCTTCGTGGACAAAAATGGGGACGTACCCCTTTTCTTGGAAATGGGGACGTACCCCTTTTTCTTGGAGCGTCGATTGACAAGACCGCTAACTTAACGGCAGTACCGCCGTCGCCTGACGGCAGCGGCGTCACAGGCAGCCCCCGGTTCAGGCGCCGGTAGCCAGCGCCAGCTCCCGTGCCAGCTGGTTGTGGCGTTCGATCACCAGCGGCAGGTCGACCGTGCCCAACACGCCGTCGCGTACCACCACCTTGCCGTTGATGATGCTGTAGTTGACGTTGGACGGGGTGCAGAACACCAGCGCCGCCACCGGGTCGTGCAGCGCGCCGGCAAAGCCGATCTGGTCCAGCTTGAACATGACGATGTCGGCCGCCATGCCCGGCTTGAGCGCGCCGATGTCGTCGCGGTTGAGCACCCTGGCGCCGCCCAGCGTGGCCACCTCGAGCGCCTGGCGCGCCGTCATGGCGTCCGGCCCGTAGCCCACGCGCTGCAGCAGCATGGCCTGGCGCACCTCGCCCAGCATGTGGCCGGAATCGTTGGAGGCGCAGCCGTCCACGCCCAGGCCCACGGACACGCCCTGGTCCAGCATCTTGCGGATCGGCGCGATGCCGGAAGCGAGGCGCATGTTCGAGCACGGGCAATGGGCGATACCAGTGCCGGTGCGGCCGAACATGTAGATCCCGTCGTCGTCGAGCTGCACGCAGTGCGCGTGCCACACGTCGTGACCCACCCAGCCGCAATCCTCGGCGTATTCGGCCGGCGTCATGTTGAACTTCTCGCGGCTGTAGGCGATGTCGTTGGCGTTTTCCGCCAGGTGGGTGTGCAACGACACGCCGTAGCTGCGCGCCATGGCCGACGCTTCCTTCATCAGGTCGCGCGAGACGGAGAACGGCGAGCATGGGGCGACCACGATGCGCTCCATCGCGTAGCGGTTGCTGTCGTGGTAGGTCTCGATCAGGCGCTGGGTATCCCTGAGGATCGCGCCCTCCTCCTCCACCACGCGGTCCGGCGGCAGGCCGCCCTTGGACTGGCCCACGCTCATCGAGCCGCGCGCCGCGTGGAAGCGCATGCCGATCTTGCGGGCCGCCTCAATGCTGTCATCGAGCAGGCAGTCGTTCGGATAGATGTACAGGTGGTCGCTGCTGGTGGTGCAGCCCGAGAGGATCAGTTCCGACATCGCCGTCAGGGTGGAGACATGCACCATGTCGGCCGTCAGGTTGGCCCAGATCGGATAGAGGTTGGTCAGCCAGTTGAACAACTCGCCGTTCTGCGCGGCCGGGATCACGCGCGTCAGGCTCTGGTACATATGGTGGTGGGTGTTGATCAGGCCAGGCATCACCACATGATTGGCGGCGTCGATCACCTCGTCCGCCTCCTGCGGCAGCGAGGCGGTGGGTCCCACCTGCACGATCACATTGTCGCGGATGAAGACACCGCCGCCGGCGATCTCGCGCCGTTCGTCATCCATGGTCACCACTACGCGGGCGTTCTTGATCAAGAGAGTCTTAGTCATTTTTTGTCGAAATAAGAAGAATGAAAAAACACTGCGGAAACAATGCACGCGCACTGCGGAAACAATGTGAATGGCCAAAGCCGGCAATCGCTTGCCGGCCTTGAAAAATGTTGCAGGGTGCTAGTTTAAGCTGCTTCGCGCTCCTGCGTCAGGAAAGCCTGGGGGACGTCCTCTTCATCATCGTCGTCCAGCTCGACGGGACGCTCGGGCAGCACCAGGTTCAGCGCCACGGCCACCAGCGCGCCGACGGTGATGCCGGAACCGAATACTTCCTTGACGAAGGCGGGCAGCTTGGACAGCAGGTCCGGCCGCACGGTCACGGCCAGGCCGCAGCCGATGGCCACCGCCATGATGATGCCGTTACGCTTAGTGTGCTCCACATGGCTCAGCAGCTGGACGCCGGCCGAGATAATCATGGCGAACATCATCAGGCCCGCGCCGCCCAGCACCGGCTGGGGAATGGTGACGACGATGGCGCCCAGCACCGGGAACAGGCCGGCCAGGAACAGCATCACGCCGGTCAGCGCCACCACGTGGCGGCTGGCCACACCGGTCAGCGATACCACGCCCACGTTCTGGGCAAAGGTCGATACGGGAGGGCTCGACAGCAGCGCGGCGAAGGCCGAACCGACGCCGTCGCACAGGATGCCGCGCGCCAGCGTCTTGCCGCGCATCTTGGTGTTGGTGGCCGCGCCCAGCGCCATGAAGGTGCCGGTCGTTTCCACCATCGTCACCAGGAAGGCCACACCCATGGCGACGATGCCGGCCACGGGGAACGACAGTCCATAGTGCAACGGCTGCGGCAGGGCGAACACCTGGGCGTTGCGCACCTGCGAAAAATCGATCATGCCGAGCGAGACGCACAGCAGGTAACCGACGAACATGCCGATCACCACGGCGGCGGCGGACACGATGCCTTTACCGAACTGCACCAGCATGATGACGGTGACCAGCACGAAGGCGGCGATGCCCAGGTTGAGCGGCGCGCCGTACACGGCACCCGGCGCAAAACCGCCGGCCGCCCAGTCCACCGCCACCGGCACCAGCGACAGGCCGATCATGGTGACCACCACGCCCGTGACGGCATGGGGGAACAGCTTGCGGATCTGGGGCATGAAGAAGCTACCGGCGATCATCACCACGGAGCCGGCCAGCGAGGAGCCGAGGATGCCGGGCACGCCGTGTTCCAGGCCCACGGAGATGGCCGCGCCCACAAAGGCGAAACTGGTGCCCATCACGCATGGCAGGCGGATACCGATCGGGCCCACGCCCTTGCACTGGATCAGGGTGACGATGCCGGAACCGAGCAGCGCCGCGTTAATCAGGGTGATGATCTGGTCGGCCGGCAGTTTGAGGGCGGCCCCCACTACCAGCGGTACTGCGATGATGCCGCCCAGCGCGGCCAGCATATGCTGAGCGGCCAGCAGGACTGTAGTGAATAAAGGCGGCCGATCCTCGACCTGAAACAACAAGTGATTCATGAACTTTGTCTCCATCTATTTTATGTAGGGCGTTACGTACTACCGACTGCGCGTAAGGCATGCCCAAGGCCGAACGCATTTCAATTCGAGTGCCGCTGCGCGCGCGGCTGCGGCCGGGCGCGTGGTTCAAGCTTGTATTCGGTGGTGCTGGTGTGACGCCGCGGAACGGGCCGCGATAGACGGGATCGGGTGACGATCGCCGTAACCAGGTTGCTGCCAAGGTGTGTGCAGTCCTGTTGTTGGCGATATTGCGCTCGCGTGGATTCATTGTCAACCGATTTTGTATACAATTTTTGGGTATAAAACAACGTTGGCGCGAGGCGAAGCCATGGTACACAGTTGAGGTTTTCTTTTGCACTGCCGGCCAGCCCGCGAATGGGGCGGCACAGTATCAGCCCGGCCTTATGGCGCGGCCTGCCCTTCGACCTGGAACCGGCGCCGGTACTCGCGCGGCGTCTGCCCCTGCCAGCGCCCGAACGCGCGGCTGAAATTGGCCTGGTCGCTGAAACCGGTGCGCTCGGCGATGTCGCTCATGGGCAGGGCCGACTGGCGCAGATACCAGCACGCCAGCTCATTGCGCACCTCGTCCAGCAGCTGCTGGTAGCTGAGGTCTTCCGACTCCAGCCGGCGCACCAGCGTGCGCGGCGACAGCGCCAGGCGGCCGGCAATGTCGGCCAGCGTGGGCCAGGCCGGCTGCCCCTGATGCATCAGGTGGCGCACGCGCGCCCCTATGCTGCCGGCCAGCCGGGTCAGCTCCTCGTCGCCGGCCTTGCACATGCGGGCATGCAGGTCGGCGTCGGCCGTCTGTGACGCTTCGTCCGCGACCTGGAGCGGGAAGCGGATGGCCGGCACCTTGCCGCCGTACTCCACCTGCCACGCGCTGGCGGCGGCGCCGTCCGGCGTGCCGGGCGCCTGCCACGGCAGCACGACGATGGCCTGGCGCAGCGCCGCCTCGTCCGCGATGGCGCGGAAGATATTGAACGTCGCATGCACCGTCGCTCCCTGCAGGAAGCGGGTGTACTGGTGCAGCGGCACGCGTGGATGCAGTTCCAGCGTGGCGTAGCCGCCGGCGCGCTGGCAGCGGTACTGAAACAGATGGTCGCGGATATGGGCGTAACGCACAAACGTTTCCATCGCCGTCCACAACGTGGGACTGGACATGGCTGCCATGCCTTTCAACCCGTGCGCCGCGGCCGGTATCGCCAGGCCCAGTTCGATGCCGAAGTCCGGGTTGGCCGCCGCCTGCACCGCGTCCAGCAGCGGCAGCACGTCGAGGAACGGCAGTAGCCTGCCCTGGCCCGACACCGGCCACGGCAAGGCCAGCCCGCGCGCATGCAGGAACTTAGCCAGGATCTGGACGTAGGCGGAATGGATGCAGGGTTCGAACCATGCGGACGGCAGCGCACTGCCGGCGGCCGGTATGGCAGGCCCGGACTGCGCCATGCGGGAGGCTGGGGAGGTGGCTGGGCTGCTCATTGTGGCATTTTAAGATAAATTAATGGCGCGATCAACACTGGTGCGTCTTGCCCTTGTGCCCCACAATCGTTCACTCTGGAGACATATCCACCGTCATCACAACAACAGGATACCCGCAATATGCAAGAGTGCACCGCCCTGCCCGCCCACATCGACCCCGATGCCTATCCATCCGTCACCGCCATGCTGGAGCAAGCGATGGCGCGCTACGCGGGCCAGCCCGCGTTCACCTGCCTGGGCCAGACCCTGAGCTACGCCGACATCGACCGCCAGTCGCGCGCCTTTGCCGCCTACCTGCAGCAGGCGCTGGGCGTGAAAAAAGGCGACCGCATCGCCGTCATGTCGCCCAATTTCATGGCCTTCCCGATCGCCTTCCTGGGCATAGCCCGCGCCGGCGCGGTGCAGGTCAACGTCAATCCCATGTACACGCCGCGCGAACTGGAGCACCAGCTGAACGACGCCGGCGTCGAGGTCATCATCGCCTACAGCGGCATTTCGGCGACGGTGGCCGAGGTGATGCCGCGCACGGCGCTCAAGACCGTCATCATCGCCACCCCGGGCGACGGCACGGCCGTCGAGATGCCCAGCCCGCCGGTCGATGCGCGCCTGACCTCCGCCGTCATGCTGGCCGACGCGCTGCAGGCGGGCGCCGGCCTGCCGTTCGCGCCCGTCGCGCTGACGGGCGCGGACCTGCTGTTCCTGCAGTACACGGGCGGCACCACCGGCCTGTCCAAGGGCGCGGCCCTGTCGCACCGCAACGTGGTCGCCAACGTCGAGCAGTTCAAGGCCATCATGGCCGACTGCGTGGTGCCGGGCGACGAGGTGATCGTCACGGCGCTGCCGCTGTACCATATTTTCGCGCTGACGGTGAACTTCCTCAGCTTCTTCACGGTGGGCGCGCACAACTGGCTGGTGCCCAATCCGCGCGACATGGACGGCTTCATCGACGTGATGAAGGCGGCCCGTCCCACTTCCTTCATGGGCGTCAACACCCTGTATGCGGGGCTGGTGGCGCACCCGCGCATAGTCGAAGTGGACTTCTCCCGCCTGCGCCTGGCCGGCGGCGGCGGCGCGGCCGTGATCGAAACCACCTCGGCGCGCTGGATGGCCATTACCGGGCGCTTCATCCGCGAAGGCTACGGCCTGTCCGAGACCAGCCCCATCGTCACCTTCACGCCGGGCGACGTGACCTCCTTCACCGGCACCACCGGCCTGCCGCTGCCGGACACCGACATCAAACTGCTCGACGAGAACGGCGACCAAGCGGCGCCCGGCGCGGCGGGCGAAGTGTGCGTCAAGGGTCCGCAGGTCATGCGCGGCTACTGGCAACAGCCGGAAGCCAACGCGGCCGCCTTCACGGCCGACGGCTACTTCCGCACTGGCGACGTGGGCGTGTTCGACAGCCGCGGTTTCCTCAAGATCGTGGACCGCAAAAAGGATATGATCATCGTCTCGGGCTTCAACGTGTTCCCCAACGAGATCGAGGCCGTGGCGTCGGCCTGCCCCGGCCTGCTGGAATGCGCCTGCGTGGGCGTGCCGGACGAAAAGACCGGCGAGGCCGTCAAGCTGTTTGTCGTACGTGCGCCGCAAGCGCAGCTGAGTGAAGCCGAGCTGACGGAGTTCTGCCGCAAGGAACTGACCGCCTACAAGGTCCCCCGGCAGATCGCCTTTGTCGATGCGCTGCCCAAGTCCGCCGTAGGCAAGATCCTGCGCCGCGAACTGCGCACCCCCGCCTGACCCTTACACAGGAAGGAACGAACATGAACGCACCCACCTCCCACCTGGACCAGATCCAGATCCCGGCCGACTTCCAGTCCTGCTTCGAGCGCCAGCGCGCGGCCTATCACGTGCACCCGGAACCCAGCTACGCCGAACGCCGGCGCGACCTGCAGCAGCTGGCCCGCATGCTCAAGGAAAACCGCGAAGAGCTGGTGGCCGCCATCAACCGCGACTACGGCAACCGCTCCGAATTCGAGACCCTGTTCGCCGAATTCTTCGTGGTGCTGGAAACGATCAAGGATTCCATCAAGGACCTCAAGGGCTGGATGCGCCCCCAGCGCCGCAAGATCGACATCATGGTGCACCCGCTGGCCACCAACCGCGTGATCCCGCAGCCGCTGGGCGTGGTGGGCGTGATCGTGCCGTGGAACTTCCCGCTCAACCTGACTTTCTGCCCGCTGGCCTCCATTTTCGCCGCAGGCAACCGCGCCATGGTCAAGATGTCGGAAAACTCGCAGCACCTGGCCGAACTGCTGATGCGCATCAGCCCCAACTACTTCCCCGAAGATAAGCTCAAGTTCTTCGAAGACGGCAATGGCCGCGGCCCGGCCTTCTCGTCCATCCCGTTCGACCACCTGCTGTTCACCGGCTCCGGCGCCACCGGCCGCGCCGTGATGGCCAACGCGGCCCGCAACCTCACGCCCGTCACGCTGGAACTGGGCGGCAAGTCGCCCGCTATCGTCGGGCCGGATTATTCGATCAAGACGGCGGCCGAGCGCATCCTGTGGGTCAAGCTGTTCAACGCGGGGCAGATCTGCACCACCATCGACTATGTGTTCATCCCGGAACAGGCGGTGGAGGAATTCGTGGGCCACTGCACGCGGCTGTTCGCCGAGCGCTATCCCGACATCAACGGCGCCGACTTCACCTCCATCATCGACCAGCGCTCCTACGAGCGCCTGGGCCACACGCTGGAGGACGCGCGCGCCAAGGGCGCCCGCCTGGTCAACCTGGCCGGCGACCAGAAGCCGGACGCCGCGCTGCGCAAGTTCGCGCCCCACATCGTGCTCAATCCGACCCCGGAAATGCTGCTGTCGCAGCGCGAAATCTTCGGCCCCATCCTGCCGGTGCGCACCTACCGCGACAAGAAGGAAGTGGCCGAATACATCAACCGCCGCGACCGTCCGCTGGCCATCTACCCCTACACCAACGACAAGGCGCTGGCGCAGTTCTACATCACCCATGTGATGTCGGGCGGCGTATCGGTCAACGAAGCGCTGCTGCACGTGGCCCAGCACGACCTGCCGTTCGGCGGCGTGGGGCCCAGCGGCATGGGCCACTACCACTCACGCGAAGGCTTCAACACCTTCTCCAAGCTGCGGCCCGTGTTCTACCAGGGCCCCGTGTCGGCGATCCAGATGCTGTTCCAGCCGCCCTACACGGGCCGCGCCATGAAGCTCCTGAACCTGCTCATCAAGCTCAAGACCTGAGTCAGGACCTCAGCCCGGCCTTGCCGCCCGGCGCAGGCAAGGGCGCGGGCCGGGCGATGGCGCTCCACACCACGTGCGTCAGCAGTTCCGCCATCTCCTGGCGGCGCTGCGGCGTGTCGTCGTCGCGCAGCATCTGGGCACAGCTGCGCTCCGTGGCCCAGCTCAGGATGTCGGCCACTTCCGGCTTCACATCGGGATGGGCGCCGCCGGCCGCCTCCAGCCTGGCGATGATGCGGCGGAAGTCGTGCACCACCTCGTTCACAAGGCCGCGGTAGATCTCGGCCACGCCGGGATCGTAGGCCGACAGTTCCACCGTGGCGCGCATGGCGGCGCGATGGCGGTACTGGATATCGATCGTATCCTCCATGAACGACAGGAACTCGGCGCGGCCGAACTGGTCCAGGTTGGCCAGCTTGGCCTTGGCCGCGTGGCGCACCTCGCGCCCGACCTGGGCCATCAGGTGGCGCACGATCTCGCCCTTGTTGCGAAAGTGCAGATAGAACGTGGCACGGGCGATGCCGGCCTCCTTGGCCAGCTGCTCGATCGACAGCGTGGTGAAGCTTTCGCCCTTGTTCAGCAAACGTTCGCAGGCGCTGATCACGCTGGCGATGGTGGCGGAAGGCTTGTCGGCGCCATCGTTGCGCGGACGGAGGGTGACGGATCGCATCTGGCTGTTCTTTCTCGGATTGCACACGGGCCGGCGCGACGGGCGGCGGCCAAGACAGGCGCCATTGTAGCGCCCTGGCCCCGCAAACCGTTACCGCGGGCGCCCATGCGCCCATTACGCCACAGTATTGGACATCATGTCTAGACCTATCGACCATCTTCGGCTAGCATGGTTATTTGTCAACGACAGCTGAAGGACGCACATGAGTGGCACTAACCCCGGCGACTTTACCGCCGCCGACATCGCCGCAATCGAAGACGCCGCGCGCCGCTTTGCCGCGACCGAGATCCGGCCCTACCTGGAAGACTGGGAAGAAGCCGGCGAATTCCCGCGCGCGCTGTACGGCAAGCTGGCCGAACTGGGCTGGCTGGGCATGGGCTATCCGGAGCAACTGGGCGGCACGCCGGCGCCGTGGGCCCTGAAAAATGCCTTGTCGGTCACGCTGTCGCGCCATTGCGGCAGCGGCGGCGTGATGGCCGGCGCCTTCAGCCACACCATCGGCCTGCCGCCCATCCTGCGCCACGGCAGCCTGGAGCTGCAGCAGCGCGTGATCCCCGACGTGCTGGCCGGGCGCAAGATCGCCGCGCTGGCCATCACGGAACCGGGCGGCGGCTCGGACGTGGCCACCCTGCGCACCACGGCCCGGCGCGATGGCGACAGCTACGTGATCGATGGCGAAAAAGTGTTCATCACCTCCGGCATGCGGGCCGACTGGATCACGGTGGCCGTGCGCACGGGCGCGGAACACGGCGGCGTGGGCGCCGTCTCGCTGCTGGCCGTGCCGGGTGACGCGGCCGGCCTGTCGCGCGCGCGCCTGAAGAAAATGGGCTGGCTGTGTTCCGACACGGCCCATTTGCGCTTCGACGGCGTGCGCGTGCCGGCCGCCAACCTGATTGGAGAGGAAGGCAAGGGACTCAAGATCGTCATGTCCAACTTCAACGGCGAGCGCATGTCGCTGGCCGCGATGGCGCTGGGCATGGCCGAATGCTGCTACGACGAAGCGCTGGCCTGGGCCCGCGAGCGCAAGACCTTCGGCGCCGCGCTGGTCAACCACCAGGTGGTGCGGCACAAGCTGGTGGACATGAAGATGCGGATCGAGTCCACCCGCGCCTGGCTCAACAACATAGCCGAGCGGGCCGACCGCCAGCAGACTGGGCCCGACTGGGTGGCCGACGTGTGCATGCTCAAGAACCACGCGACCCAGACCATGCAATTTTGCGCCGACCAGGCCGTGCAGACGCTGGGCGGCATGGGCTATATGCGGGGCATGGCGAGCGAGCGTATCTATCGTGAAGTAAAAGTGGCCATGATCGGTGGCGGCGCGGAAGAAATCATGAAAGAATTAGCAGCTCGTCAACTCGGCATCTGACGCCGCGGCCAGGTCCGCGGCGCGGGCCGGGTCCCATCAACCTATTGCCTCACACGGCGCCAGGATGCCTGGCCCGCGAGAGACAGATTTCCAGGAGTGGCCCATGAAATACAAAGGCAGCTGCCATTGCGGCAAAGTCGCATTTGAAGTCGAAGGTGAAATCAAGGGAGCGTTGGCATGCAACTGCTCGATCTGCCAGCGTAAAGGCTCGCTGCTCTGGTTTGTGCCGCGCGCGGAGCTGCACCTGCTCACGCCGGAAGACGCGGCGAGCACCTACATGTTCAACAAGCACGTCATCAAGCACAATTTCTGTCCCGTGTGCGGCATCCACCCGTACGGTGAAGGCACCGACCCCAAGGGCAACGCCGTCGCCGCCATCAACATCCGCTGCCTCGAAGACATCGACCTGAGCACCATCCCCGTCCAGCAGTTCGACGGCCGCGCGCTCTGACCGGCCGCAAAACCGGGGACGTAACACGGTTTTTTCTATACTTGGGACGTAACACGGTTTTTCGCGTTACGTCTCCAAGTTACTGACGCCAACCAGCGAAGAGGCTAGATTGATTTCCCATGTTTTCATTGGCATCACGGATTTTCAACGGGCGTTACGATTCTATTCTGCGGTCATGAAGGAGCTTGGGCTGCAACTGAAGTTCCAGGATGCGGCCAGGCCGTGGGCGGGGTGGATGAAGGAGGATGCTCCGCGCCCCCTGTTCCTGATCGGCACGCCATTCGACGGCGAACCGGCCGCAGCGGGCAATGGCCAGATGGTTGCACTGCTGGCACCATCGCGCGCGGCGGTCGACCGCGCATATGCAAGTGCCTTGGACAACGGCGGCTTCTGCGAAGGTTCGCCGGGGTTGCGGCCGCACTATCACCCGGACTATTACGGCGCATATTTTCGCGATCCGGATGGGAATAAGATTGGCGTTTGCTGCCATGATGCTGCGCAGGGGGATGCTGAGCCGGTATCGACATCGCTA
This sequence comes from Rugamonas sp. FW305-51, assembly GCF_058786935.1. NCBI lineage: Bacteria > Pseudomonadati > Pseudomonadota > Betaproteobacteria > Burkholderiales > Oxalobacteraceae > Rugamonas > Rugamonas sp. FW305-51. The sequence continues at coordinate 71,078 of NZ_JBYSZG010000031.1, forward strand.
TCCGGCGACTAATCTTAGGCAACGGCATTCAAGATTGGGGCCATTGTAGAATAATGAACAGCCTGCGTTTTTAGAGTCACAGTCGGCTTCCGCCCCGTTGCGGACCCTCGTATTCGGTCCTTCGAGGCACCATATCAATATCGGACTAGGAACTTTGGAAAGCCGACATTGAAATACCATTGGGCTATGCAAAGTACGATCGGCGCCAATAGAAATGTAATAGAGGCCCGTTCTATACGAGCGCCTACAGACCGTGGACGACGCCAGTCTTCAATAACGACAATTCCAAAAGCTACGATCCAAATGCTCAGTGCTATGTACGGAAGAACGCCGCTGGCAATTATCCAGAACTCTTTGAAATCACTTTCACCACCGCCAACATTCAACCAGTCATATTTGTACGATGTGTAAGCCCAAGCAAATCCAAATGCCGAGGCAAGACTATTACACCATCTAATCAGGTTCACGTTTGCATTTCCTTCTGGGTTACCTATGACCGGCTGCTAGTGGCCGTACCCGGCCGACGCCAGCCAGCGTAGTATCTTGCCCGCCTGAAAGGTTCACACTTTGTCACTCCAGGTGCTGTCGCCCCATCTCGGACCTTCGCAAAAAATCGGCTCGGGAAAACTTTTATGGAATTCCAAAAAGTTCCTTGGTGACGGCCTCGGTGCGCGTCAAGATAGTTGTCGCATAAGTCCGGTTTTAGAATGCGTCGATTCTGTCCTTTCCTCAGCAGGTTATG
>NZ_JBYSZG010000032.1:0-70521 GCF_058786935.1 Rugamonas sp. FW305-51
AGGCCGGGGTGGCCGCGGCGGCGGCATATTACAAAAAAGGGGTACGTCCCCATTTTTAGGCCGGGGTGGCCGGGGCCGCGGTGTATCGGGTCCGGTGCGCGGGTCCGGTGCGCGGGTTCGGTGCGGCGAACGCCGGCACCGGCTCAGATCTCGTCGTCGGGATCGCGCCCGCCCAGGGCCGCCAGCACGGCGCGCTGGGAAAATCCGCGCTGGAGCAAAAAGCGCATCTGTTTGTTGCGCTCGAGCCGGTCGGTGGCCACGGTGCCGAACTTGCGGCGCCACACGTCGCAGGCGCGGGCCGTCTCATCCTCGGCCAGGCCGCTCTTGAGTTCCTGCAGCGCCTCGCCCGCCACGCCGTGGCTTTGCAATTCGGCCACGATGCGACTGTTGCCGTAGCGGGCCGCGCGGCGGTGGATCAGGGCTTCGGAAAAGCGCTCCTGCGACAGCCAGTTGTTCTTTTCCAGCCAGTCCAGCAAGGCGTCCACGTCCTCCCCCTCTTCCGCATGGCGGGCCAGCTTGCGGCCCAGCTCCAGGCGGCTGTGCTCGCGCATGGACAGGTAGCGCAGGGCGCGCGCCTTCAGGCTAGGTTGTTGTGCTGCCATCAAACCCTCTGCACATACGGCAAATGCTGTAGACCTTGCACATGCTGCGCACGGCGCACGGTCTGCATAAAAAACAAACCACCGGCCGCGCTGCGGTTCGGTGGTCGCTCGTTTCGGTGGTCGCTCGTACTTGCGGTCATCGGTCGTTCCCGACCACGCGGCGCGGCGCGGGCCGGGAAAGCGACGCCGTTCTTACGCCGCGTCCGCCTTGCTGTCGACGGCCTTGAGCTTGACGGCCGCCGGGCCACCCTGCTCTTCGGTCAAGGCCGGCAGCGCACGCACGCCCAGCGATTCGCGCACCTTGTTCTCGATTTCCCATGCCAGCTGCGGACGCTCCTGCAGGAAGGCGCGGGCGTTGTCCTTGCCCTGGCCGATGCGTTCGCCGTTGTAGCTGTACCACGAACCGGACTTCTCGACGATCTTCGCTTCCGCGCCCAGGTCCAGGATCTCGCCTTCGCGCGAGGTGCCGGCGCCGTACAGGATGTCGAAGTGGGCTTCCTTGAACGGTGGGGCGATCTTGTTCTTGACCACCTTGACCTTGGTTTCGTTGCCGATCACTTCGTCGCCGGACTTGATGGAGCCGGTGCGGCGGATGTCCAGGCGCACGGAAGCGTAGAACTTGAGGGCGTTGCCGCCCGTCGTCGTTTCCGGGCTGCCGAACATGACGCCGATCTTCATGCGGATCTGGTTGATGAAGATCACCAGCGTGTTGGTGCGGTTGATGGAGCCGGTCAGCTTGCGCAGGGCCTGCGACATCAAGCGGGCCTGCAGGCCGGGCAGCGAGTCGCCCATGTCACCTTCGATCTCGGCGCGCGGGGTCAGGGCCGCCACCGAGTCCACCACCACCATGTCCACGCTGCCGGAACGGACCAGGGCGTCGCAGATTTCCAGCGCCTGCTCGCCCGTGTCCGGCTGCGAGATCAGCAGTTCGTGCAGGTTCACGCCCAGCTTTTGCGCGTAGCCCACGTCCAGTGCGTGCTCGGCGTCGATGAAGGCGCAGGTGCCGCCCAGTTTTTGCATTTCCGCGATGGTCTGCAGGGTCAGCGTGGTCTTGCCCGACGATTCAGGGCCATAGATTTCCACCACGCGCCCGCGCGGCAAGCCGCCCACGCCCAGCGCGATGTCCAGGCCCAGCGAACCGGTCGACACCACCTGCACTTCCTCGATCGGGGTGCTGGCATCCATGCGCATCACGGAACCCTTGCCGAACTGCTTTTCGATCTGCGCCAGTGCAGCGGCGAGGGCCTTGGCCTTTTCAGATGCGGGTACTACGCCTTTTTTGTCGTCCATAATGTTCTTTCAGCCTGATGCGCAAGGGAACGCGCGGGTGGGTTTAGTCGGTACAAGCGATACTGTATAAAAAAACAGTGCTTATTGCAAGCGCGATTTTACAGGAGGTTTGAAACTGCTCAAATCTTGACGGCGTCCGACACAAAAATTCGCTTCGCCGGGGGAAATGTCACACAATACAGGCTTCTGCCGCCGGAGTGACTCATGCGTATTTTACTTGCCGAAGATGACAGTGTGCTGGCCGATGGACTGACCCGCTCGCTGCGCCAGTCCGGCTATGCCATCGATTGCGTGAAAAACGGCCAGGATGCCGACACGGCCCTGTCGACCCAGGAATTCGACCTGCTGATCCTGGACCTGGGCTTGCCCAAGCTGTCCGGGCTGGAAGTGCTGCGCCGGCTGCGCGCGCGCGCCTCGCTGCTGCCGGTGCTGATTTTGACGGCGGCCGACTCCATCGAGCAGCGCGTCAATGGCCTGGACCTGGGCGCCGACGACTACATGGCCAAGCCGTTCGCCCTGTCCGAGCTGGAAGCGCGGGTGCGGGCCCTGACCCGGCGCGGCGCCGGCGGCGGCGCCACCGTGGTGCGCCACGGCCCCCTCAGCTACGACCAGGTTGGCCGCAGCGCCTACATCAACGACCAGATGCTGGAACTGTCGGCCCGTGAACTGGGCTTGCTGGAAATCCTGCTGGCCCGCAGCGGCCGCCTGGTGTCCAAGGAGCAGCTGGTGGACCACCTGTGCGAATGGGGCGAGGAAGTGAGCAACAACGCCATCGAAGTCTATGTGCACCGGCTGCGCAAGAAGATCGAAGTGGGCGGCATCCGCATCGCCACCGTGCGCGGCCTCGGCTATTGCCTGGAGAAATACAGCGAACCGGCGCCCGCCGACGCCGCCAAGCCCGAGGCCAAGTGAGTCCGGCCGACGCGCCAGGGGCCGCCCAGGCCGCCGACGACTACCAGCCGCCGGCCGCCGAGCGCGACGAGGAAATCCAGCATTCGCTGTTCGGGGAAATCCTGGACTGGATGCTGGCCCCCCTGCTGCTGCTGTGGCCCATGAGCATCGCCATCACCTACCTGGTGGCCAAGTCCATCGCCAACCAGCCGTTCGACCATGCGCTCGAGGACAGCGTGACCGTGCTGGCCCAGCAGGTGCATGCCGTCAACGGCACCGTCACCAAGCGCCTGCCCGGCACGGCGCGCGACATCCTGCGGGCCGACGACGTGGACAACGTCTACTTCCAGATCCTGGGCCCGGGCGGGGTCTATGTGGACGGCGACCGCGACCTGCCGCCGCCCCAGGAGGAGGATTACTTCCGGGCCGGCACCGTCCACTTTCGCAACGACACCATGCACGGCACCCAGGTGCGGGTGGCCTATTCCTACGTCAAGCTCGACCACGAAGACCCGGACGACACCCACCAGGCCCTGGTGCAGGTGGCCGAGACGCTGGAAAAGCGGGCCAAGCTGGCCAACGAGATCATCAAGGGCGTGATCCTGCCGCAGTTCATCATCCTGCCCATCGTGCTGGCCCTGGTGTGGTTTGCGCTGGCACGCGGGCTGTCGCCGCTGGCCCAGCTGCAGGAGCGGATCCGGGCCCGCAACCCGGACGACTTGAGTCCCATCGAAGCGCGCCAGGTGCCCGAGGAAATCTCGCCGCTGGTCAATTCCCTGAACGACATGCTGGGCCGCCTGTCGCAATCGATCGCCATGCAAAAGCGCTTCATCGCCGACGCCGCGCACCAGATGAAAACGCCGCTGGCCGGCATGCGCACCCAGTCCGAGCTGGCCTTGCGCCAGACCGACCACGAGGAAATCCACCGTTCGCTCGAGCAGCTGGCCAAGAGTTCGCAGGCCGCCACCCGCCTCGTCAACCAGCTGCTGGCCCTGGCCCGCACGGAAAACCAGCCCCAGGCCGGGGTCGCCTTCACGCCGCTGGACCTGGGCGAACTGGCCCGCAACGTGGTGCAGGACTGGGTGCCGGCCTCGTTCGCCAATCAGATCGACCTGGGCCTGGAACCGCCGCCGGAGCCGGTGCAGATCGCCGGCGACCCCACCATGCTGCGTGAAATGCTGTCCAACCTGATCGACAACGCGCTGCGCTACACGCCGGCCGGCGGCAGCGTCACCGTGCGGGTCCATGCCACGGCCGAGCACGCCTTCCTGGAAGTGGAGGACACGGGCCCCGGCATCGCGCCGGCCGAGCGGGAACGGGTGTTCGAGCGCTTCTACCGCATCCTGGGCAGCAATGTGGAAGGCAGCGGCCTGGGGCTGGCCATCGTGCGCGAAGTGGCCCAGCAGCACGGCGCCGAAGTCGACATCTACGCCAATCCGCGCAGCCAGTCGGCCAAGCTGCCCGGCAGCCTGTTCCGCCTCACCTTCCCCCTGCTGCCGGCGCCGCCCGCGCCCGACGACGAGACCATCTACTATGGATAAGCACGCCCCGCCATCGGCCCACTGGCAACGCACGCGCCACCTGAGCGGCCTGCTGTTGCTGCTGTGGCTGCTCACCACCTTCGGCGCCGCCTTCTTCGCCCGCGAACTGGCTGGCCTGAACCTGTTCGGCTGGCCCCTGTCGTTCTACCTGGCGGCCCAGGGCGGCTGCCTGGTCTACCTGGCCATCCTCGGCATCTACGCCTGGCGCATGCGGCGCCTGGACCGGCAGTGGCGGCGCCAGCACGGCCAGGAGCGTCCATGACGGCGCGCCGCTCGCTGTTCCGCCGCCTGCGCAGCACCTACCTGTGGTTTACGGCCGGCTTCGCCTGCTTCCTGGTGGCGCTGGCCGTGCTGGAGCAGGAAGGCATGCCGCGCCAGTGGATAGGCTATCTGTTCATGTTCGGCACCATCGTGCTGTATGCGTCGATCGGTGTGCTCAGCCGCACTTCCAACGTGCTCGAATACTATGTGGCGGGGCGGCGCGTGCCGGCCATGTTCAACGGCATGGCCACGGCGGCCGACTGGATCTCGGCGGCCAGCTTCATCAGCCTGGCCGGCGGGCTGTACCTGCGCGGCTTCGACGGCCTGGCCTACATCATGGGCTGGACCGGCGGCTACTGCCTGGTGGCGCTGCTGATCGCGCCCTACCTGCGCAAGTTCTGCCAGTACACCATCCCCGACTTCCTGGCCGCCCGCTACGACGGCGGCGACGGCGGGCGGGCCGTGCGCATGCTGGCCGTGGCGGCCACCATCGCCATCTCGTTCACCTATGTGGTGGCGCAGATCTATGCCGTGGGCCTGATCGCGTCGCGCTTCACGGGCGTCGATTTCTCGGTCGGCATCTTCCTCGGGCTGGCCAGCATCCTGGTGTGCTCCTTCCTGGGCGGCATGCGCGCCATCACCTGGACCCAGGTGGCGCAGTACATCATCATCGTGGTGGCCTTCCTGATCCCGGCCATGTGGCTGGCCGTCAAGCACAGCGACAATCCCATCCCCCAGCTGGCCTACGGCAAGCTGCTGCCGCGCCTGAGCGCGCGCGAGGCCGTGCTGCAGCACGACCCCAGGGAAGCCCAGGTGCGGGCCACGTTCCGCCAGCGGGCGGCCGAGTATGACGCGCGGCTGCAGCAATTGCCCGTGTCGTGGGAAGTGGGCCGCATCGAAGCCCAGCGCCACCTGGACCGCATCAAGCAGCGCAACGCCTCGCTGCTGGAAATTCGCGCCGCCGAGCGGGCCCTGATCGCCTATCCGAAGAATGTGGACGAGGCCAACCGACTATGGACCGAGGCGCGCGACCAGTACCAGGCGCGGGCCGAGCCGCTCACGCCGCACGCCCAGCCCTACCCGGGCACGCCCGAGCAGTCCGACATCAAGCGCAACAATTTCCTGGCCCTCGTGTTCTGCCTGATGGTGGGCACGGCCGGCCTGCCCCACATCCTGATGCGCTCCTACACCACGCCCTCGGTGGACGAGACCCGCATTTCCGTGTTCTGGACCCTGTTCTTCGTGCTGCTGATCTACCTGACCATCCCGGCCCTGGCCGTGCTGGTCAAGTACGACATCTACAACGCCCTGGTGGGCAGCGACTACGCCCACCTGCCCAGCTGGGTATCGTACTGGGCCAATGTGGACAAGGCCAATCCGCTGCTCAACATCACCGACATCAACCACGACGGCATCGTCCAGCTGGCCGAGATCGGCATCGACGGCGACGTGCTGGTGCTGGCCACGCCGGAGATCGCCGGCCTGCCCTACGTCATTTCCGGCCTGGTGGCGGCCGGCGGGCTGGCGGCCGCCCTGTCCACGGCCGACGGCCTGCTGCTGGCCATCTCCAACGCCCTGTCGCACGACGTCTACTACAAGCTGGTCGACCCCACGGCCTCGACCCAGAAGCGGGTCACCATCTCCAAGCTGCTGCTGCTGGCCGTGGCCTTCATCGCCGCCTATGCCGCCTCGCAAAAGCCGGGCGACATCCTGTCGCTGGTGGGGGCGGCCTTTTCGCTGGCCGGCTCGACCCTGGTGCCGGCCCTGGTGTTGGGCGTGTTCTGGAAGCGGGCCAACCACTACGGCGCCCTGGCCGGCATGACCACCGGCTTTTGCATGTGCGTCTACTACATGGTGCACACCAGCCCCGTGCTGGGCGGCAGCGCGGCCGGCCAGTGGCTGCACATCGCCCCCATCTCGGCCGGCATCTTCGGCGTGCCGGCCGGGCTGCTGGCCATGGCCGCCGTCAGCCTGGCCACGCCGGCCCCGGCGCACCGCATCGCCTCCATGGTGGACTATATTAGAGCGCCGGAACCATAGCCAAGTTGAGTCGGCAATGTTATTCTGTGGAAATTATTAATATGGCAAAATATCCTGCCTGATAATTTCTACTGACTAATGATGCACTCTCCTGCCCCCCTGCTGCGCGCCGTCCTGCTGGGCTGTGCCCTGCTGGCACGCGCTGCTGCCGCAACCACCCCGCCGCCGCTGGAAAGCTTTTTCGACAATCCCGCCTTCACCGGCGCCAAGCTCTCGCCCAGCGGCAAGTTCCTGGCCGCCAAGGTGGCGTTCAAGGGCCAACGCGACCGCCTGGCCATCGTTGACCTGAGCAACAACGAAACGAAAATCGCCGCCAACTTCCGCGATGCCGACATCGGGCGCTTCGCCTGGGTCAACGACCAGCGCCTGGTCTTTACGGCCAGCGACCGCGACCTTGGCCAGGGCGACCAGCGCTATGCGCCGGGACTGTACGCCGTCGACCGCGACGGCAGCAACTACCGCCAGCTGGCCGAGCGCGGCAGCGCCTTCATCCAGGATGGCCATGGGCACCACCTGCTGCCGTGGAACACCTACCTGCTGGACCAGCCCGGGGCCCAGGATTCCGAGTTCATTTACGTGCTCCATCCCAGCGTGGAGGGAGCGGGCCGGCTGGGCGACTTCCAGCTGCAGCGGCTGAACACGCTGACCGGGCGCGTCAAGACCATCGAGGCGCCGGACAACAACACCGGCTGGCTGCTGGACCAGCACGGCGAGCCGCGCATCACCGTCACCACCGACAAGGGCACGGCCACCATCCAGTACCTGGACCCGGCCAACGGCCAGTGGCGCGCCGTGTCGGCCTTCAACCCCTACACGGGCCAGGGCCTGCGCTTCCATCCGCTCGGCTTCGGCCCGGACGGCAAGCTGTACGTGAGCGGCTGGGGCCAGCATGAAGACAAGTCGGCCTTGTACACGTTCGACCTGGCCGCCGGCAAGTTCAGCGAACAGCCGCTGCTGCGGGTGCAGGGTTATGACTTCGACGGCCAGGTCATCATGAACGAGCACAAGCTGCTGGGCGTGCGCTACCGCGGCGACGCCGAAGAAGTCCACTGGCTGGACCCGGACATGAAGGCGCTGCAGGCGGCCGTGGACGCCAAGCTGCAGTCCACCGTCAACCTGCTGACCCTGCCGGCCCGGCCGCAGACGGCCTGGGTGCTGGTGGAGGCCTATTCCGACCGCCAGCCGCACAGCTACCTGCTGTACAACCGCGACAGCAAGGCCTTGCAGCTGGTGGGCGAAACCTTCGCCCACATCGCGCCGGCCGAGATGGGGCCCCAGGCCGTGGTGCACTACCGGGCCCGGGACGGCCTCGATATTCCGGCCCTGCTGACCCTGCCCAAGGACAGGAAGGACAAGCTACCGCTGGTGGTGCTGGTCCACGGCGGCCCCTATGTGCGCGGCAGCAGCTGGGGCTTCCATCCGGAATCGCAATTCCTCGCCTCGCGCGGCTACGCCGTGCTGGAGCCGGAATACCGCGGCAGCACGGGCCACGGCAGCCGCCACTTCCGCGCCGGCTGGAAGCAATGGGGCCTGAAGATGCAGGACGATATCGCCGACGGCGCCCGCTGGGCCATCGCCCAGGGCTATGCCGACCCCAAACGCATCTGCATCGCCGGCGCCAGCTACGGCGGCTATGCGACGCTGATGGGCCTGGTGAACGACCCCGAGCTGTACCGCTGCGGCATCGATTGGGCCGGCGTGACGGACATCAACCTGATGTACGACGGCAACTGGCGCTTCCAGTCCGACCTGCCCGACAGCTACAAGCAGTTCGGCATGCCGCAGCTGGTGGGCGACCAGGTCAAGGACGCGACCCAGCTGGACGCCACTTCGCCGCTCAAGCAGGCGGCCCGCATCAAGCAACCGCTGCTGCTGGCCTACGGCGGCGCCGACCTGCGCGTGCCGCTATACCACGGCACCAAGTTCTACGACGCCGTCAAGGCCGGCAACAGCCAGGTCGAGTGGGTGGAATATCCGGAGGAAGGCCATGGCTGGGCCCTGCCCAAGAACCGCATCGACTTCTGGGGCCGGGTCGAGAAGTTTTTGGAGCAAAACATCGGCCCGCGCTGAAACCGCCGCGCACCGCCACCGCCAGCATCACAACGACGACAAAGGATCACTTTGTACACCCTCTCCCATTCCCTGCTGCGCGCTGCCGCATTCGCCTGCACCCTGTGCCTGGCCGGCGCCGCCCTCCCTGCCTCGGCGGCCGCCGTGCCATTGCCGCCGCTGGCCGCCTTCTTCGACAACGAGGCATTCAGCGACGCCAAGCTCTCACCGGACGGCAGCTTCCTGGCCGCCCGCCTCAGCGCCAAGGGCGAGCGGGCCTGGCTGTCCGTGCTCGACCTCAACACCAAACAGCTGAAGGTGGTGGCTCAGCTGCGCGACGCCGACATCGGCGACTTCGAATGGGTCAACGAACGGCGCATCATCTTCAACGGCCACGACAGCCAGTCAGCCCAGGGCGAGCAATTTTACGGCCCCGGCCTGTATGCGGTGGACCGCGATGGCAGCAAATTCCGCCAGCTGGCCGACCGCAGCGGCGATGTGACGGAAACAGGCGACATGCGCAAGCTGCTGCCGTGGAATAGCTTCATGCCGGACGGACCCGGCCTGCAGAACAGCGACAGCTACTACGTCGTCAACACCAAATATGACGAACAGGATCGCTGGAACAGCTTGAGCGTGGTGCGCGTCAACACGGTCACGGGCCAGACCAGCTTTGTGGAGCAGCCTGGCAAATGGCGCGACATCTGGTTCGATCAGCACGACCAGGCGCGCGTAGCCAGCATGGCGGACGGCGAGACGGAAACGCTGTCCTACCGCGATCCGGCCAGCGGCGCCTGGCGTACCCTGGCCACGTTCAAGCACTTCGACCCGGAGGCGGCCAGTTTCCGCCCGCTGGCCTTCGGCCCGGACGGCACCTTCTACGTGGTCAGCGCCAACGGCAAGGACAAGCAAGCCCTGTACACCTACGACCTGGCCGCCGGCCGCCTGTCCCGGGAACCGCTGCTGAGCCTGCCGGACTTCGATTTCACGGGCCGGCTGGTGACGGACCAGCACAAGCTGCTCGGCGTGCGCTACACCAACGATGCCGAGGGCACGCTGTGGTTCGACCCCGGCATGAAAGCCTTGCAGGCCGCCGTCGACGCCCTGCTACCTGACACGGTCAATCAGCTGACGCCGGCCGTGCGGGGCAGCGCGCCGCGGGTGCTGGTGCGCTCCTACTCGGACACCAAGCCCGCCACCTTCTTCCTGTACGACGGCGAGGCCAAGGCGTTGACGCGGCTTGGGCTAAGCCGCGCTGGCATCGAGCCGGCCCGGATGGGAGAGCAAAACCTGGTGCGCTACCAGGCCCGCGACGGACTCACCATCCCGGCCTGGCTGACGCTGCCGGCCGGCCAGAGCAAGCACCTGCCCATGGTGGTGCTGGTCCACGGCGGTCCTTACGTGCGGGGTGGCCAGTGGGGCTGGAATCCGGAGGCGCAGTTTCTCGCCTCGCGCGGCTACGCCGTGCTGGAACCGGAATACCGGGGCAGCACAGGTTTCGGCTTCCGCCATTTCCGGGCGGGCTGGAAACAATGGGGCTTGAAGATGCAGGATGACATCGCCGACGGCACGCGCTGGGCCATCGCCCAGGGCATCGCAGACGGCAAGCGCATCTGCATCGCCGGCGCCAGCTATGGCGGCTATGCCACGCTGATGGGCCTGGTCAATGACCCGGATCTATACCGTTGTGGCATCGATTGGGTGGGCGTGACGGACATCAAGATGCTCTACACCGATAACAGCTGGTTCGACGACACGGCCATGGGCGACGAATGGCGCCGCTACGGCATGCGCCGCCTGGTGGGCGACCCGGAGCGCGATGCCGAGCAGCTGCGGGCCACCTCGCCGCTGGCCCAGGCGGCCCGCATCAAGCAGCCCTTGCTGCTGGCCTATGGCGGCGTCGACTATCGCGTGCCTATCATCCACGGCAACAAGTTCCGCGATGCCGTCAGCGCCACCAATCACGACGTGGAATGGGTGGTCTATCCCAAGGAAGGCCACGGCTGGTTCCTGCCGGAAAATCGCATTGACTTCTGGGGCCGGGTCGAACGCTTCCTCGATCGCCAGATCGGCGAGCACGGCCAGCACTGAGCGGGTGGCACGGGGCGGCCAATCCGGAGTAAGCTAACGGCTGGCCGTTCATCCACTCACGCAAGGAGCTGAGCATGTCGTCGGGAAAAATTCTGGTCGCACAGGGAGGCGGTCCCACCGCCGTCATCAACCAGTCGCTGGCGGGGGTGGCGCTGGAGGCGCGCCGCTTCCACAACGTCACGCGGGTGTACGGCGCCCTGCACGGCGTGCGCGGCATCGTCAACGAGGACTTCGTCGACCTGACCCAGGAAACGAGCCACAACCTGGAACTGGTGGCGGCCACGCCCTCGTCGGCCCTGGGCTCGACCCGCGACAAGCCGGACGTGGCCTATTGCCAGGAAATTTTCAAGGTGCTGCAGGCGCACCAGATCGAGCATTTTTTCTACATCGGCGGCAATGATTCGTCCGACACGGTGCGCATCGTCAGCGAACAGGCGCGCCAGGCCGGCTACCCGCTGCGCAGCGTGCACATCCCCAAGACCATCGACAACGACCTGGTGGGTAATGACCACACGCCCGGCTTTCCATCGGCGGCCCGCTTCGTGGCCCAAGCCTTCGCCGGTGCCAACCTGGACAACGCTTCGCTGCCCGGCGTGTATGTGGGGGTGGTGATGGGCCGCCATGCGGGCTTCCTGACGGCCGCCTCGGCCCTGGGCAAGAAATTCCCCGACGACGGCCCGCACCTGATCTACCTGCCCGAGCGCACCTTCGTGCTCGAGCAGTTCCTGGCCGACGTCAAGGCCACCTATGCGCGCTACGGGCGCTGCGTGATCGCCGTGTCCGAGGGCATCCACGATGCGTCGGGCGAACCGATCGCCGCCCTGCTGGCCAAGGACATCGAACGCGACGCGCACGGCAACGTGCAGCTGTCGGGCACGGGCGCGCTGGCCGACCTGCTGTGCGAGGAGATCAAGTCCAAGCTGGGCATCAAACGGGTGCGGGGCGACACCTTCGGGTATCTGCAGCGCTCCTTCATCGGCTGCGTGTCGGACGTGGACCAGCGCGAGGCGCGCGAAGTGGGCGAGAAGGCGGTGCAGTTCGCCATGTGGGGCAACCGCGACGGCTCGGTGGCCATCAAGCGCACGGGGTTTTATTCGGTCGATTACGAGCTGCTGCCGCTGGAAGCCGTGGCCGGCAAGACGCGCGTGATGGAGGACGAGTTCATCAGCGCCAGCGGCACAGATGTGACGGACGCCTTCCGCCTCTACCTGCGCCCCCTGCTCGGCTCAGGGATGCCGGACGCGTTCCGGCTGCGGCCGGCGTCGGTGGAAAAAATCCTGAAACGCTGACGGGATTCAAGCCGCGTCCACGGCATCGAATACAAACGGAGCCAGCTTGCGTGGATCAACAGCCTTGCGCGCCTGCGCGAGGCTGTGGGCCACTTGCATGGTCATCCACGATTCGGCCGACTGGTCGAACACCAACTCCAACCGTACTGCCATCTCCGGCGTCAGGTCGGACTTTTGGGCCAACAGGCGGCTGACGGCTGCCGTCGACACGCCAAGTCGCCCGGCCAGCTCACGCTGGCTAAGTCGATAGGGTTCGACATAGGACATCATCAAATATTCCCCAGGATGCATAGTGATCATGGTTGTGCCCCCTTAAATTGCGCATTGCGTAACGCGCAATTTAAGGATAGTAGCGGCATGGCCGAATGTCAACCTGATGCGGAGATTAGTCATGGCTTTGCTGGCGAGGGACATCGTTCACAAAGGATTGCAGCGCTTCTGGCAATCGGGAGGCAAAGATAAGCGTGGCATTTCCCCGTCCTGGGCCGACAACGCGGCAGGAGCGCTGGTCCACTTGTACAAGGCCCACAGCCTCGACGACCTGCTGGGCGGCTACGGCCGTCAGAAATCCGTGAAGCGCCTCACCGGTCATGCCCACCGTTACAGTATTGAGCTCAACGCCAACTGGCGCATCACATTTGATTGCCTGGATCCGGCCACCGGCGTCGTCACCGCGGTTGACCTGGAAGACCTGCACCGCCCCGGCGGTGCGCGGCGGCGATAAAAAAGGGGCTACACGGATTAGCGGGAACGCCTGAAGGGGGACATGCCAGGGGGCGTTCCCGATTTGCCCTATGGTCTATTTCGGTCCAATACGAGCCGATTGCGGCTAATTCAGCCTGAAATTTCCGAGCGCCAGTCCAAAACTGTCTACGAAACCTGGGCGCCGAGTCTAATCTGGTCGCCTTTTTTGACGCGAAAGTCTAAAGTGAACCAGCTTCCGATTCCGCTGTCCAAGTTCTAGACTCATTAGACTGGAGCGAATCATGGAATACCAAGCCAAGCAAGCTGTCTACCTGCCCGTAACGGATTTCCTGAACCTGGAATTCCATTTGATGGATACGCGGCCAGGCATCAAACCCGATGTCTTTGTGACCGAACTCGTCAAACGCTGGCTGGCAAGTGAGAGGAAACGGCTCGCGCCGCGCGAGAACGGAGGCGTAACGCGCGGCTTTCAATGGAAGAATGTTTTTCTTCCCGATGGAACCAGTTTGAGAACCAGCTACCATCACACCGCTGAATTTGCGAAAGTGGTCGGCGATCTTATCCTGTCCGACGATGGCCAGTCCTTGACCCCGTCGCTGTTTGCCAATCGCCATGCACAGGGACGCAATGCATGGCGCGTCGTCTGGCTACGTTTTCCTGGGGACGATTACTGGATCCGGGCCGCCAATTGCAGAATCCGGTCCGACGAAAGACTACGCAGGCTATAACTTGCCGTTATCTCACCGCACCGGTCTAAGCCGAAGGGCCGAAAAGTCTAAGCCGGTCCCGGTGTTGCTTTGCGGAGGCGATTGCGGTCTATAGAATATGCCGCCCTAGAAATTCTGGACGCCATTAGCGCGGATTCACATAGTTTCGACCGAATTAAATAGCGGGGATAAAAACGAAGACCGGTACCCCAAGCCCGGGGGAGTCTCCCACTAAACCGTGAAGGACCATAAAAAAGCGGACCGTGCCGGGCAGGGTCCGCTTCTTCGTGCCGCCCGGCGCCCGCCTGGGGCGCCGGGACAGGCTTAGATGACGATGGTCTGGTGCTCGTCGCCCACGCGGGCGCGGATCACGCCGATGCGCGAGACGGTTTCGCCGGCCGCTTGCAGCTGGGCGAAGGCGGCGTCCGCGTTCTCCTTCGAGACGATGACGGCCATGCCGATGCCGCAGTTGAACACACGGTGCATTTCAGCGTCGGCCACGCCGCCGTGCTGCTGCAGCCACTGGAACAGGGGCGGCATGGTCCACGATTTGGAATCCAGCTCGGCCACCAGGCCGGCCTGCAGCACGCGCGGGATGTTTTCCACCAGGCCGCCACCGGTGATGTGCACCATGCCCTTCACTTCCATCGCGTCCATCAGCGCCAGCAGCGGCTTGACGTAGATGCGGGTCGGTTCCATCAGCACGTCGGCCAGCTTGCGGCCGTGGAAGTCGCCTTCCAGGTCAGGTTTTGCCACTTCGATAATCTTGCGTACCAGCGAGTAGCCGTTCGAGTGGGCGCCCGACGAGGCCAGGCCCAGCACCACGTCGCCGGGGCAGATCTTGGTGCCGTCGATGATTTTCGACTTTTCCACGGCGCCCACGGCGAAACCGGCCAGGTCGTACTCGCCGGCCGGGTACATGCTGGGCATTTCCGCCGTTTCGCCGCCGATCAGGGCGCAACCGGACAGCTCGCAGCCCTTGGCCACACCCTTGATGACGTCGGTGGCGGTGGGCACGTCCAGCTTGCCGCAGGCGAAGTAGTCGAGGAAGAACAACGGCTCGGCGCCCTGCACCAGGATGTCGTTGACGCTCATGGCCACCAGGTCGATGCCCACCGTGTCATGGCGGTTCAGCTCGAAGGCGAGCTTGAGCTTGGTGCCCACGCCGTCCGTGCCGGACACCAGCACCGGCTCCTTGTACTTCTTGCTGATCTCGAACAGCGCGCCGAAGCCGCCAATGCCGCCCATCACGCCTTCGCGCATGGTGCGCTTGGCAAAGGGCTTGATCGCTTCGACTAAGGCGTCGCCCGCGTCGATATCGACGCCGGCGTCACGGTAGGACAGGGAAACATTAGAAGTTTGGCTCATGGTGTATTTCGCAGCGGAGGCGGTAAAATAGAAGGCGGAGACTAAATTTGCATGATTTTTTGCAATAATTTCGGCAAAACGGTCGTCAGACCCCGCGCAAATCCGGTCAATCCGCTATTTTATCAAAATGCCCCGTCCAACAGCCTTTTTTTCACGCAGCTAATCTGAATCCATGCCATTTCCCCTCTCGGTAGAGCAAAAGCAAACGGCTTTCTGGATCGCAATCTGGCTCGCATTCGTGCTGTTACTGGTCGCACTGGGCCCCGTGCTGACCCCTTTCATCGCCGCCGCCATCCTGGCCTACGCCCTCAATCCCGGGGTCGATTACCTCGACCGGCTGCACGTGGGCCGCTTCGGCGTACCCCGTTCGCTGGCCGTGGTGGCCGTGCTGCTGCTGTTTTTCGCCGCCATCGGCGCCCTGGCCCTGATCGTGGTGCCCGTGCTGCAAAAGGAAATCCCCCTGCTGCAGGCCCAGATCCCCGCCTTCCTGGACAAGTTGAACGACCTGCTGTCGCCGCGCCTGCGTGAGATGGGCATCAAGGTGCAGCTGGACGGCGCCGGCATCCGCAAGCTGATCTCGCAGCAGCTGGCCGGCAGCGGCGACGAGATCTGGGCCGCCGTGCTGGCCTCGGCCAAGGTGGGCGGCACGGCCGTGCTGGGCTGGATCGCGACCGTGGTGCTGATCCCCGTGCTGCTGTTCTACCTGCTGCTGGACTGGCACGCCCTGCTGGCGCGGGTGGCCGGCGCCGTGCCGCGCCGCTACATCGACCGCACCCTGGCCATGGCCGGCGAAGTGGACGAGCTGCTGGCCCAGTACCTGCGGGGCCAGCTGCTGGTGATGCTGGTGCTGGCCGTGTACTATTCGAGCTGCCTGATCATCGCCGGCTTCGACGTGGCGCTGCCGGTCGGTATCATCACGGGCCTGCTGGTGTTCATCCCCTACCTGGGCTTCGGCCTGGGCCTGATCCTGGCCCTGATCGCGGCCGTGCTGCAATTCCCCGGCTGGAACGGGCTGGTGGCCGTGGCCATCATCTACGGCTGCGGCCAGGTGCTGGAAGGCTTTTTCCTCACCCCGCGCCTGGTGGGCGAGCGCATCGGCCTCAATCCGCTGGCCGTGATCTTCGCCCTGCTGGCGTTCGGCCAGCTGTTCGGCTTCGTCGGCGTGCTGCTGGCGCTGCCCGCGTCGGCCGTGCTGATGGTGGCCTTCAAGCACCTGCGCCGCCACTACCTGGACAGCAGCTTTTATAATGCGTGACGATATGCAGACAACGTTGACGCAAATGACAGGAACAAGGCTTACGCCATGAAGCAACTGGTGCTCGATTTAGGCGCGGAGCAGGCGCACAGCCTCGAGTCGTTCGAGGTGGGACAGAACGCCGAGGCGGCGCAGCTGATGACGCAGTTCGCCGCCCGCAGCGCGCGCGAGCACTTCGCCTACCTGTGGGGCGAGGGCGGCGTGGGCAAGACCCATCTGCTCAAGGCCCTGGCCAGCACCGACAAGGCGCGCTACATCTCGCCGTTCTCGATCGAGTCGGAGTTCGTCTATTCGCCCGAGGTGGACCTGTACCTGCTCGACGACTGCGAAAAGCTGTCGCCGGTGGCGCAGATCGACGCCTTTGCCCTGTTTAACGAAATCCGCGCCAACCACGCCTACATGGTGTGCAGCGGCGCGGTGGCGCCGGCCGTCTTGCCGGTGCGCGAGGATTTGCGCACCCGCATGGGCTGGGGCCTGATCTACCAGATCCACGGCCTGACCGACGACGAAAAGGTGGCCGCCCTGAGCGCGGCGGCCGCGGCCCGCGGGTTGACGCTGTCGCCCGGCGTGTTACCCTACCTGCTGTCGCACTTCCGGCGCGACATGCGGTCGCTGTCTACCATGCTCGATTCGCTCGACCAGTATTCCCTTGAAACCCAACGCCCGATCACCTTGCCGCTGCTGCGCGAGTGGTTGCAGGCGGAAGCGAAAGAATGATGAATCTCGCCCTGTTTGACCTAGACCATACCCTGCTGCCGCTGGACTCCGATTTCGAATGGGGACAGTTCCTGGTGCGCACCGGCGCCGTGGACCCGGCCGAATTCGCCCGCCGCAATGAGCAGTTTTTCGCCCAGTACCAGGCCGGCACGCTGGACCCGGTGCAGTACCTGGAGTTCGCGCTGGGCACGCTGGCGCGCTTCCCGCGCCCGCAACTGGACGCCATGCACCGCCAGTTCATGGACGAAGTGATCCAGCCGGCCATCCGTCCCGCGGCCGTCGCCCTGCTGCGCAAGCACCAGGACGCGGGCGACCTGACGGCCATCGTCACGGCCACCAACCAGTACG
Organism: Rugamonas sp. FW305-51; assembly: GCF_058786935.1. Lineage (NCBI taxonomy): Bacteria > Pseudomonadati > Pseudomonadota > Betaproteobacteria > Burkholderiales > Oxalobacteraceae > Rugamonas > Rugamonas sp. FW305-51. The sequence continues at coordinate 17,155 of NZ_JBYSZG010000032.1, forward strand.
TGACGGCGCCCATCGCACGCGCGCTGGGGGTGGAGCACCTGATCGCGGCCGTGCCGGAGACGGACGCGGCCGGCAACCTGACGGGCAAGCTGCTGGGCACCCCGACCCAGGGCGCCGGCAAGGTCACCCACACCCGCGCCTGGCTGGAAAAGCTGGGCCACACGCTGGAAGGGTTCGAACGCAGCCACTTCTACAGCGATTCGCACAACGACATTCCGCTGCTGTCCGTTGTCACCCACCCTGTCGCCACCAACCCCAACGCGACGCTGAAAACGCATGCCGCCGCCCACGGCTGGCCATCACTCGAACTGTTCAATGATTAAGAAACTTATCCGCAAAATTTTGGGTACCAAGACTAAGGGAAAACGCGACGCCGACACGCCCGTCGTACTGGGGCCGCAGGAGCACGGCATCGATCCGCGCCTGCTGTCGTCCAACGCGATCCGTGTCACCAGCACACTGCAGGAAGCGGGCTACGAAGCGTTCGTGGTGGGCGGTGCCGTGCGCGACCTGCTGCTGGGCGTGAAGCCGAAAGACTTCGACATCGCCACCAACGCCACCCCCGAGCAGGTGCGCAAGCTGTTCCGGCGCGCCTTCATCATCGGCAAGCGCTTCCAGATCGTGCACGTGATGTTCGGCCAGGACCTGCTGGAGGTGACCACCTTCCGCGGCACCGCCTCGGCCTCCGCGCCCAAGGACGAACATGGCCGCGTGCTGCGCGATAACACCTTCGGCTCGCAGGCCGAGGACGCGGTGCGGCGCGACTTCACCATCAACGCCATGTACTACAACCCGGCCACCGAACAGGTGCTGGACTACCACGGCGGCATCGAGGACATCCGCAGCAAGACGCTGCGCATCATCGGCCAGCCCGAGGCGCGCTACCGCGAAGACCCGGTGCGCATGCTGCGCGTGGTGCGCTTTGCGGCCAAGCTGCAGTTCCACATCGAGCCGACCACCGCCGCGCCGATCCGCATGATGGCGCCGCTGATCGACAACGTGCCGGCGGCCCGCGTATTCGACGAGATGCTCAAGCTGCTCATGAGCGGCCAGGCCCTGGCCTGCCTGCAGCAACTGCGCAAGGAAGGCCTGCACCACGGCCTGCTGCCGCTGCTGGACGTGGTGCTGGAGCAGCCGCTGGGCGTGAAATTCGTCACCCTGGCGCTGGACTCGACGGACGCCCGCATCCACGCCGGCAAGACCGTCTCGCCCGGCTTCCTGTTCGCCTCGCTGCTGTGGCACCAGGTGCTGGAAAAGTGGACCGCCTACCGCGCGGCCGGCGAATTCCCCATTCCCGCGCTGCACCTGGCGGCCGACGACGTGCTCGAATCGCAGACGGAAAAACTGGCCCTGCAGCGCAAGATCGGTTCCGACATGCGCGACATCTGGGCCATGCAGCCGCGCTTCGAGCGCCGCACCGGCAAGACCCCGTACAAGCTGCTGGAACACCCGCGCTTCCGCGCCGGCTACGACTTCCTGCTGCTGCGCTGCGCCTCGGGCGAGATCGAATCGGACCTCGGCGAATGGTGGACCGCATTCTACGAGGGTGACGAAACCATCCGCGAAGAACTGGTCAGCAACGCCAACCGCGGCCCGGCCGCCGGTGCCGCCGGCGCCAAGCGCAAGCGTCCGCCGCGCCGCGGCCCGCGCAACCGCGCCGGCCAGGAAGGCGGCCGGGAAGAAGGCGTGGCACGCGAAACGGAAGGCGGCGGCGAGTAAGGCCGGCCATCATGGCAGGTGGTGCGAGCCCCGCTCGCACCGGCATCCGCATCCGCATCCGCATCCCATCACTCTCTAGCATGACATCCGCATGAACATCACCGCCTACATCGGCATCGGCGCCAACCTGGGCGACGCGCGCGCCAACGTGGCCGACGCCGTCGAGCGCCTGCGCCGCCTGCCCGGCTGCACCCTGCAGGGCGTGTCGGGCCAGTACCGCACCGCGCCCATCGACTCCAGCGGCGAGGACTACATCAACGCCGTGGCCAGCATGACCACCACGCTGGAGCCCGAAGCGCTGCTGCAGGCCCTGCACGGCATCGAACAGGCGCACGGGCGTGAGCGCCCCTACCGCAACGCCCCGCGCACGCTGGACCTGGACTTGCTGCTGTACGGCGACCGGCAGATCGCCAGCCCCACGCTGACCGTGCCCCATCCGCGCATGGCGGAACGGGCCTTCGTGCTGGTGCCGCTGCTGGAACTGGCGCCGGACGTCGTCATCCCCGGCCGCGGCCCGGCGCGCGATTACGCGGCGGCGGTGGCCGGCCAGGGCATCAGTCTTCTAAGCTGAGGGGCATATGCAGATTCCCGTCATCGTGCAGACCGTCGGCCTGCTGACCATGTCCAACGTCTTCATGACGGTGGCCTGGTACGGCCACCTGAAAAACCTGGCCAGCAAGGCCTGGTGGGTGGCGGCGCTGCTCAGCTGGGCCATCGCCCTGTTCGAATACCTGCTGCAGGTGCCGGCCAACCGCATCGGCTACAGCCAGTACAGCCTGGCCCAGCTCAAGATCATGCAGGAAGCGATCACGCTGACCGTGTTCGTGCCGTTCGCCATGTTCTTCATGGGCCAGCCGTTCAAGCTCGATTACATCTGGGCCGGCCTGTGCCTGGTGGGCGCGGTCTATTTCATCTTCCGCAGCTGACGTGGCGCCGCACTGATTTCCCCATTTTTCGGCGCGCCCTGCGCGCCCGCCGGCAAAGGTCTACACTAGCGCCGATGCCTTTTTTTTACTATCGAGGATACCCATGTCTGGATATTTGCAAGGAACCGAAATGACGGCGAGCCAAAAACCCGCCGCCACGCCCGCGCCGTCCAAGCCGGTCGTTACCAAGGCCGTCACCATCCCCTCGCTCAACGCGCTGCGCGCGGCCGGCGAGAAGATCACCATGCTGACCTGCTACGACGCCAGCTTCGCTTCGCTGATGGACCGCTGCGGCGTGGAAGTGCTGCTGATCGGCGACTCGCTGGGCATGGTCTGCAACGGCCACCCGTCCACCCTGCCCGTCACGGTGGAAGAAATCGCCTACCACACGGCGGCCGTGGCGCGCGGCAGCAAGTCGGCCATGGTGCTGGCCGATATGCCCTTCGGCAGCTACGCCACGCCGGAAGCGGCCTTCCACAACGCCGTCAAGCTGATGCAGGCCGGCGCCCACATGGTCAAGCTGGAAGGCGGCGCCTGGCTGGCCGATACCGTGCGCTTCCTGACGGAGCGCTCGGTGCCCGTGTGCGCCCACCTGGGCCTGACGCCGCAATCGGTACACCAGCTGGGCGGCTACAAGGTGCAGGGCAAGACCACGGAAAGCGCCGACCTGCTCAAGGCCGACGCGCTCAAGCTGCAGGCGGCCGGCGCCGCCATGGTGGTGCTTGAAGCCATCCCCACCCAGCTCGGCAAGGAAGTAACGGAACTGCTGGCCATGCCCACCATCGGCATCGGCGCCGGCCCGGACTGCGCCGGCCAGGTGCTGGTGATGCACGACCTGCTGGGCGTGTTTCCCGGCCGCAAGGCGCGCTTCGTGAAGAACTTCATGGAAGGCCAGACCAGCATCGATGCGGCCGTCAGCGCCTATGTGCGGGCCGTCAAGGATGGCAGCTTCCCGGCCATCGAACACTGCTTCTGATGTCGCAGCGGGCCTGGACACCTGTTTAACAGGCGGCCGGGCCCGGCATCCTCTCCCATCGCCTGTCTCTCCGGCACACTGCTGTTCCGCTTTGTGCGCAGCGCCGTCCGCACTGTTGCGTCCTGCAACAGCCGGAATAAACCGTGCCAGCCGCCGCCCCGGCGACGCGCCCAATTCCATCCCCGTCACGCCCCTGCGCATAGTGCCATGCGACCCCGGGCATGAACCTTGCTGACCTTGATGGTAATCAAGTTTAACCAAGGCGTGGGACTACTCTGCCGCCCAGCCTGGTGCTTCTCAAGCGTTGGAATATGTAGGCAGGATGGCGAAGGACGAGGAGAACATCATGGAAAAGGTAAAGCAACCCAGCAAAGAGCAGGTCCGGCAATACATGGAGCAGCGCCGCGCCGCCAACGATCCGCCACCGTCGATGGAGGAAATCCGCCGCCAGCTGGGCTGGCAGCTGGTCGCCCTGCCCATCGTCGCGTCCTGGAAGGTGGCGTGAAGGGCGTGGCGGCCTTGTCCGCTACCGCCCGCCGTCACACCAGTTCGGACAGGCAGCGGTCAAAGCCGTCGAGCAGGCGGGCCACGTCCTGCGCCGTGGTGTGCGGACAGACCAGCAGCATGTTGTGGAAGGGCGTGATCAGCAGTCCCCGGTTGAGCAGGTACAGGTGGATGATCTGTTCCAGCTCGCCGTCGAGTATGGCCTCGGCCTCGCTGCCGTTGCGCGGCGCCTGCGGGGCGAACTGGAATTCCGTGCGCGCGCCCACCTGCGTCACGCACCATGGCAGGCCGTGGCGGGCGATCGCGCTGCGCAGGCCGGCCGACAGCTGGTCCGCCAGCGCGAACATGGCTTGGTAGGCGTCCTCCGTCATCACCTGTTCCAGATTGGCGCGCATGGCGGCCATGGCGAACATATTGGCGCTCAGCGTCGTTCCCACGCCCGAATGGCCGGGCGGCGCCGTGCGCTTGGCCTGCTCCACCCGTTGCGCCACGTCCGCCGAAAAGCCGTACACGGCGCACGGCACGCCGCCGCCGATCGGTTTGCCCAGCACCAGCGCGTCCGGCGCTAAGCCGTGGGCGCGGGCATAGCCGCCGGGACCGCTGCTGATGGTGTGGGTCTCGTCGATCACCAGCAGCGTGCCGTGGCGGCGCATGATCTGCTGCGCCGCCTCCCAGTAGCCGGGCTGCGGCAGCACCATGCCAATGTTGGTCATGACCGGCTCGGCCAGCACGCAGGCCACGTCGCCGCCCGCCAGCGCCGCCTCCAGCGCGGCCAGGTCGTTGAATTCCACCACCACCGTCTGCTGCGTGAGCGGATAGACCTGGCCAAGCAGGCTGTCGCGCTGGGTCGGCACGCCGTCCACCAGGTCCACGAACACATCGTCCACCGTGCCGTGATAGCAGCCGTTGAACACCAGGATCTTGCCGCGGCCCGTGGCCGCGCGCAGCCAGCGCAGCACGAAGCGGTTGGCGTCCGACGCCGACAGGGCGAACTGCCAGAACGGCAGGCCGAAGCGGCGCGCCAGTTCCTCGGCCACGGGCGCCGCATCCTCGGACGGCAGCATGGCCGTGTAGCCGCGCGTAGCCTGGTGCGCGATGGCGTGCGCCACCGGCGGCGGCGCGTGGCCGAACATGGCGCCCGTGTCGCCCAGGCAGAAATCGGTGTAGGCGTGGCCGTCGGCGTCCGTGAAGCCGGCGCCGCTGGCCTCGCGCACGGTCAGCGCGAACGGCGTGGACCAGTCCTTCATCCAGTGCATGGGGACGCCGAACAGCAGGTGCGCACCGGCGCGCGCGGCCAGCGCCTGCGAGGCCGGGTTGCGGGCGATGAAGTCGGCCCGCTCGGCCGCCGCCAGCGCCTGCGCCCTGGCCCAGTTCACGCCGTGCCGGGTTGTATGCTCGTGCCGCATCTGGTCCTGCTGCTCGTGCCCCTGCTGCGCAGGTTCCGGCTTCGCATTCTCGTGCATCGTGCTCTCCTCACACCAGCAGCATCAAGTGCTCACGTTCCCAGGAACTGATCACGCGGCTGTAGGTGGCAAATTCCAGTTCCTTCACTTCGCAGAACGCCTGCACGAACAGCTCGCCCAGCACTTCGCCCAGCGCCTTGCATTCGCGCAGGCGCACGATGGCGTCTTCCAGGTTGCGGGGCAGTTCGTCGTGCACATGCTCGGCGCTGTCGGCCGTGGGCGGCGACGGCGTCAAGTCTTCCACCATGCCCAGGTAGCCGCAAGCCAGCGTGGCGGCCATGGCCAGGTAGGGATTGACGTCCACGCCCGGCACACGGTTTTCCAGCCGGCGGTTGACGGGCGTGGAATTGGGCACGCGGATGCCGCAGGTGCGGTTGTCGTAGCCCCAGCGCACATTGGTCGGCGCCGACATGAAGCGCGACAGGCGGCGGTAGGAATTGACGTGCGGCGCCAGCAGCAGCGTGGCCGGCGCCGTGTATTTTTCCAGCCCGGCGATATAGTTGAAGAACAGCCCGCTGGCGCTGCCGTCGTCGTTGCTGAAGATGTTCTTGCCCGTCTCCGTATCGACGATGCTCTGGTGGATGTGCATGGCGCTGCCCGGCTCCGTCTCCATCGGCTTGGCCATGAAGGTGGCGAAGATGCCATGCCGCAGCGCCGTCTCGCGCACGGCGCGCTTGAACAGGAACACGCGGTCGGCCAGTTCCAGCGCGTCGCCGTGGGTGAAGTTGATCTCCATCTGGCCCGCGCCCGCCTCGTGGATCAGCGTTTCCACGCCCAGCTCGTGCAGCTTGCAGAAGGTTGATAACTCAAGGAAAAAGGGATCGAAGTCGTTGACGGCGTCGATCGAATAGGACTGGCGGCCGGACTCGGTCTTGCCGCTGCGCCCCAGCGGCGGCACCAGCGGCTCGTGCGGGTTGCTGCTGCGCGCCACCAGGTAGAACTCCATCTCGGGCGCCACCACCGGCCGCCAGCCGCGCGCCGCGTACAGCTGCAGCACCTTGCGCAGCACGGCGCGCGGCGACAGGCCGACAGGCGTGCCGTCGAAGTCCTGGCAGTCGTGGATCACCAGCGCCACGTTCTCGGCGGCCCACGGCACCTGGCGCAGCGTGGCCAGGTCCGGCACGCAGATCATGTCCGGATCGGTGGCGCCCGTGTAGGGCATGTTGTTGGGCTGCTCGCCGTTGACCGTGTTGAGCAAGACGCTCTTGGGCAAACGCATCTCGCCCTCGCTCAGGAACAGGTCCTTGGGCAGGATCTTGCCGCGGGCGATGCCGGTCATGTCGGCGATCACGCATTCCACCTCATGGATGTTGCGCTCACGCAGAAAGTCACGCATGGCTTGGGTCATCTCATTCTCCTGTCGTTGGATGGATTACAGCAGGTCGCGCAGACGATGGTACAACGTCCCCAGGATCAGCGCCGGCGTGCGCATGGCCGGCCCGCCGGGGAAGTTGCGGTGCCTCAGCTGCGACAGCAGGTCGAAGCGGCCGGCCTGGCCCGCGATCGCCTCGGCCGCCAGCAGCCCCGCCATGCCCGTCAGCGCCAGGCCGTGGCCGGAAAAGCCCTGCAGGTAGTACAGGTTGCCGTCCACCCGGCCGAAGTCGGGTCCCCGGTTCATGGTGATGTCGACGAAGCCGCCCCACGCGTGCGGCACGTCCAGGTCGGCCAGCTGCGGGAACACGGCCAGCATGCGGCGCCGCATGGCCTGCTTCAGGTTGGCCGGGGTGGCGCCGCTGTAGCTCACGCCGCCGCCGAACAGCATGCGGTTGTCGGCCGTGAGGCGGAAGTAGTCGAGCACGAAATTGGTGTCGCACACGGCGGCCCGCCGGCGGATCAGCGCCTCGGCGCGCGCCGCTTCCATCGGTTCGGTGGCGATGATGTAAGTCCCCACCGGCATGATGCGCGCGCCGATATCCGGTGCCACGGCCTTGCCGTATTCGTTCAGGTAGACGTTGCCGGCCATGACGACGAAGTCGCACGCCACTTCGCCGCCGGCCGTGCGCACCAGCGGTTTGGCGCCGCGCTGCACCTGCACCACGGCCGATCGTTCGTGGATGCGCGCGCCCGCGTCGCGCACGGCCCGGGCCAGGCCCAGGCAGTACTTGAGCGGGTGCAGGTGGCCCGATTGCGGATCGTACGCGCCGGAGTGGAAGCGCCCGCTGGCGATCCAGGCCCCCACCTCCTCCGACGCGATGGGCTGCATGGCGTAGCCGTAGGCCCGTTCCAGCTGCTCCGTGCAGGCGCGCAGCGCGGCCGCCTTGCGGGCGTTGACGGCCAGGCTCAGATAGCCGTCCACGAAATCGCATTCGATGTTGTGGGTGGCGACGCGCCGGCGCAGCAGGGCCAGCGCGTCCACCGTCACCTGCCAGGCCAGTCGCGCCTGGTCCGGCGCCAGCTGCTGCTCGACCGCCTCGTCGCTGGCGTAGCCGACCAGGGCCTGGCCGCCGTTGCGCCCGGAAGCGCCCCAGCCCACCGTCTGCGCTTCCAGCACCACCACCGACAGGCCGCGCGCGCGCAGCTCCAGCGCCGCCGACAGGCCGGCCAGGCCGGCGCCGATCACGCACACGTCGGCCGTGGTGCGCCCGGCCAGCGGGGCGTGCGGTGCGGGCCGCTGGACGCTGGCCTCGTAGTAGGAGGCGCGCGTCAATTCCTCCTCGCGCCGCAGCAGCGTGCCAGGATTGCCGGTATTGAGGACGCCGTTATCCATGCGCTCAGCCAATCTGGATCCAGGTGGTCTTGAGCTCCGTGTACTTGTCGAAGGCGTGCAGCGACTTGTCGCGCCCGTTGCCGGACTGCTTGTAGCCGCCGAACGGCACGGTGATGTCGTCGCCGTCGTACTGGTTCACGTGCACGGTACCGGCCCGCAGCGCGCGCGCGGTCTGGATCGCCTTGCTCATGTTGGCCGTCCACACGGCCGCCTGCAGGCCGTACGGTGTGGCGTTGGCCTGGCGCACGGCGTCGTGGATGTCGGTGAAGCTGAGCACCGACAGCACGGGGCCGAAGATCTCCTCGCGCGCGATCTTCATGCCGCTGTCCACCTGGTCGAACAGGGTGGGCTGCACGTAGTAGCCGCCGCTGGCCGTGCGGGCCTGCGCCCCGCCCGACAGCAGCCTGGCGCCGTCCGCCTTGCCGGCGTCGATGTAGCCGAGCACCGTCTTGAGCTGGGTAGCGTCGACGATGGCGCCCATCACGGTGGACTCGTCAAGCGGGTCGCCCGGCTGGAAGTCGGGCATCATGGCCAAGGCCTTTTCCAGGAAGCGCTCGCGGATCGACGCTTCCACGAACAGGCGCGAAGGCGCATTGCAGCTCTCGCCCTGGTTGAAGTAGATGGAGCCGATGGCCGAGGCCACGGCCGCATCCAAGTCCGGACAGTCGGCGCACACGATGTTGGCCGACTTGCCGCCCAGCTCAGTCCAGGCCCGCTTCAGGTTGGACTGGCCGGCCATCTGCAGGATCTGCTTGCCGATCCTGGTGGAGCCGGTGAAGCCGATGCAGTCCACGTCCATGTGCAGCGCCAGCGCGGCGCCGGCCTCGTGGCCGTAGCCGGGCAGCACGTTGAACACGCCGGCCGGGATACCCGCCTCCAGCGCCAGTTCGGCCAGGCGCAAGGCCGTCAGCGGCGACTTCTCCGACGGCTTGAGCACCACGCTGTTGCCGGCCGCCAGGGCCGGCGCGATCTTCCACGCCGCCATGATCATCGGATAGTTCCACGGCACGATGGCGGCCACCACGCCCACCGCCTCGCGCGTGATCAGCGCCAGGCTGGAGTCGGCCGTGGGGGCGATCTCGTCGTAGATCTTGTCGATCGCCTCGCCGTACCAGCGCAGGGTGTTGGCGGCGGCGCCCACGTCCACGCTCTGGCTGTACTTGATCGGCTTGCCCATGTCCAGCGTTTCGAGCAGGGCCAGTTCGGCCCCGTTCTGCTGCACCAGGTCGGCGAACCGTATCAGCACCCGCTTGCGCTGGGCCGGCGACTTGCCGGCCCAGCGGCGGTCCTCGAACGCGGCGCGGGCCGCGGCCACGGCCAGGTCCACGTCGGCGCCGTCGCAGCGCGCCACCTGGCCCAGGTTGCGCCCGTCGACGGGCGACAGGTTGTCGAAGCGCTGCTCCGATTTCGCCCAGACGCGCTGGCCGCCGATGAAGGCGCGGCCGTCAATCGCGAGCGCGGCTGCGCGCTCGTGCCAAAGTGTGCTAGTCATCTCTGCCTCTCCTGTCTTAGAAGCTGATCAGTGTCGACACGCCGAACACATGGTTGTCGCGGCGATACTGGTCATCCGCGGTCTTGAACACGTTGCCGGTCGAACGGTCGTAGCGGTATTCGCCCTTCAGGTTCACGCCCGGCATCAGGGCATAGTTTAACCCCAGCGACAGCGCCGAGCGATTGGTGCCCTGGGTGGGGTCGGCCACCACCCAGCTGGCGCCATCGAAGCTCATGCTGGAACCGAAGCCGTTGCGGCCATCGGGGCAGTTGGCGTCGGCCCCGGTGGCGTCCAGGCAGGTGCCGCCGTAGGTCGAACCGAACACGCCGCCGCCATTGCTCTTGTTGCTGATGTAGTCGAAGCGGGCGATCGCTTCCAGGCGCGGCGTGATCTTGTACGACGCCAGCGTGGACAGGCCCCACCAGTGCATGCTGTCGCCCGTGTAGCCGTTGTACGGCGTGGCCTTCTGGCGGCCGTAGCCGATCTGGCCCTGCACGTTCCAGTCGCCGCGGGTGAAGTAACCGTCCGCTTCCACCAGGTCCAGGCGGCCGAACTGGGTGTGGTCGTCGAAGCCGGCGTGGATGCCGGAGAAGCCGAAGCCGTTGAATTCCCCTTTGGCGTAATCGACGCGGTAGAACAGGCCGGGCGAGTTGCGGCGCGCGACGTCGATCTTGGCGCTGTTGAGGTTACCGACGATGAACTTGGCGTCCCACTTGCCGTCCACCACTTCCAGGCCGGCGCCCGTGTAGAAATTGGCGGCCGAGAAGTCGAACAGCAGGTTGTGGGTGATCAGCTTGTTCTGGTTGGACGGGATGAATTCATAGCCGGTCCAGTCGGGAATCTGGCCGCCGATGAAGCGCGTGTTCAAGTCGCCCAGCGGCACCATGAACGACGCTTCGTGCACCAGGCTGCCGAAGTTGTAGCCGGCGCCGGCGCTCTTGCTGGGCATCATGGTCATCTTGAGCTTGGTGCCGCCTTCCAGTTCCTTCTCGAACGTCAGCATGCCGCTGCCGAAGAAGGTGTTGTCGTAGCCGAAGCTCTCGCCGGAGCCGTTGATCGAGCTGTTATTGTTGAAGAACATGAAGCTCGACGTCTTGGCGTTGCGGTTGTACAGATAGGTCGGGTCGACATAGCCGGAAATCTTGACGGCCTTGAAGCCGTTCGCTTCCTGCGCGTCTTCCATGGCCTCGGTCTTGATGCGGATGCGGTTGAATTCGGCCACATCGACCGTGTTCGCCGCGGCCTTGTCGGCGCTGGCGGCGGCGGCCACGGCCTGGGTGTTGGCTTGCGCCGCCTGGGCGCTCGCTTCCCTGGCCTGGGTATTGGCCTGGACGGTCTGCGTGCTCACCTTCTCGATCATGGCTTCCAGCTGTTTTACGTGGGCCTTGAGCGCCTCCAGCTCCGCCTTCAGGTCCTTGGTGCTCTCGGCCATGGCGATGGCCGGATATGCGATGGCGATGGCGACTACGATTTTTTTCATCAAGTGCATGGCTACTCCCTTTATTATCGGTTGTTGTAGGCGTTACTCGGTATCTGCCTTGAAGGCAGCGGAAATCTGTTTCTGGCGCAGGCGCTCGGCCCTTGCCATCATCAAGCTGGAACATATGACGGCCACGGACACCGCCAGGATGGTCAATGCGGCGACGGCGTTGACACGGGGATCAAGCCCGAGCCGGGCGCGCGAGAAGATCACGATCGGCATGGTCGAGGAGCCGGGGCCGGACAGGAAGGCCGACAGCACCACGTCGTCCAGCGACAGCGTGAACGTGAGCAGCCAGGCCGAGGCCAGCGCCTGCGTGATGTTGGGCAGCGTGACGAGGAAGAACACCTGGTGCGGCTTGCAGCCCAGGTCCATCGCCGCCTCTTCCAGCGACTTGCTCATCTCCTGCAGCCGCGACTGCACCACCACGGCCGCGTAGGCCATGCCCAGCAGCGTGTGGCCAAGCCAGATGGTCATCATGCCCCGCTCCGGGAAGCCGAACAGCTTCTGCACCGACACCAGCATCAGCAGCAGCGACAGGCCGATGATCACTTCCGGCATCACCAGCGGCGCGCTGACCATGCCCGAGAACAGCGTGCGGCCGTGGAAGCGCGGGTAGCGGTTCATCACGAAGGCGGCGAAGGTGCCCAGGATGACGGAGGCGAACGCCGTCATCACGGCGATCCTGAGCGAGAGGCCGAAACCGGAGATGATCTCCGTGTCGTTCATCAGCTCAAAGTACCACTTGGTCGAGAAACCGCTCCACACCATGTCCTGGCGCGAGCTGTTAAACGAGAACACCACCAGCACCAGGATGGGCAGGTAGAGGAACAGGTAGCCCAGCGACAGCCAGCCGCGCCCGAACCACCGTTGGATCAGATTTTGTCCGTTCATGCGCGCCCCGCCATGTTCTGTTCTGCCTTGTATTTGTTGAAGATCGCCATCGGCACCAGGATCAGCAGGATCACCACCACCGTCACCGACGAGGCCATGGGCCAGTCGTTATTGGTGAAGAATTCGTCCCACAGCACGTGGCCTATCATCAGCGTTTCCGGTCCGCCCAGCAGTTCAGGAATCACGTACTCGCCCACGGCCGGAATGAACACCAGCATGGAGCCGGCGATGATGCCCGACTTCGACAGCGGCACCGTGATGCGCCAGAAGGTCTGCATCGGCGTGGCGCCCAGGTCGGCCGCCGCCTCCAGGAAGCGCACGTCCATCTTCACCAGGTTGGCGTACAGCGGCAAGATCATGAACGGCAGGTAGGCGTACACCATGCCGATGATGAGCGAGAACTGGGTGTTCATCATGTGCAGCGGTTCGGCGATGGCGCCCACGCTGATCAGGAAGTGGTTGAGGATGCCGTTGTTGGCCAGGATGCCCTTCCACGCATAGATACGCAGCAGGAAGGAAGTCCAGAACGGCAGCATCACCATCATCATCAGCACCGGCCGCACGGTGGGCTTGGCGCGCGCCATGAAGTAGGCGAACGGGTAGCCGATCAGCAGGCACAGGGCCGTCGTGATGGCGGCGAACTTGATCGAGCTCAGATAGGTCAGCACGTACAGGTCGTCCTGCGCGATGAACAGGTAGTTCGAGACCTTGATCTTGAACGTGACGACGCCTTCGACCAGCGTCATCAGGGTGCCGAAGGGGTTGGCGGCGTCCGGCTCCGTGAAGCTGATGCGCATCACGATCAGGAACGGCACCAGGAAGGCGCACGCCAGCCAGAAGAACGGCACGGCGATCACCAGCCGGCGGCCCGTGATCCAGCGCAGCGTCAGGGCATGGGTCAGCATGGATTTGCTCATGGCTACTCCTTAGCTGGTCAGCGCGACGATGTCGGCGCCGTCCCACCACGCATAGACGCGCTGGTCGCGCTGCAGGCGGCTGCTGTCGTGACGGGCCGCGTTGGTGCGCGACACTTTCAGCAGCAGGCCGCTGTCGAGCTTCACGTGGTAGTGGGTATCGTTGCCGAAGTAGGCCATGGCCGTGATGGTGCCCTGCACGCAGTTGTGGCCCTGCTCGTCGGCGTGGGCCCGCTGGTCGGCCGTCGGCGCCTCGGTCTGCAGGCAGATCTTCTCCGGCCGCACGGCCACCGACACTTCCATGCCCTTGGTGCCCGTGATGCCGTGGTTGATGTAGTGCCGGCCTTCGGGCGAATCGACGATCACGTGGTCCGGCTCATCGACCACCACGTTGCCGTTGAACAGATTGACGCTGCCGATGAAGTCGGCCACGAAGCGGCAGTTGGGCGTTTCGTAGATCTCGCCCGGCGCGCCCACCTGCAGGATGCGCCCTTCGCTCATGACGGCGATGCGGGTGGCCATGCTCATGGCCTCGTCCTGGTCGTGGGTCACCATCACGCAGGTCACGCCGACCTGCTCGATGATGTTGACCAGTTCCATCTGGGTGCGCTCGCGCAGTTTCTTGTCGAGCGCGCCCAGCGGTTCGTCGAGCAGCAGCAATTGCGGACGCTTGGCCAGGCTGCGCGCCAGCGCCACGCGCTGCTGCTGGCCGCCCGACAGCTGGTGCGGCTTGCGCCGGCCGTAGGCCTTGAGCTGGACCAGGGCCAGCATCTGTTCCACGCGGGTCGCCACTTCCTCCGGCGCCAGGCCGTCGCGGCGCAGGCCGAAGGCGATGTTGTCCCACACCGACAGGTGGGGGAACAGCGCATACGACTGGAACATCATGTTGATGGGACGCTGGTACGGCGGCACGTTGGCAATGTCTTTCCCGGCCAGTGTGATCTGGCCTTCGGTCGGCGTTTCGAAGCCGGCCAGCATGCGCAGCAAGGTGGACTTGCCGCAGCCGGAGCTGCCCAGCAGGGCGAAGATCTCGCCCTTGTTGATGGTGACGGAAATATCGTCCACTGCCCGCACGCCGTCGAACGACTTGACGAGGTTACGGATGAACAGGAACGGCTGGCCGGCGTCGACCGCCGGCTTGGCGGATGGTGCTGGATTCATGGTGGCACACAGTACAAAAAATAGGTGAAACGGACATGCGGCGGCCACACCCGGCGTTTACCGGGCGTGCAAACACGTCACTGCGGAGCGCTTACAGTCCGGTTTTGAATTTGGTGTAGACGCGGGTCATGATGCGTCGGATATCCGAGCTGTATGGCTCGGGGACGGTCATGCGCTTCTTGTCGTCGTCGGACAGGTAGACCGTCTTGTTGTCGGCGATGTCCTTCTTGACGTACTTGATGGCGGCGGCGTTCGGGTTGGCGTAGAACACTTTGTTGGTCAGGCTGGCGTGGACTTCAGGACGCATGATGTAGTTCATCCACAGCAGCGCATTGCCAGGGTGCGGCGCGTCGGTGGGGATGGCCATGGTGTCGAACAGCAGGGTGGCCGTGGTCTTCGGGATCAGCGCTTCGATATGGTTGCCGTTCTTGGCGTCGATGGCGCGCTGGCGCGCGATGTTGATGTCGCCCGACCAGCCCAGCGCCAGGCACAGCGAGCCGTTGGCCATGTCGTTGATGTAGCCGGAGGAGCTGAACAGGGTGACGTAGGGGCGAATCGAGTTGAGCAAACGGCCCGCGTCCTGGTAGTCGGAGCTGTTCTTGGAGAAGGCCGGCTTGCCCAGGTACTGCAGGGCAGGCGGCAGGATTTCGGAAGGCGAATCGAGGACGGAGATGCCGCAGGACTTGAGCTTGGAGGCGTATTTCGGATCGAAGATCAGGTCCCATGCGTTGTCCGGCATCGGCATGCTGCCCAGCGTGGCCTTGACCTTGTCGACGTTGATGCCCAGCGTCGTATAGCCCCACAGCCAGATCACCAGGTGCTTGTTGCCTGGGTCCAGGCTCTTGCCGATCAGCGCCTGCAGCTGCGGGTCCATATTGGCCAGGTTGGGCAGCTTGCTCTTGTCCAGTTCCTTGAGCAGGCCGCCGTCGATCTGCAGGCGGGCCCAGTTGGACGACGGCACCACGATGTCGTAACCGGTCTTGCCGGCCGTGAGCTTGGCGTGCAGCACTTCGTTACTGTCGAACAGGTCGTAGCGGACCTTGATGCCGGTTTCCTTCTCGAAGTTCTTGATGGTGTCGTCGGCGATGTAGTCCGACCAGTTGTAGATATTGAGGACCTTTTCTTCTTGTGCCCAGGCCGGCGTGGCCAGGGCTGCCGCCACGGCGGTGGCGGCGCAAATACAGGACAGGCCGCGTGCGACGCGGTGTTTAAGCTGATTCATCTGCTTGGCGGGTTCTGGCATCATCATTCTTGTTTCCCCTATCTTTTACAGTTGGAAAATGCGTCTCTTGTGTGACTGCTCTTATGCGATTGCACCTGCTTTAATCAGGAAGTTTTATACCCAGCCTTTTTGCTTGACGTCGTCGTAGGTCAGATCCAGGCAGTGGCGGATCAGGGCTACCATCTCGTCGATCTGCGCGCGCGTCATCACCAGCGGTGGCGCGATGATCATGCGGTCGCCCACGGCGCGCATGATCATGCCGTTGTTGAACATGTAGCCGCGGCACACCATGCCCACGCTGAGCGCCTCGTCGAAGGCCACGTTCTCGTGCACGGTGGCGCCTTTGCTGCGCACCAGGTTCAGGCCGGCCACGAAGCCGCAGCTGCTGGTGTAGCCCACCAGCGGATGCTCGCCCAGGGTGGCGAAGCGCTGCTTGAGGTAGGGGCCGGTGTCCTCGTCCACGCGCTGCACCAGCTGTTCCGATTCGAGGATGCGGATGTTCTCCAGCGCTGCGGCGCAGGCCACCGGGTGGCCCGAGTAAGTGAAGCCGTGGTTGAAATCGCCGCCCTTCTCGATCAGCACATTGGCCACGCGGTCGCCCACCAGCACGCCGCCCAGCGGCACGTAGCCGGAGGTGACGCCCTTGGCGAAGGTGATCAGGTCGGGACGGATGCCGAACAGCTCGGAGGCGAACCACTTGCCCAGCCGGCCGAAGCCGCAGATCACTTCGTCGGCGATCAGCAGGATGCCGTACTTGTCGCAGATGCGCTGGATCTCGGGCCAGTAGGTGGCGGGCGGAATGATCACGCCGCCGGCGCCCTGCACCGGTTCGCCGATGAAGGCGGCCACCTTGTCGGCGCCCACTTCCAGGATCTTGTCTTCCAGCCAGGAGGCGGCCTTGATGCCGAATTCATCCTCCGTCATGCCCTGCCCCGCTTCCAGGTAGTTGGGCTGGCCGATGTGGACGATGCCGGGAATCGGCAGGCCGCCCTGGGCGTGCATGCCGTCCATGCCACCCAGCGAGGCGCCGGCCACGGTGCTGCCGTGGTAGGCGTTGTGGCGGCTGATGATGGTGTGGCGCTCCTGGTAGCCCATCAGGTCCCAGTAGCGGCGCACCATGCGCAGGTTGGTGTCGTTGCCTTCCGAGCCGGAGCCGGTGAAGAACACGTGCTGGAAGCCCGGCGGCGCCAGTTCGGCCAGCTTGGTGGCCAGCTGCACGGCCGGCACGTTGGTGGTGTTGAAGAAGCTGTTATAGAACGGCAGCGTCTCCATCTGGCGGTAGACCGCTTCCGAGATGGTGGTGCGGCCGTAGCCGACGTTGACGCACCACAGGCCGGACATGCCGTCCAATACCTTCTTGCCCTGCGAGTCCCACAGGTAGATGCCGTCGCCGCGCACCATCACGCGGGCGCCGTGTTCGTTGAGCTGCTTGAAGTCGGTGAACGGGTGCAGGTAGTGGGCCGAGTCCATTTTCTGGATCGCCGCCGTGTCGAACAGCTCGTTGCGGGTGGCGGCCGATTTCACCGATGCCACCAGTGCGGCGCTGGGCGCCAGGGGATTTGAAGACATGATAGTCCCTATCTCAAGTGCGTTGAATGAGAGTGTTTGTCGAACGGCCGTGTTCTGCACGGCCGCGTCCTGCTTATGGTTGGTTCGGGTGCGGTTACACGTGCAGCAGCAGGTGTTCACGTTCCCACGGACTGATGACGGTCATGAATTCCTGGTGCTCCAGGTCCTTGATCGCCGCGTACACGTCGATGAAGCGGTCGCCCAGCACGGTGCGCAGCTTGTCCTCGGCGCGCAGCGCCTGCAGCGCTTCGGGCAGGCCTTGCGGCAGCTCGAACTTCAGGTCGTAGGCGCTGCCCTCGGTGATCGGGGTCGGTTCCAGCGCGTCGACCATGCCCAGGTAGCCGCAGGCCAGCGTGACGGCCAGCGCCAGGTAAGGGTTGGCGTCGGCGCCGATGATGCGGTTTTCCACGCGGCGGTCCTGCACACCCGATTCAGGGATGCGGAAGCCCACGGTGCGGTTGTCCATGCCCCACTGGATGTTGATCGGCGCGGCCGTGTGGCGCACGATGCGGCGGTAGGAATTCACGTACGGCGCCACGATCGCCATGGCCGACGGCATGTAGCGCTGCAGGCCGCCGATGTAGTGCTTGAAGATGGGCGCGGCCGAACCGTCTGGCGCACTGAAGATGTTCTGGCCGGTCTTGATGTCGACCACGCTCTGGTGCACGTGCATGGCCGAACCGGGTTCGCCCGCCATCGGCTTGGCCATGAAGGTGGCGTACATGTCATGCTTGAGGGCCGCTTCGCGCAGCGTGCGCTTGAAGAAGAACACCTTGTCGGCCAGGCCCAGCGGATCGCCGTGCAGGAAGTTGATCTCCATCTGGCCGGCGCCGATTTCGTGAATCAGCGTGTCCACGTCCAGGTTCATCAGGTCGCAGTAGTCGTAGATGTCCTCGAACAGGGGATCGAACTCGTTCACGGCGTCGATGCTGTAGACCTGGCGCGTGGTCTCGGCGCGGCCGCTGCGGCCGATAGGCGGTTTCAGCGGCAGATCGGGATCGCTGTTCTTGGCCGTCAGGTAGAACTCCAGTTCCGGCGCCACCACCGGCTGCCAGCCCTTGTCGGCATACAGCTTGAGAACGCGGCGCAGCACGGAGCGGGGCGCGAAGTCGACCAGGCGGCCATCGGAGAAATAGCAGTCATGGATCACCTGCGCCGTGGGGTCGGTGGCCCAGGGCACCATGGTGATGGTGGTGGGGTCGGCCTTCAGTATCATGTCGCGGTCGGTGCTGGAGATGGCGCGGTCGTAGGCCGTATCCTCGGTCGGGTAGTTGCCCGTCACGGTCATGCCCAGCACGGCCTCGGGAATGCGCATGCCGCGTTCCTGGGTGAATTTGGTGCGCGGCAGGATCTTGCCACGGGCCACGCCGGTCAGGTCGGGGACCAGGCATTCGATTTCCGTGACCCGTTTCTCGTTAAGCCACAGGTCCATGTCGGTGTAGGTGAAGTTCTCGCGTATTGCCATTTGGATCTCTCGTCAGTCTTTATGTTGCGCGGCGCCGTACTGCCTGCCGCGCGCTTATGGTCTTGCGTGGACAGGGTCACTAAGGAACCCGCCGCGCCCACAGTTCGTAGGTGGTCATGCGCCTCTCCCTGCCTTGCTTTGATAGATCCGGCATGCCTGGCCAAAGGCCAGGAACATTTTTTGTGAATCGGGGTTCTGCTCCAGGCGCCACTCCGGGTGCCACTGCAGCGCCAATGTGAAGCCGGGTGCCTTGGCCACGCTGTAGGCTTCCACCAGGCCGTCCTCGGCACGCGCTTCCACCTGCAGGCCGGGCGCCAGCGTGGCGATGCCCTGGCCGTGCAGCGAATTGACGCTGATTTCGGTAGCGCCTTCCAGGATGCGCGACAGCCGGCCGTTGGCTTCCAGCTGCACGCGGTGCGATGGTGCGTATTGTTCTTCCAGCGTCAGGTGCTTGGGCTCGCGGTGATCGCGCATGCCCTCCACTTCATGCACGGCCTGGTGCAGCGTGCCGCCCAGCGCCACGTTCACTTCCTGGAAGCCGCGGCAGATGGCCAGCAGCGGCAGGCCGCGCGCCAGTGCCGCGCGGATCAGCGGCAGCGTGGTGGCGTCACGCGAGGGGTCGAGCGGCAGGCTGGGGTCGCGCAGTTCCTGGCCATACAGGCTGGCGTGCACGTTGGAGGGGGAACCGGTCAGCATGATGCCGTCGGCCAGGGCCAGCACGGCTTCCAGGTCGGTGGCCTCGCCCAGCGCGGGCAGGATCAGCGGCTGGCAGCCGGCACCGGCGGCCACGGCATCGACGTATTTACGTTGCGCCGTGTGGTTGGGATGGACGCCGATCTGGTTGATACAGGCGGGTACGATCACGATAGGGCGATGCATATTGTCTTGTCTCGTTGGTTGTCTTCACATTGGCAGCGTTTCCGCTTCCAAATGCCCGAAAAACTGGGACCACTCTGCCGCAACATCTTGTTTATATAGTACGCGCTGCGTCATGTCTTGCGATGGCAAGCCCAAAATTTCGCGGCTTTGCTTTCGTTTGCATGAATTTTTATTGATGATATGCGGAAGTTGGTATCATTGTGAGTGCCACTTGTTTAATTCAGTTGGAACCACTTTCATAATCTATGTCACCCGCATCCGATCTGCTGGCCCAGACGCTGGCCCAGCCTGAGTTCCATCCGCGCCTGCCACAGCAGCGCCGCCTGTACGAGGCGGCCAAGGCCGCGATCCACCAGCAGCTGTTGGGCGCTGGCAACAAGCTGCCGTCCAGCCGCGACCTGGCGCGCGACCTGGGCATCGCCCGTAACACGGTGATCGCGGCGTTCGAACAGCTGGCGGTGGAAGGCTACGTCACCAGCGCGCTGGGCAGCGGCACCTATGTGGCCGACCTGCAGGCGCACAGCGCCAGCATGCGCGGCGGGGTCCATGCGCCGCAGGGCGGGGCCGGCGCCGAGGCTGCGGAAGTGGCTCCCCTGTCGCGCCGGGGCCAGCAGCTGACGGCCTTCGCGGCCGGGCCGCGCTATGAGATCCAGCCTTTCGCGCCGGGCGACGCCGACTTTTCCTCGTTCCCGTTCAAGCTGTGGCAGCGCCTGCAGAACCGCGTGTGGCGCGAGGCGCGCGCCGACCTGCTGGACTACGGCCAGTCCGGCGGCTACCTGCCGCTGCGCCAGGCCATCACGGAATACCTGCGCATTTCGCGCTCGGTCAAGGTGTCGGTGGAACAGGTGATGGTCACCTCGGGCACCCAGCAGTCGCTCGACCTGTGCGCCCAGCTGCTGGCCGACGCCGGCGACACGGCCTGGGTGGAAGACCCGTGCTACTGGGGCGCTCGCCGCGTGTTCCAGGCCAATGACCTGGAACTGCACCCGATCACGGTGGACGGCGACGGCATGGCGCTGGAACCGGCCGACCTGGCCACCACGCCGCGCCTGATCTACGTCACCCCGTCGCACCAGTATCCGACGGGCGCCGTCATGAGCCTGGCCCGCCGGCGCGAGCTGCTGGACGTGGCGCTGACCAAGAACGCCTGGATCCTGGAGGACGACTACGACAGCGAATTCCGCTACACAGGCCGGCCGCTGGCGGCCCTGCAGGGCCTGGACACGGGCGACCGCGTGGTCTACATGGGCACCTTCTCCAAGGTGCTCTACCCCGGCATCAAGATCGGTTATGTTGTGGCGCCGCCACAGCTGGTGGACGCCTTCAAGAGCGCGCTGTACGACCTGCAGCGCCCCGGCCAGCTGATGGTGCAGGCGGCGCTGGCCGACTTCATCGCGCTGGGCCACTTCACCACCCACATCCGCAAGATCCGCCAGATCTACGGCGCGCGGCGCGAGATGCTGCGCCGCACGCTGGTGCACCAGATGGGCGCGCACGACCACGGCGTCACTATCTCCAGCGAGGAATCGGGCCTGCACCTGGTGGTGGAACTGCCGGACCACGTGGACGACGTGGCGATGGAAAAGCTGGCCGCCGAATCGGGCATCCAGGTCAAGGCCCTGTCGACCTACTACCTGGCGCCGCCCGTGCGGCGCGGCCTGCTGGTGGGCTACGCCTACTGCACTCCCGAAAAGATCACCTATTACGGCAAGCTGCTGGCGGCCGTGATCCAGTCTGGGGTGCGGCGCTGACGGCATTGGCGGCATTGGTGACATCAACGCGGCGTGGCCGCAAAAAGTGGTCCCATCGTTTTAACAATTGTGGCACTAGGCCAGGTTCCGATCCCGGGGTTAGTATCGGTATTGCACCTTGACCAACTCTGCCTACGGAAACCAGACCATGAGCAATGCCGAACTCCAGCAACGTAAAGAAGCAGCCACGCCGCGCGGCGTGGGCGTAATGTGCCAGTTTTACGCCGAACGCGCCCTCAATTCCGAGATCTGGGACGTGGAAGGCCGCCGCTATATCGACTTCGCGGCCGGCATCGCCGTGCTCAACACGGGCCACTGCCATCCCAAGATCATGGCCGCCATCGAACAGCAAATGGGGAAATTCACCCACACCTGCTACCAGGTGGTGCCCTACGCCAGCTATGTGGAACTGGCTGAACGCATCAACGCCATCACTCCCGGCAGCCACGCCAAGAAGACCGCCTTCTTCTCGAGCGGCGCCGAGGCGGTGGAAAACGCCATCAAGATCGCCCGTGCCGCCACCGGCCGCAGCGCCGTCATCGCCTTTGCCGGCGGCTTCCACGGCCGTACCATGATGGGCATGGCCCTGACGGGCAAGGTGGCGCCCTACAAGATCGGCTTCGGTCCGTTCCCGGCCGAGATCTACCACGCCCCCTACCCCGTGCCGCTGCACGGCGTGAGCGTGGCCGATTCGATCAACGCCCTCAACACCCTGTTCAAGGCCGACGTTGATCCGGCCCGGGTGGCCGCCATCATCATCGAACCGGTGCAGGGCGAAGGCGGCTTCTACGCCGCGCCGCCCGAGTTCCTGCGCGCGCTGCGCGCCCTGTGCGACCAGCATGGCATCCTGCTGATCGCCGACGAGATCCAGACCGGCTTCGCCCGCACCGGCAAGATGTTCGCCATGGAGCACAGCGGCGTGGTGCCGGACCTGATGACCATCGCCAAGAGCCTGGCCGGCGGCATGCCGCTGTCGGCCGTGGTGGGCCGCGCCACCGTCATGGACGCGCCGGCGCCAGGCGGTTTGGGCGGCACCTATGCCGGCAACCCGCTGGCCATCGCCGCCGCGCACGCCGTGCTGGGCATCATCGAGGAAGAACAGCTGTGCCAGCGGGCCGCCGCCCTGGGCGAGAAACTGCAGGCCCGCCTGCGCAGCCTGCGCACGGCCGTGCCGCAGATCGCCGATGTGCGCGGCCTGGGCGCGATGGTCGCGGTAGAATTCAATCAGCCGGGCACCAGTACGCCCGACATGGACTTCACCAAGCGCGTACAGACGCTGGCATTGCAGCGGGGCCTGATCCTGCTGACCTGCGGCGTGTACGGCAACGTGGTGCGCTTCCTGTTCCCGCTGACCATAGGCGACGCGCTGCTCGACGAGGGTCTCGACATCCTGGAGTCGGCCATGCGCGCCGCCGCCCAACACTGAAAGGCTGCCATGCTTACTTTGAAAGATCCGGCGCTGCTGCGCCAGCAATGCTTCATCAACGGCGAGTGGTGCGATGCGGATAACGGCGCCACGGTCAACGTCGTCAACCCGGCCACCGGACAGGTGGTCGGCACCATCCCCCACATGGGCGCGGCCGAGACGGCACGCGCCATCGAGGCGGCCAACAATGCGTGGCCGGCCTGGCGCAAGAAGTCGGCCAAGGAACGGGCCGCCGTGCTGCGCAAGTGGCACGACCTGATGCTGGAAAACGCGGACGACCTGGCGCTGATCATGACCAGCGAGCAGGGCAAGCCGCTGGCCGAGGCCAAGGGCGAGATCGGCTACGCGGCCTCGTTCATCGAATGGTTTGCCGAGGAAGGCAAGCGTGTCAGCGGCGACACCATGCAGTCGCCGTGGCCGGACCGCCGCATCGTCGTCACCAAGGAGCCGATCGGCGTGTGCGCGGCCATCACGCCGTGGAACTTCCCGTCGGCCATGATCACCCGCAAAGTGGGCCCGGCGCTGGCGGCCGGCTGCCCCATCATCGTCAAGCCGGCCGAGCTGACGCCGTTTTCGGCGCTGGCGCTGGCCGTGCTGGCCGAGCGGGCCGGCATGCCGGCCGGCGTGTTCAGCGTGCTGACGGGCGACTCGCGTGCCATCGGCGGCGAAATGACGAGCAACCCCGTGGTGCGCAAACTGAGCTTCACCGGCTCGACTGCCGTGGGCCGCTTGCTGATGCAGCAGTGCGCGCCCACCATCAAGAAGCTGTCGCTGGAACTGGGCGGTAACGCGCCCTTCATCGTATTTGACGACGCCGACCTCGATGCGGCCGTGGAAGGCGCCATCGCCTCCAAGTACCGCAACGCGGGCCAGACCTGCGTGTGCGCCAACCGCCTGTACGTGCAGGACGGCGTGTACGAAGCGTTTGCCGCCAGGCTGGTGGCGGCCGTGGCCAAGCTCAAGGTGGGCAACGGCGTGGAGCCGGGCGTGACGCAGGGGCCCATGATCGAGGACAAGGCCGTGCTCAAGGTCGAGGAGCACGTGGCCGACGCGCTGTCCAAGGGTGGCCGCCTGCTGGCCGGCGGCAAGCGCCACGCGCTCGGCCACAGCTTCTTCCAGCCCACCGTGATCGCGGACGTGACGTCCGACATGATGGTGGCGAAGGAGGAAACCTTCGGCCCGCTGGCGCCGCTGTTCCGCTTCAAGACGGACGAGGAAGTGCTGGCCATGGCCAACGACACCGAGTTCGGCCTGGCGGCCTACTTCTACTCGCGCGACATCGGCCGCATCTGGCGCGTGGCGGAAGGGCTGGAGAGCGGCATGGTGGGGGTGAACACGGGACTGATCTCGAACGAGATCGCGCCGTTCGGCGGGGTCAAGCAGTCCGGCCTGGGGCGCGAAGGCTCCAAGTACGGCATCGAGGACTACCTGGTCATCAAGTACATCTGCATGGGCGGCATCTAAGCTGCCGGCGCGGGGAAGGACGCACTGTCCCTCCCCGTACCGATGCCGTGGCCAGGGCCGCTTACTCTGCCTTGGCCGCGGCAGCCACCTGCTTCTGGCGCTGCCGTTCGGTACGCGCCATCCACAGACTGGACGCGATCACGGCCACCGACACGGCCAGGATGGTCAACGCCGCCACCGCATTGACGCGCGGATCAAGCCCCAGCCGGGCACGCGAGAAAATCACAATAGGCATGGTCGAGGAGCCGGGGCCGGACAGGAAGGCCGACAGCACCACGTCGTCCAGCGACAAGGTGAACGTGAGCAGCCAGGCCGAGGCCAGCGCCTGCGTGATGTTGGGCAGCGTGACGAGGAAGAACACCTGGTGCGGCTTGCAGCCCAGGTCCATGGCCGCCTCTTCCAGCGACTTGCTCATCTCCTGCAGCCGCGACTGCACCACTACCGCCGCGTAGGCCATGCCCAGCAGCGTGTGGCCGAGCCAGATGGTCATCATGCCCCGCTCCGGGAAGCCGAACAGCTTCTGCACCGACACCAGCATCAGCAGCAGCGACAGGCCGATGATCACTTCCGGCATCACCAGCGGCGCGCTGACCATGCCCGAGAACAGCGTGCGGCCGTGGAAGCGCGGGTAGCGGTTCATCACGAAGGCGGCGAAGGTGCCCAGGATGACGGAGGCGAACGCCGTCATCACGGCGATCCTGAGCGACAGGCCGAAGCCGGAGATGATCTCCGTGTCGTTCATCAGCTCAAAGTACCACTTGGTCGAGAAACCGCTCCACACCATGTCCTGGCGCGAGCTGTTAAACGAGAACACCACCAGCACCAGGATGGGCAGGTAGAGGAACAGGTAGCCCAGCGACAGCCAGCCGCGCCCGAACCACCGTTGGATCAGATTTTGTCCGTTCATACGCGCCCCGCCATGTTCTGTTCTGCCTTGTATTTGTTGAAGATTGCCATCGGCACCAGGATCAGCAGGATCACCACCACCGTCACCGACGAGGCCATCGGCCAGTCGTTATTGGTGAAGAATTCGTCCCACAGCACGTGGCCTATCATCAGCGTTTCCGGTCCGCCCAGCAGCTCAGGAATCACGTACTCGCCCACGGCCGGAATGAACACCAGCATGGAGCCGGCGATGATGCCCGACTTCGACAGCGGCACCGTGATGCGCCAGAAGGTCTGCATCGGCGTGGCGCCCAGGTCGGCCGCCGCTTCCAGGAAGCGCACGTCCATCTTCACCAGGTTGGCGTACAGCGGCAAGATCATGAACGGCAGGTAGGCGTACACCATGCCGATGATGAGCGAGAACTGGGTGTTCATCATGTGCAGCGGTTCGGCGATGGCGCCCACGCTCAGCAAGAAGTGGTTGAGGATGCCGTTGTTGGCCAGGATGCCCTTCCAGGCATAGATACGCAGCAGGAAGGACGTCCAGAACGGCAGCATCACCATCATCATCAGCACCGGCCGCACGGTGGGCTTGGCGCGCGCCATGAAGTAGGCGAACGGGTAGCCGATCAGCAGGCACAGGGCCGTCGTGATGGCGGCGAACTTGATCGAGCTCAGATAGGTCAGCACGTACAGGTCGTCCTGCGCGATGAACAGGTAGTTCGAGACCTTGATCTTGAACGTGATGACGCCTTCGACCAGCGTCATCAGGGTGCCGAAGGGGTTGGCGGCGTCCGGCTCCGTGAAGCTGATGCGCATCACGATCAGGAACGGCACCAGGAAGGCGCACACCAGCCAGAAGAACGGCACGGCGATCACCAGCCGGCGGCCCGTGATCCAGCGCAGGGTGAAGAAATGCAGCAGTTTGTTGAGCAAGGTTTTCATGGCCACGCTCCGCGTCAGCTGGTCAGCACGACGACGTCGGCGCCGTCCCACCAGGCGTAGACGCGCTGGTCGCGGCGCAGCGCCGTATCGTCATGGCGGGCGGCGTTGGTGCGCGACACCTTGAGCTCCATGCCGCTGTCGAGCTTCACGTGGTAGCGCGTCTCGTTGCCGAAGTAAGCCATGGCCGTGATGATGCCCTGCACGCAGTTGTAACCGTGTTCGTTGGCGTGGGCCCGCTGCCCGGCCGTCGGCGCCTCGGCCTGCAGGCAGATTTTTTCCGGCCGCACGGCCACCGAGACGGCCATGCCGTCCGTACCCGTGATGCCGTGGGTGACGTAGTGGCGGCACTCTGGCGAGTCGATGACGACGTGGTCGGGCTGGTCGTCCGCCACGCGGCCATCGAACAGGTTGACGCTGCCGATGAAGTCGGCCACGAAGCGGCAGTTGGGCGTCTCGTAGATTTCGCCCGGCTTGCCCACCTGGAGGATGCGGCCTTCGCTCATGACGGCGATGCGGGTGGCCATGCTCATGGCCTCGTCCTGGTCGTGGGTCACCATCACGCAGGTCACGCCGACCTGCTCGATGATGTTGACCAGCTCCATCTGGGTGCGCTCGCGCAGCTTCTTGTCGAGCGCGCCGAGCGGTTCGTCCAGCAGCAGCAACTGGGGACGCTTGGCCAGGCTGCGCGCCAGCGCCACGCGCTGCTGCTGGCCGCCCGACAGCTGGTGCGGCTTGCGCTTGCCGTAGGCCTTGAGCTGCACCAGTTCCAGCATCTTGTCGACGCGCTGCGCCACTTCGTCCTTGGGCAGGCCGTCGCGGCGCAGGCCGAAGGCGATGTTGTCCCACACGGTCAGGTGCGGGAACAGCGCGTAGGACTGGAACATCATGTTGATGGGGCGCTCGTACGGCGGCACGTTGATGATGTCCTTGCCGGCCAGCGTGATCTGGCCCGCGGTCGGCGTCTCGAAACCGGCCAGCATGCGCAACAGGGTGGACTTGCCGCAGCCGGAGCTGCCCAGCAGGGCGAAGATCTCGCCCTTGTCGATGGCGACCGACACATCGTTGACGGCCCTCACGCCATCGAATTCCTTGACCAGGTTACGTATCAGCAGAAAAGGCTGGCCGGATTCGCTTGCGGCAGTGGCAGGTCGGTCTAGTGTCATAGTGTCGAAATATAAAAATTATAAGAAAGACAGCTGATGGCAGGCCGAAAGCGGGCCGCCGGTTCGGAGAACCCGTGATTATAGATGGAGCGCCGGGGATGGGGAATTGGCGACTCTCAGCCTCTCATACATGCAACAACAGGTGCTCGCGCTCCCACGGGCTGATGACGGTCATGAATTCGCGGTGCTCCAGTTCCTTGATGGCGGCATAGACGTCGATGAAGCGCTCGCCCAGCACGTCGCGCAGGCGCTCTTCGCGGCGCAGCAGCTGCAGGGCTTCCGGCAGGCCCTGGGGCAGCTCCTGCGGGTGGTGGTAGGCGCTGTCGACCGTCATCGGCGTGGGCTCGATCTGCTCGACCATGCCCAGGTAGCCGCAGGCCAGCGTGACGGCCATGGCCAGGTAGGGATTGGCGTCGGCGCCGATGATGCGGTTTTCCACCCGCCGTTCCTGCACCCCGGAGATGGGCACGCGAAAGCCCACGGTGCGGTTGTCCATGCCCCACTGGACGTTGATGGGCGCGGCCGTGTGGCGCACGATGCGGCGGTAGGAATTCACATACGGCGCCATGATGGCCATGCAGGCCGGCGTGTAGCGCTGCAGGCCGCCGATGTAATGATGGAACAGGGCCGACGGCGCGCCGTCGGCGTCGCTGAAGATGTTGCGGCAGGTGGCCGCATCGGCCACGCTCTGGTGCACGTGCATGGCCGAACCGGGCTCGCCCCCCATGGGCTTGGCCATGAAGGTGGCGTACATCTTGTGCTTGAGGGCCGCCTCGCGCAGCGTGCGCTTGAAGTAGAACACCTTGTCGGCCAGCGCCAGCGCGTCGCCGTGCTGGAAGTTCAGGCCCATCTGGCCGGCGCCCGTTTCGTGGATCAGGGTGTCCACGTCCAGGTTCATCATGTCGCAGTAGTCGTAGATGTCCTCGAACAGGGGATCGAACTCGTTGACGGCGTCGATGCTGTAGACCTGGCGCGACGTTTCGGCGCGGCCGCTGCGGCCGATGGGCGCCTTGAGCGGCAGGTCGGGGTCGATATTCTGCTCGGTCAGGTAGAACTCCAGTTCCGGCGCCACCACCGGCTTCCAGCCCTTGTCGGCATACAGTTTGAGCACGCGCCGCAGCACGGAGCGGGGCGCGAAATCGACCAGCGTGCCATCGGAAAAATAGCAGTCGTGGATCACCTGCGCCGTGGGGTCGGTGGCCCAGGGCACGGTGGTGATGGTGGTGGGGTCGGCCCGCAGGATCATGTCGCGGTCGGTGCTGGAAATGGCGCGGTCGTAGGCCGCGTCCTCGGTCGGGTAGTTGCCCGTTACGGTCATGCCCAGCACGGCCTCCGGGATGCGCATGCCGCGCTCCTGCGTGAATTTGGCACGCGGCAGGATCTTGCCGCGCGCCACGCCCGTCAGGTCGGGCACCAGGCATTCAATCTCCGTGACTCGTTTATCGTTGAGCCACTGATCCATATCGGCATCGGTAAAATTATCGCGGATAGGCATGTTCGCTCTCGACAGCATGATCTGACGATCGATGAGCTAATTTACCATATTTCAAAAAGCTCCATTTCAGGATTGTGCTACATTTGTCGTACTTACGGAGGTACCCATGTCCACCACGACGACGATCCGTTTGCCGGCGGAATTGAAGGCACGGATTGCCAGTGCAGCCGAGCGCGCCGGCAAGACCACCCATAGCCTGATATTGGAGGCCATCACGGAAAAAGCCGAGCAGGAAGAGCTGCGGGCCGCCATGGACGCCGAGGCCGACGCCCGGTTCGCCAACATCGCCGCCTCCGGCCGGACCATACCGTGGGCCGATATGCGGCGCTATCTTGAGGAGCGCATCGCGAACACTAGCCAATTCACCGAAATGCGCTGACCCGCCTGCCGATGCTGCTCAATAGCCGCATCGGGGAATTGCTGCCGCATCGCCGGATATCGGCCGCGTATCTTTTGCCATCACGGGAAGGTCAAGTCCAAACCAAGCATCCTGGCAAAGATGAAGGTGACGAGCCCCAGGCCCAGGAGCGACAGCAAGAAGACTGCGGCCGCCTTGCCGCCCGCGCGTCGCACCGCACGCATCTCCATCGCCCTGTCCTTCCCCTTCTCTCCTTGATCGTAATGCCACTTGATGGCGTAGAACATGCCCGTGCCGAGCACGAGCACCTTGAATGTAGCGAAGACTATAGGGATCCAATCCATCTTTTTTGAGTATTCCAGGTTATTACTTGACACTATCTTTCGTGAGGAGCACGACCTCAAAACGCCGCTTCAGTAGCCACACGGCAGCGACCACCATGCAAGGATGGAGTTGCCGCACGTACTGAGACATACTACTCGAAATCAATTCCCATACATTGAGACAAAATGTCCCAGATGAACCGACAAGCACCGCGCCCATGCCCCGACTGGGTGAAGCGCGCCGAGCCGAAAGCTGGCGTCGAACGCATCGAGGCCTGGTTTCACGGCAAGGCATATGCCATGCACCGCCATGACACCTATGCAATCGGCCGCACGCTCGCCGGCGTCCAGAGCTTCAGCTATCGGCGCAGCCAGCGCAACAGCCTGCCAGGTAACACGATGGTACTGCATCCCGACGAGGTCCACGATGGCCAGGCTGGCACCGACGAAGGGTTCCAGTACCGGATGATCTACGTTGAACCTTCGTTCTTTCAGGACGTGCTCGGCGGACGCGCGCTGCCATTCATCGAAGGCGGCGTGACGGCCGATCCGCGCCTTGCGGCGGCCACTGCGACGTTGCTGCAGCACGTAGGCTATACGCTCGAACCGCTGGAACAGAGCGATGCGCTCGCCGAACTGGCGCACGCGCTGGCCACCGTTGCCGGCATGCCCACGCGACGCTTGAAAGGCGACTTCCTCGCGGCGCGGCGTGCACGAGACTATCTGCGCGCGAACTGCGCACGCGTGGTCACGCTCGACGAACTCGAAGTGGCGACGGGCCGCGATCGCTGGAGCCTGTCGCACGACTTTCGCATGTTCTACGGCACCAGCCCGTACCGTTATCTGACGATGCGGCGCCTTGATGCGGCGCGCCGCCTGCTGCTAGCCGGAGTGTCGCTCGCGCACGCGGCCGTGGCCACCGGCTTTGCCGATCAGAGCCACATGACCCGACACTTCGCGAAGACGTTCGGCTTGACGCCGGGGCGCTGGCTCCAGGTCGCAGGCGGCATCCGGCGCGGCTGAAAACACCCACGATCGTTCAATACGGCTGCCAGGAGCATGCGTATCCTCGACGTATTACCCCTTTAACGGAGAGAACGATGGCACTATCCTCAAACCACACCGCTGTGCCGGCCGGGCGCGGCCAGTGCCAGGCTATCGACCTGACCGGAAAGATCGCGCAGATCGACGGTCATTGGCAACCTCGCGTCGTGGCTGAAATGAACGACTACCAGTTCAAGGTCGTCAAGGTCGAAGGTGAGTTCGAGTGGCACCGGCATGCCGATACCGACGAAACGTTTATTGTGCTGGAAGGCGAGTTACGTATCGAGTTACGTGCGGGACCGTCGGGCGACGGTTCGATCGTGCTGCGTCCCGGCCAGATGGCGGTGGTGCCTAAGGGCGTCGAGCACAAGCCCAGTGCAAACGCGGAAGTGAAGCTGCTGCTGATCGAGCCGCGGGGCGTGGTGAACACGGGCGAGAACGCGACAGGCGAGCGTACTGTCGAAAACGACCAGTGGATTTAACGCGCACCGGCATATGGCAGGTCATGCAATCACGCATACGGTAGCTCTTTCTGGCTAACGGAACGGGTGATTGCGAAACCTGACCCCGGTCTGATTTTTCAGGCCGCCCGTTCTTCCGCCGCTTCCACCCGCGTTTCCACCAGCAGCTTCTTGATTTCGGGGACGCAGGAGCCGCAGTTGCCGCCCGCTTTCAGGCAGGCCGTCACCTGCGCTACCGTCTGCAGATCCTGCTGCACGATGGCGCTGCAGATGGTGTTGCGGCCCACGCCGAAGCACGAGCACACGGTCGGTCCCGTGTCGGCGCCCTTCTCCACCGGCTGGCCCACCAGCAGGCCCACGCGGTCGATCTCGCTCAGCTGCTCCTTGGAGAACAGCCCGGCCAGCCATGCGCGCGAGGGCATGTCCTGGCGCGGCGACAGGAAGATGCACTGGTCGATGCGATCATCCACCAGGTGCACGGCGCGGTACACGCCGGCGCTGCGGTCTTCGTATTCCAGCCAGTCGGCCTGCTCGCCCTGTACGCCCAGCAGGTCGCGCGCCCAGCTGCCGAAATCGGCGATAGTCTGGCGTCCGGCCAGCTCGTAGCGGGCGAAGTCGCGGCCCTGGATGCGGGTCCAGTGGGCCACGCTGTCGAGGTTCAGTTCACTGCGGCTGAGGATGAAACCGTGCCAGTTCAGGCGGAACTGCTCCACCCGCACCGGCGTGTGCTTGAATTCCGGCTCGCCCGAGACGGGATCGACTTCCGGGTTCACCAGCGCGCCCACGCGCGCGTCGGACGCGGTCTGGCCATTCCAGTGGATGGGAATGAACACGCTGCCGCGCGCGATGCCGCCGCCGTGCTGCACCCGCGCCACCATCGAACCCCAGGCGGTGCTGATGCGGGCCAGCTCGCCGGCGCGCACGCCGTGCAGCAGCGCGTCCTGCGGGTGCATGTCGACAAACGATTCGGCCACATGGTCGGCCAGCTTGGGCGCCTTGCCGGTACGCGTCATGGTGTGCCAGTGGTCGCGTACGCGGCCCGTGTTGAGCGCCAGCGGGAAGTCCTCGCAGATCGCATTGACGGGTCCGCGCGGCGCGACGGCGATGAAGCGCGCCTTGCCGTCCGCATGGGCGAAACGGCCGTCGCCAAACAGGCGGGCCTGGCCCTGCAGTTCGCCCGACGCCAGCCGCACTACCGGCCACTGCACCGGCTCCAGCGTGTCGTAGCCCTGCTGCCCCAGTCCGGCCAGCGCGTCGATGTTGAAGGCGCGCGGCACGGCGCCTGGCGCGTTGCGATAGCCGCTCAGGCGCGCGTGTTCGTCGAAGATCTCATGCACGCTGCCGAAATCGAAACCGGTGTAGCCCATGCGCTGGGCGAAGCGGCACAGGATCTGCCAGTCGGGCAGCGCTTCGCCGGGCGCCGGCAGGAAAGCGCGCTGGCGCGAGATGCGGCGCTCGGAATTGGTGACCGTGCCGTCTTTTTCACCCCAGCCCAGGGCCGGCAGCAGCACGTGGGCGCAGGCGTTGGTGTCGGTGTTCTGCATGATGTCGGTGGCCACCACCAGCTGGCACTTCTCCAGCGCGCGGCGGGCCTGGTCGGCGTCCGGCAGGCTGACCAGCGGATTGGTGGCGATGATCCACACCGCCTTGACCTTGCCGTCCTCGATGGCGCGGAACAGGTCGACCGCCTTCAGGCCCGGCTTGTCGGCCATGCGCGGCGACTCCCAGAACGTTTGCACCAGTTCGCGGTGCTCGCCGCGGTCCAGGTCCATGTGGGCGGCCAGCATGTTGGCCAGCCCGCCCACTTCGCGCCCGCCCATGGCGTTGGGCTGGCCCGTGATCGAGAACGGCCCCATGCCGGGCTGGCCGATGCGTCCGGTCATCAGGTGGCAGTTGATGATGCTGTTGACTTTGTCGGTGCCGGCCGATGACTGGTTTACGCCCATCGAGAACGCCGTCACTACCTTGGCTGTGGCGGCGAACGATTCGTAGAACTCCATCAGCACGGGCAGTTCGATGCGGCAGATGCGGGCCACGGCGGCCGGATCGGCGCAGTCGATGTCGGCCGCCGCCACGGCTTCGGCCATGCCGTTGGTGTGCCGGGCCACGAAGCCGGCATCGGTGGCGCCGTTGCGGGCCAGGTAGCTGAGCAGGCCGTTGAACAGCCATACGTCCGTGCCCTGCTTGACGGACAGGTGCAGGTCGGCCAGCTCGCAGGTGGCGGTGCGGCGCGGATCGATCACCACCAGCTTCACGTGCGGGCGGGTTTCCTTGATGCGGGCGATGCGCTGGAACAGGATGGGATGGCACCAGGCCGTGTTGGAGCCCACCAGCACCACCATGTCGGCCAGTTCCAGGTCCTCATAGCTGACCGGCACCAGGTCTTCGCCAAAGGCGCGCTTGTGGCCGGCCACGGCCGACGACATGCACAGGCGCGAATTGGTGTCGATGTTGGCGCTGCCCACGTAACCCTTCATCAGCTTGTTGGCGATGTAGTAGTCTTCCGTCAGCAGCTGGCCGGAGACGTAGAACGCCACCGCGTCCGGCCCGTGTTCGGCGATGATGTCCTGCCACTGCCCGGCCACCCGGTCCAGCGCCGCATCCCACGACACGCGGTGCAATTCGCCGTCCTCGCGCACTTGCGGATGGAGCAGGCGCCCTTCCAGCCCCAGCGTCTCGCCCAGGGCCGAGCCCTTGACGCACAGCTTGCCGAAGTTGGCGGGATGGCTGGTGTCGCCGGCGATGTCTACGCCGCCGTCGCCCTTGGGCGTGGCCTTGACGCCGCAGCCCACGCCGCAATAGGCGCAGGTGGTGCGGACCGAGAGGGGATCGAGTGACAGATTCACGATAATGTCCAGTTCAGGCGTTTCCCGTTCAGGCGGCGGCGCACAGCGCTTCGCCGAACAGCAGATGGTGGCGGATAGGCCCAATGTCGGTGCCCTTCTGGATCAGGCCGAAATACCATGGCCCGTCTTGCACGTCGCCGTACAGCACGGCACCGGCGACGCGGTTGTCTTTCAGTACCAGGCGCTTGTAGACGCCCCGTTTGGCGTCGCGCAGCACCAGGTCTTCGCTGCCTTCGCCGCCGATGAAGTCGCCCACCGAGTACAGGTCCACCCCGGTGACCTTGAGGCGGGTGGGCGAGGTTTGCTGCACGTAGCGGCGGTGGCCGGCACCGGCCAGGTGGGCGCCGCATACGCGCGCCTGCTCCCAGATCGGCGCCACCAGGCCGAAGGTGGCGCTGCGGTGCTGCACGCATTCACCCACAGCATACACCCGCGGGTCGTAGGTCTGCAGCGTGTCGTCCACCACGATGGCCCGTTCGCAGTGCAGGCCGGAAGCCTTGGCCAGTTCGATGTTGGGACGCACGCCGGCCGTCATCACCACCAGGTCGGCCGGGATTTCGCTGCCGTCCTTGAAGCGCACGGCCGTCACCCGGTCCGGGCCGATGATGGCCTCGGTCTGGGCGCTCAGCATGAAGCGCAGGCCCTTGACCTCCAGCGCCTTCTGCAGCAGCTGGGCGGCCGGCTTGTCGAGCTGCTGGTTCATCAGCGCGTCCGTCACGTGCACCACCGTCACGTCCATGCCCTGGCGCAGCAGGCCGTTGGCGGCCTCCAGGCCCAGCAGGCCGCCGCCGATCACCACCGCGTGGCGATGGTTGCGCGACGCTTCGAGCATGGTTTCCACGTCCTGGATGTCGCGGAACGCGATCACGCCCGGCAGTTCGTGGCCCGGCACCGGGATGATGAAGGGCTTGGAGCCGGTCGCCAGCAGCAGCCGGTCGTAGCGCACTTCCAGCCCGGAGCGGGCGCGCACCACGCGCTTGCGGCGGTCGATGTGCACCACCGGGTCGCCCGCGTGCAGCGTGATGCCGTGGTCCACATACCACTGGCGGGTGTGCAGCATGATGTCGTCGATGCTCTTTTCGCCGGCCAGCACGGGCGACAGCAGGATGCGGTTGTAGTTACCGTGCGGCTCGGCGCCGAACACGGTGATGTCGTACAGGTCGGGCGCCAGCTTCTGCAGCTCCTCCACGGTGCGCATGCCCGCCATGCCGTTG
Source organism: Rugamonas sp. FW305-51 (assembly GCF_058786935.1). Lineage (NCBI taxonomy): Bacteria > Pseudomonadati > Pseudomonadota > Betaproteobacteria > Burkholderiales > Oxalobacteraceae > Rugamonas > Rugamonas sp. FW305-51. The sequence continues at coordinate 51,901 of NZ_JBYSZG010000032.1, forward strand.
CCGATGACAACCAGCGCCGGTTTCATAAGCCGACCCAGACCTTCCCGCCCTCGACACGGGCCGGATAGGTGGCCACCGAGTGCTCGGGCGATTCCAGGCATTCGCCCGTCTGCAGGTCGAAGTGCTGCTTGTAGATGGGCGAGGCGACCACGATGCGCTCGCCCAGGCTGCCCACCAGCCCGCGCGACAGTACGGCGGCCTGCGAGTTGGGGTCGTAGTTCTCGATGGCGAACACGCGCGGGCCGCCGTCGTCCACATGGAACACGGCCACCTGGGTGCCGTTGAGCAGGGCGCAGACGCCGGTGTTGGGCACGATCTCGTCGAGTGCGCAAACGGAAATCCAGTTATCGGTTTGAATATCGCGGTGCATGGTGTACTCCTTTAACTTGACGGGTTAGGCTGCTTTGACTGCGATCGGGATCACGCGCTGGCGCTCTTCCGGGGTGGCGGGGCGGATCTGGCCGCGCTCTTCCATGAACAGCACGTTCTGGTCGCCCTGCTCGCTGTTGACGAAGTGGCGGAAGCGCTTGCGCGTCTCCGGATCTTCCACGGCCGCCTTCCATTCGCAGGCGTAGGTATCGACCACGTGCTGCATGTCCGCTTCCAGTTCGGCGGCGATGGCCAGCTTGTCGTCGATCACCACCTGCTTCAGGTAATCGAGGCCGCCTTCCAGGTTGTCGCGCCACACGCTGGTGCGCTGCAGGCGGTCGCCGGTGCGGGTGTAGAACATCAGGAAGCGGTCGATGTAGCGCACCAGCGTGGCCTTGTCCAGGTCGGAGGCCAGCAGTTCGGCGTGGCGTGGCTTCATGCCGCCGTTGCCGCACACGTACAGGTTCCAGCCCTTCTCGGTGGCGATGATGCCCACGTCCTTGCCCTGTGCCTCGGCGCACTCGCGGGTGCAGCCGGACACGCCGAACTTGATCTTGTGCGGCGTGCGCAGGCCCTTGTAGCGGTTTTCCAGTTCGATCGCCAGGCCGACGGAATCGTCCACGCCGTAACGGCACCAGGTCGAGCCCACGCACGATTTGACGGTGCGCAGCGACTTGCCGTAGGCGTGGCCGGACTCGAAGCCGGCCGCGATCAGCTCTTCCCAGATCAGCGGCAGCTGCTCGACGCGGGCGCCGAACAGGTCAACCCGCTGGCCGCCCGTGATCTTGGTGTACAGGCCGTATTTCTTGGCCACGGTGCCGACGGCGATCAGGCCATCGGCCGTCACTTCACCACCGGCCATGCGGGGCACGACGGAATAAGTGCCGTCCTTCTGGATATTGCCCAGGAAGTAGTCATTGGTGTCCTGCAGGCTGGCGTGCTCCTTCTTGAGCACGAAGTCGTTCCAGCACGAGGCCAGGATGCTGGCCGCCAGCGGCTTGCAGACGTCGCAGCCCAGGCCCTTGCCGTGCTGCTTGAGCAGGTCGGCGAAGGTGGTGATCTTGCCGACGCGGATCAGGTGGAACAGTTCCTGGCGCGAGTACGGGAAGTGTTCGCACACGTGGTTGTTGACGGCCATGCCCAGCTTCTTCATTTCCGACTTCATGATCTGGGTCACGAGCGGCACGCAGCCGCCGCAGGCCGTGCCGGCGCCGGTGCAGTTTTTCAGCTCACCGATGCTGGTGGCGCCACCGCCCACGGCGTCGCACAGCGCGCCTTTCGAGACGGCGTTGCAGGAGCAGATCTGGGCCGTGGCGGGCAGCGCGTCCACGCCCAGGCCGGGCTTGGCCTGGCCGTCCGACTGCGGCAGGATCAGGAATTCAGGCGACTCGGGCAGCTCTATCTTGTTGAGCATCATTTGTAGCAGGGTGCCGTATTCGCTGGCGTCGCCCACCATCACGCCGCCCAGCAGGTACTTGCCGCAGTCGGAGACGACGATCTTCTTGTAGATCTGCTTGCGCTCGTCGGTGAACTGGTAGGAGCGGCTGCCGGCTTCCTTGCCGTGCGGGTCGCCGATGCTGGCCACGTCCACGCCCATCAGTTTGAGCTTGGTGCTCATGTCGGCGCCCGTGAACTCGGCCTCGTGCTCGCCCAGCAGGTGCTTGGCGGCGATGCGGGCCATGTCGTAGCCGGGCGCCACCAGGCCGAACACCTGGCCGTTCCACAGCGCGCATTCGCCGATGGCGTAGATGTCCGGGTCCGACGTCAGGCACTGGTTGTTGATCGAGATGCCGCCGCGCGGGCCGATGGCCAGGCCGCTCTCGCGCGCCAGGTGGTCGCGCGGGCGGATGCCGGCCGAGAACACGATCATGTCCGTGTCCAGGTGGCTGCCGTCGGCGAACTCCATGCGGTGGGTGCCCGCTTCGCCGTCGACGATGGCCGTCGTGTTCTTGCCCGTGTGGACCGTCACGCCCAGGTCTTCGATCTTCTGGCGCAGCACGCGCGCGCCGGCATCGTCCACCTGCACCGCCATCAGGCGCGGCGCGAATTCGACCACGTGGGTTTCCAGGTTCATGTCGCGCAGGGCCTTGGCGCATTCCAGGCCCAGCAGGCCGCCGCCGATCACCACGCCGGTGCGCGAGCGCTTGCCGCAGGCCAGCATGCCTTCCAGGTCTTCGATGGTACGGTAGACGAAGCAATCCTTGCGGTCCTTGCCCGGCAGTTGCGGCACGAACGGGAAGGAGCCGGTGGCCATCACCAGCTTGTCGTATTCCAGCACTTCGCCGCTGCGCACGGTGACCGTCTTGGCCGCGCGGTCGATGGCGACGGCGCGGGTGTTCAGTTTCAGCAGCAGGTTGCCGCGCTCAAAAAAACCGGGCGGCACCAGCGACAGCTGCTCGGCCGTCGTTCCGGAAAAATACGCGGACAGGTGGACGCGGTCGTAGGCCGGACGTGGCTCTTCGGACAGCACGGTCACGTGCAGGTCGCTGCTTTCACCCAGCGTTTCCAGGAATTTTTGGCCGACCATGCCGTGGCCGATGACGATGATTTTCATGATGCGGTTCCTTTTACAGTTGTGCTCTAACTTGTTCCGTCGTTCCCGCGGGAGCGGAAATCCATGTGGTGCAACTCGTTCGGCGCATTATGGATTCCCACCTGCGCGGGAAGTGGTTGCTCCGGGGGAGCAACGACAGCCGTTCGAGCTGCTTTTATGCTGCGATCTTGGCGGACAGCACCGCCGGTTCCACGGCTTCGCGGGAGAAGCGGGCCGCCAGGGCGCACAGCGCCGAGATGCCCACTGCCACGCCCAGCACGCCCAGGGTTTGCTGCGTGTTGCCCAGGCCCTTCATCAGGAAGCCCGCGGCGACGGCACCGACGTTGCCGCCGGCGCCGATGATGCCGGCCACGCCGCCCAGGGCGCGCTTGTCGACGAAGGGCACCAGCGCGTAGGTGGCGCCGCAAGCCATGTGGGTGAACAGGCCGAAGGTCAGCATGGCGATCACGGCGAAGGTGGCGCCGTCGGCGTTGGCGAACCACAGCAGGCCGGCGCCTTCGCCTATCATCATCACGAACAGCAGCGTGACGCGGCTGTTCAGGTCACCGCGCAGGGCGACCTTGTCCGATACCCAGCCGCCCAGGGCGCGGGCAAACAGGGCCAGCAGGCCGAAGCTGCCGGCGGCCAGGCCGGCCGACTTGACGGAGAAGCCGAAGTGGTCGACGTAGTAGATGGCGGCGATGTTGTGGATGAAGATCTCGATGCCGAAGCAGGCGCCGTAGGTAACGAACAGCAGCCATACGCGGTGGTTGATGGCGGCCAGCTTGAAGCTGTCCCAGCCGCCCTTCTTGCCGCCTTCGATAGGGATGCCGGCGGCGCGCATGTCGCTGTAGTTGCCTTCCGGGCAATCCTGGGTGTAGCGGTAGTAGACCACGGCCATGACCAGCATCAGCACGCCGGGCACCATCAGGGCGGCGCGCCAGCCCATGGTTTCGCTCACGCCGGCCATCACCATGGCGCCCATCAGCAGCGGCATGGCAGCTTGTGCGGCACCGCCGCCCGCATTGCCCCAGCCGGCGGCGGCCGCGTTGGCCGTGCCCACCACTTTCGGCGCAAACATGACCGAGGTGTGGTACTGGGTGATGACGAAGCTGGCGCCCACGGCACCGATGCCGAGGCGGAACAGCAGGAAGCTCTCGTAGGTCTGGGCGAAGCCCACGCCGATCACGGGGATGGCGCCCAGCAGCAGCAGGCCGGTGTAGGTCTTGCGGGGACCGAAGTGGTCGCACAGGGGGCCGACAATCAGGCGCACCAGGATGGTAATGGCAACGGCGGCGATGTTGATGTTGGCGATCTGGGTCACGCTGAGGTTGAACTCGCCTTTAATGACAGGCATCAGCGGCGCGCAGGCGAACCAGGCGAAGAAGCAGACGAAGAACGCCATCCAGGTCAGATGGAAAGCCCGCATTGGCGGGGTCGAGATCGAGAAAAGCTTGATGCTGTTAGCTTTGCTGGCCATTTTGTTATCCCTATAAACGCAAACGGCGCCCGCCCCACGCAGGTCTACAGACCAGGTTGGGCGGACGCCGTTGTCCTGCCGGTCCATCGTTAGACCGGCGAAATTTGGTGGGGATCGCCTTTGATCCCTTACCCTACCTATTGCAAGAGCTGTGCCAGATGTATCGGAAGGGCGCCACAGGGGCAAAGTGCGCAAAAGCGGACGCAAAGCGTTGCTCCAGGGCCAGATGGAGCGCCCATGGTGCGATGTTGCGGTGCAGCGTTGCACGCTAACGGTGCGCGGGCGGCGTCCAAAAGCGGGAATGCCCGGCAAACGAATGGGGCAGAAAAAATGGGGACGTACCCCATTTCCCCAGCAAATGGGGTACGTCCCCATTTTTCTACGGGGCGCCGGGCTGCCTGCGATTTTTCTTGCTGCTGGTAACAAGCGACCGAAAATAGCGAAAATGGGGACGTACCCCATTTCTGCCCCATTTCTGGAACCTGTCTCATTGCTGCTGACGCCCCGCCGCCGCCCGGTAAAGGAAATGGGGTACGTCCCCATTTTTCTGGAAATGGGGTACGTCCCTATATTTCTGCGGCTGGGGGCTTGTTTGCTGCCGGGGTCAGGCGACGGCCTGGGATGGCTGCTGCACCAGCGACTGCCAGTCGTCGGCGCAGCGCACGACGTCGCCGATGACGATGATGCTGGGGCTGCCCAGGCCGCTGGCGCGCAGGGCGGCCGGCAGCTCGCCCAGCGTGGTCAGCAACTGGCGCTGGCCGCTGCGGGTGGCCGACTGCACCACGGCCACCGGCGTGGATGGGGCCGCGCCGCCGGCCAGCAGCCCGGCTTGGATCGCTTCGCAACGGGCCACGCCCATGTAGACCACCAGCGTCAGCTTGCTCTGGGCTAGCGCGGCCCAGTTCGGCTCGGAGGCGGCGTCCTTGCCGTGGCCCGTGACGAACACGGCGCCCTGGCTCCAGGCCCGGTGCGTGAGCGGCACACCCAGCGTGCCCGGCGCCGCCAGGCCGCTGCTGATGCCAGGCACGACCTCGACGTCGATGCCCTGCGCCCGCAAGGTGGCCCGCTCTTCGCCGCCACGGCCAAACAGATAAGGATCGCCGCCCTTCAGGCGCACCACGTGGTGGCCGGCGCGCGCTTCGGCCACCATCAGCCGTTCGATGAATTCCTGCGGCGTCGATTCGCAGCCGCCCCGCTTGCCCACCTGGATCACGCGCGCCTGCGGCGCATGCACCAGGATTTCCGGGTTCACCAGGTCGTCGATCAGCACCACGTCGGCGCGGGCGATGGCCTTGACGGCCTTGATGGTCAACAGGTCCGGGTCGCCGGGACCGGCGCCCACGAGGGTGACACTGCCTTGCTGGTTCATGTTGATCTCCTCAAAAGGTTAGCCCGGGCCTAGGCCCGGTGGCGTATCGGGAAGGCGGCGGCGTAGGCGCGCGGGTCGCGGCCATCCCACACGATGCCGTCCATCAGCTTGGAACTGCGCAGCATGCTGTCGGGCACAGGCGTGCCGCTCATCTCGGCGGCCTGGCGGTACAGGCCGATCTGGTGCACATTGCTGGCCACGGCCAAATATTCGGGGTCCTGCGTGACCAGCCCCCAGCGCCGCAGCTGAGTCATGAACCACATGCCGTCCGACAGATAGGGGAAGTTGGCCGCGCCGCCCGCGTAAAACTGCAGGCAATACGGGTCCTGCCAGCTCTCGCCCAGGCCGTTCTCATAATGGCCCAGGGCGCGCGGCGCGATCACGTCGCGGCTGGTGTTGACGTAGCTGTGGCCGGCCAAAATTTCCAGCGCGGCCAGCTTGTTGGCCGGCGCCGCCTCTATCCACTTGCCCGCGTCCAGCACGGCCGCCACCAGGGCGCGGCAGGTATTGGGATGGTGCTTGACGAAGGCGCCTGTGGCGGCCAGCACCTTTTCCGGGTGGTCGGGCCAGATCTGCTGGCTGGTGGCGGCCGTGATGCCCACGCCGTCGGCCACGGCCCGGTGGCCCCACGGCTCGCCGGCGCAAAAGCCGTCCATGTGGCCGGCACTCAGGTTGGCCACCATCTGGGTGGGCGGCACCGTGATCACGCGCGCGTCGCGGATCGGGTCCACGCCGTGCGCGGCCAGCCAGTAGTAAAGCCACATGGCATGGTTGCCGGTGGGGAAAGTCTGGGCGAAGGTGTAAGTACGGGGCGCGCCGCGCATCAGGGCCGCCAGCGAGGGGCCGTCCACGGCGCCCTGCTCGGCCAGCCGGCGCGACAAGGTGATGGCCTGGCCGTTGCGGTTCAAATTCATCAGGATGGCCATGTCCTTCTGCTGCCAGCCCACGCCCAGCTGGGCGCCGTAGACCATGCCGTACAGCAGGTGGGCCGCATCGAGCTCGCCGCTGACGAGCTTGTCGCGCACGCCGGCCCACGACGCTTCCTTGCGCAGCACGATCTTGATGCCGTATTTTTCATCCATGCCCAGCACGGATGCCATGACGACCGTGGCGCAGTCGGTCAGGGGATTGAAGCCTATCCTGACGGTCTGTTTTTCCGGTTTCAGCATGCTGCTCATGGCCGCGCTCCGCTGATCTTTCCGGTAGTCTGCTGGGTGCGTGTCATCGCAAAGTCTCTCCGTCGGCAAAAAATAAAAGGCGTCCTCCGGCATGACAGCCATCATGCGGAAGAGACGCCCTTGTCTCGTGCTGCCCGGCCGCCATTGGCCAGACTCGCTACGTTATGGGAGTGCAAGGACCATGCCATGCATTTGAGGGGAATTGGCCGCCCGGCGACCGGGAAAAACGCACTGTTTTCGTGCTGCGCACCATTTTGGACGTCGCTTAGCCCAGCAAGTCCTCGACGTCGAGGATGCGCTGGGCGATTTCGGCCAGTTTGAGGTTCTTGTTCATGGCCATGTTGCGCAGCTTCTGGTAAGCCTGGTCTTCCGTCAGCCGGTGGCGGGCCATGAGCAAGCCCTTGGCCCGCTCGATCACCTTGCGCTCGGCCAGCTTGTGCTTGGTGTCGGACAGTTCCGTCAGCAGCTTCTGCTCCTGCTTGAAGCGCGCCAGCGCCACGTTGAGCACGGGCTTGATGCGGTCGGCCTTGAGACCGGCGACGATGTAAGCGCTCACTCCGGCCCGCATGGCCTGTTCCATGGACTGTTCGTCCTCGCTTTCCGTAAACAGGACGATGGGGCGGCGCTCGTCGCGGGTGGCCACGACGATGTGTTCGAGCACGTCGCGGGCGTCGGATTCGGCGTCGATGATGATCATGTCCGGCTGCAGCTGGGCAATCTGGTCGGGCAGATACATATCGGCCGGCAGCGAGGCGACGATGTCGTAGCCCGCTTCCTGCAAGCCCTCGCGCAGGGCCTGGGAACGCGCCGCCTGGGCGCGCTGGGCCACGTCGCCCGCGTTGGCGGCCGTGATGACGGTGTTGACGATAACGATACGGAGGTTGCGCATGGCTGGTTCTGGTGGCAGCCGGGGATTCATGGCGTGCAAATGTTAAGCTTCATGACAATAGCATAAGCAAGAACTGCACCACGCACGTCAAATGGCCGGGGCGCGCTGCCCCGGCGGCGGCGTCAGCCCTGCTCGTCGTACTTCTGCAGGCGGGCGGCCAGGCGCGGCGCCAGGTCGTGGCCGGCGCTGACCGTCATTTCCAGGTCGTTCAACAAGCCATCCTTGAGGCCGTAGACCCAGCCGTGCACGGTCAGTTCCTGCCCCCGGTCCCACGCGTCCTGCACGATGGTGGTCTGGCACACGTTGACCACCTGCTCCACCACGTTCAGCTCGCACAGGCGCTCGGAGCGGGCAGTGCTGGGGAGCACGTCACCCAGGTAGCGTTCATGCTTCTGGTGCACATCCTGCACGTGGCGCAGCCAGTTGTCGGCCAGGCCCACACGGGTGCCCGTCATGGCCGCGTGCACGCCCTTGCAGCCGTAATGGCCCACGATGATCACATGCTTGACCTTGAGCACGTCGATGGCGAACTGCAGCACGGACAGACAGTTCAAGTCCGAGTGTACCACCACGTTGGCGATGTTACGGTGCACGAACACGTCGCCCGGCGCCAGGCCCAGCAGCTCGTTCGCCGGCACCCGGCTGTCGGAACAACCGATCCACAGATATTCGGGCGAAGCCTGCTGGGCCAGACGCTTGAAAAACTCGGGATCGCGGTTGACCTCCGATTCGGCCCACTGGCGGTTGTTACGCAGCAGGTCTTGCAGGGGGGAATTACCGATCACTTGCTCGCTCATTTCGTCCTCTCAACATAATAAAACCGCCGGTCTGCCCCGAAGGGCATGGCGGCGGTCTGTCAGCGGACGCCGAAGCGTCCTGGATGGGTGGGGCGAATTCTACCTGAAATCACTCAAAGAAGTCTTTGACCTTGTCTTTCCACGTCTTGCTCTGGGGGCTGTGCTTGGCGCCGCCCTCGGTGGTGAGCTTTTCGAAGTCGCGCAGCATGTCCTTTTGCTTCTCCGTCAGCTTGACCGGGGTTTCCACGGCCACGTGGCAGAACAGGTCGCCCGCATAGCCGGAACGCACGCCCTTGATGCCCTTGCCTTTCAGGCGGAAGGTCTTGCCCGACTGGGTGCCTTCAGGAATCGTGAACGATACCTTGCCCGACAGGGTAGGCACTTCGATGTCGCCGCCCAGGGCCGCCTTGGCGAACGAAATCGGCATTTCGCAATGCAGGTCGTCGCCTTCGCGCTGGAACACGGCGTGCGGCTTGATGTGGATTTCCACGTACAGGTCGCCCGACGGGCCGCCATTGGTGCCCGGTTCGCCGTTGCCGGACGAGCGGATGCGCATGCCGTTGTCGATGCCGACCGGAATCTTCACTTCCAGCGTCTTGTTGCGCTTGATGCGGCCCGCGCCGCCGCAAGGCGCGCAAGGGTCGGTGATGATCTTGCCCGTGCCGTGGCACTTGGGGCAGGTCTGCTGGATGCTGAAGAAACCTTGCTGCATGCGCACCTGGCCGTGGCCGCCGCAGGTCGAGCACGTCGTGGGCGACGTGCCGGGCTTGGCGCCGGAACCGTGGCAGGTGTCGCACTTGTCCCAGGACGGCACGCGGATGGTCGTGTCGAAGCCGTGGGCGGCCTGCTCCAGGGTGATTTCCAGGTTGTAGCGCAAGTCGGCGCCGCGGTACACCTGCGGGCCCGCATTGCGGCCGCGGCCGCCGCCACCGAAGATGTCGCCGAAGATGTCGCCGAAGGCGTCGCCGAAGCCGCCCGCGCCGCCGCCGAAACCGCCGCCGCCACCCATGTTGGGATCGACGCCGGCGTGACCGTAGCGGTCATACGCCTCGCGCTTCTCCGGGTTGGTCAGCATCTCGTAGGCTTCCTTGACTTCCTTGAACTTCTCTTCCGACTCTTTGCTGTCCGGATTGCGGTCCGGATGGTATTTCATCGCCAGTTTGCGATAAGACTTCTTGATCTCGTCTTCCGTGGCATTTTTTGCGACACCGAGTGTCTCGTAGAAATCACGCTTTGCCATGTTGTCGGCACCTTGCTGTATTTACTGATGTACTGATTATGCGAAAAAGCCGAGCGAGCACCTGTAAGGGCCGCCCGGCTCGGCAGGTGGATGCGGCGCCCTCAGGCGCCGCTGGGGGAATGACTCCCCCGCCCACTGCGGCATGCCTGGATTACTTGCTGTCCTTGACTTCCTTGAAGTCGGCATCGACCACGTCGTCCTGCGGCTTGGCCTGCTCCTGCGCGCCAGCGTGCTGCTGCTGGCCGCCTTCGCCGCCACCGGCCGCAGCCTGCTGTGCCTGCATGTCGGCGTACATCTTCTCGCCCAGCTTCTGGGACGCGGTCGACAGCGCCGCCACCTTGGCGTCGATCTCGGCCTTGTCGCCGGTCTTGATCGAGCCTTCCAGTTCCGTGATGGCCGCTTCGATCTTTTCCTTCTCGCCCGCTTCCAGCTTGTCGCCGTATTCGGTCAGCGACTTGCGGGTCGAGTGCACGAGCGCGTCGGCCTGGTTGCGCGATTCGGCCAGTTCCTTGATCTTCTTGTCCTCTTCCGCATTGACTTCGGCGTCCTTCACCATCTTCTGGATTTCCGCTTCCGTCAGGCCGGAGTTGGCCTTGATGGTGATCTTGTTTTCCTTGCCGGTGGCCTTGTCCTTGGCGCCCACGTGCAGGATGCCGTTGGCGTCGATGTCGAAGGTCACTTCAATCTGCGGCGTGCCGCGTGCTGCCGGCGGGATGCCTTCCAGGTTGAATTCGCCCAGGCCCTTGTTGCCGGCCGCGATTTCGCGCTCACCCTGGTAGACCTTGATGGTCACGGCAGGCTGGTTGTCGTCGGCGGTCGAGAACACTTGCGAGAATTTGGTCGGAATCGTCGTGTTCTTGTGGATCATCTTGGTCATCACGCCGCCCAGGGTTTCGATACCGAGCGACAGCGGGGTCACGTCCAGCAGCAGCAAGTCCTTGCGCTCGCCCGACAGCACCGAGCCCTGGATCGCGGCGCCGACGGCCACCGCTTCATCCGGGTTCACGTCCTTGCGCGGGTCCTTGCCGAAGAACTCCTTGACCTTTTCCTGTACCTTGGGCATACGGGTCATGCCGCCCACCAGGATGATGTCGTCGATGTCCGAAACTTTAACGCCGGCATCCTTGATGGCGATGCGGCAAGGCTCGATGGTGGCCGTGATCAGCTCTTCCACCAGCGATTCCAGCTTGGCGCGGGTCATCTTCAGGTTCAGGTGGACGGGCGCGCCGTTCGCCATGGCGATGTAGGGCTCGTTGATTTCCGTCTGCTGCGACGACGACAGTTCGATCTTGGCGCGCTCGGCCGAAGCCTTGATGCGCTGCAGGGCGATCGGATCCTTCTTCAGGTCCAGGCCGTTGATCTTCTTGAATTCGTCGATGATGTAGTCGATCACGCGCTGGTCGAAGTCTTCGCCGCCCAGGAAGGTGTCGCCGTTGGTCGACAGCACTTCGAACTGCTTCTCGCCGTCCACGTCCGCGATCTCGATGATGGACACGTCGAACGTGCCGCCGCCGAGGTCATACACGGCGATCTTGCGGTCGCCCTTTTCGGTCTTGTCCAGGCCGAAAGCCAGCGCGGCCGCGGTCGGCTCGTTGATGATGCGCTTGACGTCCAGGCCGGCGATACGGCCAGCGTCCTTGGTGGCCTGGCGTTGCGAGTCGTTGAAGTAGGCAGGCACGGTGATGACGGCCTCGGTGACTTCTTCACCCAGGTAGTCTTCGGCCGTCTTCTTCATCTTGCGCAGCACTTCGGCGGAAATCTGCGGTGGCGCCAGTTTCTTGTCGCGCACGCCGATCCAGGCGTCGCCGTTGTCGGCCTTCATGATCGAGTAAGGCATCAGGCCGATGTCCTTCTGCACTTCCTTTTCCTCGAACTTGCGGCCGATCAGACGCTTGACGGCGAACAGCGTGTTCTTCGGATTGGTGACGGCCTGGCGTTTTGCCGGCGCGCCAACGAGGATTTCACCATCTTCCTGGTAAGCAATGATCGAGGGCGTCGTGCGCGCGCCTTCGGCGTTTTCGATTACCTTTGGCTGACCATTTTCCATGATGGAAACGCAGGAATTTGTGGTTCCCAGATCGATACCGATAATTCTACCCATGATTTTTCTTCCTTATTTGCTAAAGTTCAGATGGTTCTAATGTGTGGAAATGCTGTACGTTTTCAAGTGCTTATCGCAAAATTTTCCACGTTTGCCGTGGCGGCTTAGTTGGCCCTTACTTGGCCCTTACTTGGCCCTTACTTGGCCTGGGCTGCCGTCACGATGGCCGGACGCAGCAGGCGGTCGGCGATCATATAACCCTTCTGCAGGACGGACACCACCGTGTTCGCTTCCTGCTCGGCCGGCACCACGGCCACGGCCTGGTGCTTGTTCGGATCGAGCTTGTCGCCCTGGGCCGGCATGATTTCCAGCAGGCGGTTCTTCTCGAACGCGGAAGACAGTTGTTTCAGGGTCATTTCGACGCCCTCTTTCAGGGACTCGATGGAAGGCGACTCGACCTTGAGGGCCATTTCCAGGCTGTCTTTCACGGGCACCATGGCCTCGGCAAAGCTCTCCACGGCGAATTTATGCGCCTTGGCAACATCTTCCTGGGCGCGGCGGCGGATGTTCTCGCCTTCGGCCTTGGCGCGCATGAAGGCGTCGTGCATCTCGGCCAGACGCGCCTCGGTGGCCGCCAGTTGCTCTTCCAGAGTGGGCTCAGCGGGAGTCGAAGTTTGGGCCGACGCCTGATCCGCGTCGGGATTAGGTACAGCTTGGTTTTCCTGATCTTGCATCTAAAAGACTCCTACATTCATATTGTTTGACTAAGCTGTTACTACTGCACTGTGCTGGCAGATGGGGCTATCCCCTATATATTCAAGGGGTATTCCCGTCATCCGCCCGGTGCCGCCTGTGTGTCATGTAACAACGGTTACAAAACTTCCGATACGCACTGATTCTCTTTTGCCAAGAACCGGCTAGTATGTAAACAGACGGCTCAACAGGCCGTTTTCCCGGGAGCGCCTCATCATGAAGTTGCCACTGATCGCAGCATCCATCCTCGCCTACATCATCCTGGCGACCGCCTGGCTGTGCTACACGGCCGATCCCCTGGGCCGGCTATTTTAACAGGCTGGCACTCGTCGCGGCCAAGTGCTGATTATGCCCCGGCCGTCCGCAATACACCACCCCATCTCCATTTAAGCGGCCGCGCCCCGTTGCAGGGCCGCCTCGCGCCCCAGTTCCGCCTCTTTTTTCAGCAGCGCCCGCTGGGCCGGCGTGCTCAGGGTAGGCCAGCCCGCCATATGCTGCCCGGCAATATCGGCCAGGGCGGCGATCCAGGCCGGGGCCGCGTTCAGGCAGGGGATGTAGTGGAATTCCTTGCCGCCGGCCGCGACGAAATCATGCTTGACCTCCATGGCGATCTCTTCCAGCGTCTCCAGGCAGTCGCTGGTGAAACCGGGGCACAGCACGTCGATGCGGCGCACGCCGTCGCGGGCCAGTTGCTGGACGGTGGGCGCCGTGTACGGCTGCAGCCACTCCGCCTTGCCGAAACGGGACTGGAAGGTGACCACGTACTGTTCCGGCGTCAATTTCAGGCGGGCGGCCAGCAGGCGGGCCGTCTTCAGGCATTCGCAGTGGTAGGGGTCGCCCAGCAGCAGGGTGCGCTTGGGCACGCCGTGGAAGCTGAGCACCAGCTTGTCCGGCCGGCCGTTGGCCTGCCAGTGGGCCAGCACCGACTGTTCGAGCGCGCCGATATAGCCTTCGTGGTCGTGGTAATGCTTGATGAAGCGCAACTCCGGCACGTTGCGCACGCGGGCGTAATGGGCGAACACGGCGTCGTAGATGGAACCGGTGGTGGTGCCGGAATACTGGGGATAGGCGGGCAGCACGGCGATGCGCTCGCAGCCTTCGGCTTGCAACTGGCCCAGCACCTCGGGCAGCGACGGCGCGCCGTAGCGCATGGCCATGGCCACCTTGACGTCATGGCCCCGCTCGCCCAGCAGCCCCTGCAGATACAAGGCTTGCTGTTGCGTGTGCACCTTCAGGGGCGAGCCGTCGCGGGTCCAGATCGACGCATATTTCGCGGCCGACTTGCCCGAGCGGAAAGGCAGGATGATCAGGTGCAGGATGCACCACCAGATGGCGCGGGGAATTTCCACCACGCGGGGATCGGACAGGAACTCCTTCAGATAGCGCCGCACGGCGGGCCGGGTCGCTTCATCGGGCGTACCCAGGTTGACCAGGACGACGGCGCTGCGTGGCAACTTGCCATGCGTGTGGGGAGGTTCTTGAAGGAAGGTCATGGCGAGCAGGCGGGTGGGCGGAGCTTGCCATTATAGTTAGTTTGTCGAAGGCGGGGGAAGCATGCCTACATCAGGGGCAGGCTTTACCGCCCCCGCCTTACGCTGTTCGGTTACGAGGCCAGCAGCTCGCGCGCGTGTTTGCGCGTGGTGGCCGTGATTTCCAGGCCGCCCAGCATGCGCGCCACTTCTTCGACCCGGGCCTTGGCGTCGAGCACGTCGATGCGGGAGGCCGTCTTGCCGTTGTCGAGCGTGCTTTTCGCCACCTGGAAATGCTGGCCGGCCTGGCTGGCCACCTGCGGCAGATGGGTCACGCACAGCACTTGCCGTTCCTGCCCCAGCCGGCGCAGCAAACGCCCCACCACCTCGGCCACGCCGCCGCCGATGCCGCTGTCGACCTCGTCGAAGATCAGGGTCGGCGTGGTGGTGGCGTTGGACGTGATGACGGAAATGGCCAGCGCGATGCGGGCCAGTTCGCCGCCCGACGCTACCTTGGCCAGCGGCCGCGGCGCCACGCCCGCGTGGCCGGCCACCAGGAATTCCACCTGCTCCACGCCATGGCTGGCCGGCTCACACGCGTTCAGCGCCACTTCGAAACGCCCGCCCGTCATGTTCAGGTCCTGCATGGCGCGCGTGACGGCCTCGCCCAGCTGGCGCGCCGCCTGCGCCCGCGTGGCCGACAAGCGCTGGGCCACGGCCAGGTAGGCCGCCTTGAGTTTTTCTTCCTGCTGGCGCAGGCCATCGAGGTCGGTGGCGTCGGCCAGCTGGCGCAGCTTGGCCGCCAGCGCCGCGTGTTCTTCCGGCAGCTGTTCTTCCGTCACGCGGAACTTGCGGGCCATGGAGTGGAGCGCTTCCAGCCGCGCGTCGACCTGGCGCAGCCGTTCCGGGTCCAGCTCGACCCGGTCCAGATAGGTGTTGAGGGCATAGACCGCTTCCTGCAGCTGGATGCGGGCCGGTTCGATCAGGTCGACGATGGCTTGCAGTTCCGTGTCGATGCCGGCCAGCTTGCCCAGCTTCTGGTTCAGCGCCGACAGCTGCGACAGGATGGGGTGGTCGTCCGCCTCGGAAATGACGGCCAGCGCTTCCTGCGCCCCTTCCATCAGGCTGGCCGCATGCGACAGGCGGCTGTGCTCGTTGCTGATCTCGCTCCATTCGCCGGGCCGCGCGGCCAGCTTGTCGAGCTCGCCCACCTGCCACTCCAGCCGTTCGCGTTCGTACAGCACGTTGGCCGCGTTGGTTTCGTATTCCTCGCGCTGGCGGGCCAGCGCCCGCCATGCCTTGTAGGCGGCGGCCACGGCCTTGCCGTCGTCGGCCGCCATGGCCCGTACGCCGTCGCCGGCCGCCAGCGCCTGGTTGTCGAGCAGCAGGCGCTGGGCGTCGGCCTTGAGCAGCGACTGGTGGGCGTGCTGGCCATGGATGTCGACCAGCAGGTCGCCCAGTTCGCGCAGCTGGGCCGCCGTGGCCGCGATGCCGTTGATGTAGGCCTTGGAGCGGCCGGCGTTGTCGATCACGCGCCGCAGCAGGGCGCCGCCCTCGTCGACGGCGTACTCGTTGGCCTGCAGCCAGGCGGCGGCCTGCGCCGTGACGGCGAAGTCGGCCGTGACGTCGGCCTTGGCCGCCCCTTCCCGCACCACGCTGGCGTCGCCGCGCCCGCCCAGCGCCAGCGTCAGCGCGTCGATCAGGATGGACTTGCCGGCGCCGGTCTCGCCCGTAAAGACGGAAAAGCCGGCGGAAAATTCCAGTTCTATCGTATCGACAATGACGAAATCGCGGATGGTCAGGGTACGCAGCATGGTGGCTAGTGGTGGGGTCGCTGGTTGAGGGATGGGGCCGGCGTTAGCTGAGCTTGCCTTCGCCGGACGGGTATTCGTTCCAGTGCAGCTTTTCGCGCAGGGTGTGGTAGTAGCTCCAGCCTTCCGGGTGCAGGAAGGTGATGGTGTGGGGCGAACGCTTGATCAGGATGCGGTCGTGCGCGGTCAGGCTGGCAAAGGTCTGCATGTCGAAATTGATGCTGATATCGCGCCCGCGGATGATCTCGATCTCGATCAGGCTCGATTCGGGCAACACGATGGGCCGGTTCGACAGCGCATGGGGCGCGATCGGCACCAGCCCGATGCCGCCCAGGCTGGGGTGCAGCAGCGGTCCGCCAGCCGACAGCGCGTAGGCCGTCGAGCCTGTGGGCGTGGCGATGATCAGGCCGTCCGAGCGCTGGTTGTACATGAAATGGCCATCCACGTCGACCCGCAGCTCGGCCATGCCGGCGCCGGCGCCGCGCGCCACCACCACGTCGTTGACGGCCATGCCCAAGTGGATCACTTCGCCATCGCGCAACACCTGCCCTTCCAGCAGCGTGCGGCGCTCGGCCTGGAAACGGCCGGCCAGCATCTTGGCCAGCACGTCGAGCATGCCTTCGAGCGGGATATCCGTCATGAAGCCCAGCCGGCCCTGGTTGATGCCGATCAGGGGCACGTCGTACGGCGCCAGCTGGCGCGCGATGCCCAGCATGGTGCCGTCGCCGCCCATGACGATGGCCAGGTCGGCATGGGCACCGATGTCGACGGCGCTCATGGCCCTGGCGCCCGCCAAACCCAGGTGGGACGCTGTCTGCTCCTCGAACACGACCGTATGGCCGCAGCCCTCCAGGAAGGCGACGATGCTGCCCACCGATTCCTCGATGCCGTCCGTGTTCTGGCGGACGACGAGCGCAATGGTGTGGAATGGGGCATGCATGGCGGGCATAGGAATCTCGGCAAAGTGAGGGGTAGCGACACGCAGCAGAGTAACCGATTACGCAAGCTTCTGCCATAGACCGCGCGGCTGCTACGCGCTGACCGGATACCCGACCGCACGCCTGCACGACTCAACCATCAAATACTGTATATGCGAACAGTATAGTGCGGCTGCCGCCGGCTGGCAAGCGGCCATGGCCTGCGCTAGCCGTCAATGCCCGGCCGTGAGCGCGCCGGCGCCTATGGTCAGCATGAAGCCTATGCTCATCGTCACCGAATACACGGCCATCAGGGCCAGCCAGCGCCAGGCCGTGCCGAACTTGCTGCCCTGGTAGACGCGGCGCATGGCCCACGGCAGATAGCCCAGCAGCCAGACCCACAGCGCGAACTTCACGATGCCGGGCTGCGGCAGCATCATGCCCATGAAGAGGACGAAGGCGAAGGCGTTGGCGTGCAGCGCGAACAGCAGGTGCTCGCCATAGCGCCGGCCCGAACCCAGGTAGAGCAGTTTCAGGTACAGCGCGAACATGGGCAGCAGCAGGAACATGGCGTAGGGCGCGTAATGATAAAAGCCGGCCGAGAACGCTTCCACCCGCTGCGCATCCGACAGGCCGGACAAGTACGCTTCCTGATGCTTGAGCTTGGCGGCGCCGGCCGGCCAGATGTTCTTCAGGCCCGACACCAGCAAGTCGCCGTCGGCGTCGCCATCGTCGTCAAAGAACACGATTTCCTTGCGCTCCCCCTTGCCCGCCGTGGCGCCGGCCGCCTTGTGCTGTGCGGCAGGCTTGGCGGCGGCCGGCGCCGCGGCCGGCTTGGCCGCGGCCTCCGAGCTGGCCAGGTCGATGGGATTGGTCAGCTTGATCAGGGCAAAAAACAGCACGCTCAAGGTCAGGTACAGCCGCAGCGGCTGGACGAAACGCACGCGGCGGCCCCGCACATACTCGTTGGTGAGCGCACCGGGCCGGAACAGCAACCGGCCCAGCGTGCCCCACAGCTTGCCTTCCAGCGCCACGTAATGGCCGATGAATTCGTGCAGGAATTCGCGCGCGCTGGGCGGATGGAGCACCGTCTCCTGCCCGCACTGATGGCAATAGTTGCCGCTGACGGCGGCCTGGCAGTTGGCGCAATGGGACGGCGCCGCATGGGCGTCGACGGCGTGCAGTTCAGGGTTCAAGGAGCATCCTTCAAAAACGGGGACCGCCATGGTCCGGAATTCAATGATGGCGAAATGGTAACCGAGTTCCGTCCCAAAAAGACAGCACCCATCGCGTGCCAACAACACCGCACGCTATTGCGCGACGGCCCCCTGCAGGCGCGCTATGATGAAAACATCAGGCGGTATTCGGAAAGGCGACATCATGGCGACAGCAAACAAGCCCAGCACTGGCCAGTGCGGCGGCGGCGGATGCCTGCCGCACGAGCGCGACGAAACGACGGAACAGCCGGCGTCCCGGCCGCGCAGCATCATGGAACAGGCGGCCAGCGACCTCGAACACGGACTGGTCGATACCGACTTGCACGGCGTGCGCGGCGTGGAGCAAGTCAAGCCCACTGCGCCCCAGCCGGGCGGCGCCGCCCCCATGCCGGGCGTGCGACGCGACTGACGGCTAGCCATGGCGGCCGCGCCCCTGCCCCAGTTGCCGCGACTGGCGCGCGCGCCCGCGCTGGCCTGCGCCTTGGCGCTGGCGGGCGCAGTGGTGCCCGTGCCCGTAACCGCCCAACCGCAATATCCGCCCGGCTACGGCCCCCACCC
>NZ_JBYSZG010000033.1:0-69769 GCF_058786935.1 Rugamonas sp. FW305-51
GAGCTCTACACCTGCATGGGCATGGACCTGGTGCGCGACGATATCGAGCTGGTGCGCGCGGAAATGCAGCGCAGCCGCTTCTTCACGGGCGTGCGCGAAGCGGTGCGCCAGTATTTCGAGCGCATCCGCGCCAGCCTGGACGCGGCCGACGCCAAGACGGTGGAAATCGCCGACATGATGGGCGTGATGTACCGCCGCTTCTCCAACGAACACGGGCTGACGCTGGCCATGCCCATGCCGTTCACGCTGGAACGCTACCGCAACGAGATCGCCGCCATCGAGGCCATCTACGCCCGCCAGTTCGGCACGGCCACCCTGCTCACCACCAGCCGCGTGGTGCTGATGGAGAAATTCTTCGACACCATCGCCTCGCGCGTGCGGGCCTGCTTCAAGGCCGCCAACAACGACGCCGAAGCGTGGCTGAAGGTGATCATGGCGCCGCTGGAGGCGCAGATACGGCAGCACAAGGACCAGCTCAAGCACCGGCTGGCATCGATCCAGCGCATCCACGATGCGACCGACAGCCTGGAACAGAAAATCGACGCGTTCGAAGCGGGCCAGCGCGAGCTGGAACTGCGCAAGGCGCGTCTCAACGAATTGGCGGGCAACATCAGCATCGCGATCAACGCGGAATTCGTCGCGCTCGACGCGGCCGCCTGAGGAACAGCATGAAACGTTTGGATTACCCGTGCGCGCCGGCCGGCGCGGCGGACCTGGAACCGGCCCCGGAGCAACTGGCCGACCCCACTTTTTCCGCCGCCATCATCGCCTGGCAGCGCCAGCACGGCCGCCACGCGCTGCCGTGGCAGAACACGCGCGACGCCTACCTGGTGTGGCTGTCCGAGATCATGCTGCAGCAGACCCAGGTCAGCGCCGTGCTCGGTTATTACGCCCGCTTCCTGGAGCGCTTCCCTACCCTGCGCGAGTTGGCCGCGGCCCCGGTGGAAGACGTGATGGCGCAGTGGAGCGGCCTGGGCTACTACACCCGCGCCCGCAACCTGCACAAGTGCGCCCAGCGCGTGGTGGCCGAGCATGGCGGCGTATTCCCCTCCGACCCGCGCCTGCTGGCTGACCTGCCCGGCATCGGCCGCTCGACGGCGGCCGCCATCGCCGCGTTTTCCGGCGGGGTGCGGGCCGCCATCATGGACGGCAACGTCAAGCGCGTGTTCGCGCGCGCCTTCGGTATAGCCGCCTATCCGGGCGAGAAGAAGGTGGAGGAAGCCATGTGGCGGCGCGCCGAGGCGCTGCTGCCGGAACAGGGCATCGAGGCCTACACCCAGGGCTTGATGGACATGGGCGCCACGCTGTGCACGCGCAGCAGCCCGTCGTGCGAACGCTGTCCGCTGCAGGCGCGCTGCGTGGCGCTGGCCACGGGGCGCACCGCGCAACTGCCCGTGCGCAAGCCGAAGAAAGCCAGCCCGGAAAAGCATGCCACCCTGCTGGCCATCGTCGACCAGGGCCAGGTGCTGTTGCAGCAGCGGCCCGCCAGCGGCATCTGGGGCGGCCTGCTGTCGCTGCCGGAGCTCGACGGCCATACGCTGGCCGAAGACGACCAGGTGGCGCCGGCCGCCGACGCGGCGTTGATGGCGGCCGTGGCGCCGTTCGGCGAGATGGAGTCGCACGAGAAGCTGTCGACCATCACCCACGTGTTCACGCATTACAAGCTGCACATCGCGCCCTACCGGGTGACGCTGACGCGGCGCCATGCGCTGGCCGCCGGCGACGGCCACCAGTGGCATGACGGCGCCACGCTGGCCGAGGCGGCGCTGCCGGCGCCGGTCAAGAAACTGCTGGTGGAATTGCTGGGGGTTGGGGCTGCGGCGCAGCGGCGCATGTTCTAACGCACGTAGTGGACGACGGTGACGATGGCGATGAAGAACGCGAGGTGGGTGGCTACCATCCACCTCAGCATGCTGTTGCCGAGTTCCTTGATTTCGACACGCACTTCGCCGAACTGGCGCTGCACCTCGCCGAACCGCTGCTCGACACCACGGAAATTCTCCGCCATCTCAGCACGCAACTCGGCAAACTCGTCCCGTTTGACGTAATTGGACTGGATCACGGCCACCTCGGTTTCAACCGTGCCGATCCGATTGTCCATCGCATAGATACGCTCGCTGGTCTGCTCATCCATGACAATTTCCCCGTCTGAGACTTTCATCTTTATCCACGACGCGACAAAGGTCAAGCGGCGCACGGGCAGCCATTGCGCCGTGTCAGGCAGGCCTACAATTCCTCGAGCGAGAACAGGCGGCGGTGTTCGCGGATGGCGTAGCGGTCCGTCATGCCGGCGATGTAGTCGGCAATCTTGCGGGCCCGCTTGTCGGGATCGCCCGACTGGTCCTGGTAATCGGGCGGCAGCAGCACGGGCTCGGCCATGAAGGCGTCGAACAGTTCGCGCACGATGCGGCTGGCCTTCACCCGCATGCGGTTGACCTGGTAATGCTGGTACAGGTTGGCGCGCAGGAAGCGCTTGAGCTCGGTGGCATCCTTGCGCATGGGGTCGGAAAAACGGATCAGCGGCGCACTGGCCCGCACGGCCTCGATATCGGCCGGCGCCGCGTCGGCCAGCAGCTGGCCGGAGGTGACGATCAAGTCGTCGGCCAGGGCCGTGATCAGGCGCCGCAGCGTTTCGTAGATGGCACGCCGGCCGGCCAGGCCGGGGTAGCTCGCCTGCACGTCGCGCCACAGGCGGGCGAAGAAATCGACCTGCTCCAGCTGGGTGATGGTGATCAGGCCCGAACGCAGGCCATCGTCGATGTCGTGGCTGTTGTAGGCGATCTCGTCGGCCAGGTTGGTCAGCTGGGCTTCCAGCGACGGCTGGCTTTTCTTGATGAAGCGCTCGGCCACCGGCCCCAGCAGCCGGGCATTGGTCAGCGAGCAGTGCTTGAGGATGCCTTCGCGCGTCTCGAACATCAGGTTCAGGCCGTCGAAGGCGCCGTAATGCTCCTCCAGTTCGTCCACCACGCGCAGGCTTTGCAGGTTGTGCTCGAAGCCGCCATGATGCCGCATGCATTCGTTGAGCACATCCTGGCCCACGTGGCCGAACGGCGTGTGGCCCAGGTCGTGGGCCAGCGAAATGGCTTCCACCAGGTCTTCGTTCAGGCGCAGGTTGCGCGCCAGCGAACGGCCGATCTGGGCCACTTCCAGGCTGTGGGTCAGGCGGGTGCGGAACAGGTCGCCCTCGTGGTTGAGGAAGACCTGGGTCTTGTATTCGAGCCGGCGGAAGGCCGAGCTGTGGATGATGCGGTCGCGGTCGCGCTGGAACTGGCTGCGCGAGGCGTGTGCCGTTTCCGGATAGCGCCGCCCGGCCCCGCCCTCGCTGTGGGCGGCGTACGGGGCCAGGTGGGCTTCCGGCTGCATCACTGCACGCAGGCGGCCAGCGTGGCCAGCAGCAGTTCCTGCGGCGCGTTGGTGATGCTGGGCGCGCCCAGCGGCTTGAGCAGGATGAACTTGATGGCGCCGCCTTCGTTCTTCTTGTCCACTTCCATCAGCTCCAGCCAGCGCGCCGTGCCCAGGTCGGGCGCCTTGACGGGCAGGCCGGCCGCCGCCACCAGCGCGCGCACGCGCTCGACGGTGGCCGCGTCGACCAGGCCCATGCGGTGCGACAGGTCGGCCGCCATCACCATGCCGCAGCCGACGGCTTCGCCGTGCAGCCAGTGGCCGTAGCCCAGGCCCGCCTCGATGGCGTGGCCAAAGGTGTGGCCGAAATTGAGGATGGCGCGCAAGCCACCTTCCCGTTCATCCTGGCGCACCACGTCGGCCTTGATTTCGCACGAGCGGGCGATGGCGTAGGCCAGCGCGCCCTTGTCGCGCGCCATCAGCTTGGCGATGTTCGCTTCGATCCAGTCGAAGAAGGCGGCGTCGATGATGGCGCCGTGCTTGATCACTTCGGCCAGGCCGGCCGACAGTTCGCGCGCGGGCAGGGTTTCCAGCGTGCTGGTGTCGGCGATCACGGTACGGGGCTGGTAGAACGCACCGATCATGTTCTTGCCCATGGGGTGGTTGATGCCCGTCTTGCCGCCCACGGACGAATCGACCTGGGCCAGCAAGGTGGTGGGCACCTGGATGAAGTCGATGCCACGCATGTAGCTGGCCGCCGCGTAGCCGGTCAGGTCGCCGATCACGCCGCCGCCCAGGGCGATCAGCGTGGTCTTGCGGTCGGCCTTGTTGGCCAGCAGGGTGTCGAAGATCTGCATCAGGCTGGTCCAGTTCTTGTGCTCCTCGCCGTCCGGCAGCACGATGGACAGCACGTCCTTGCCGGCCGTGCGCAAGCCCTCTTCCAGCCGCGCCAGGTAAAGCGGCGCGACGGTGGTGTTGGTGACGATGGCCACCTTGCGGCCGCCCACGTGGCGCGCCAGCAGGGCGCCGTCGTGCAGCAATTGGGGACCGATTGCAATGGGGTAGCTGCGCTCGCCCAGGTCTACGTTTAACAGAATGGTGGTTTGTTCGCTCATCGATGGCTCGGCTTGTGTGACGCAGTCCGGCGCAGCCTGGCATGCCAGGCTGTCCAGATGGGTCAAAATGGTCTGAACCATCGATTGTACGTTAGGTCGGCCCGTATCGATCACCACGTGCGCCACTTCCTGATACAGCGGGTCGCGCAAGGCCATCAATTCTTCCAGCTTTTTGCGCGGATCGGCCGTTTGCAGCAGGGGCCGGTTCTTGTCGTGGGCGGTGCGGGCCAGGATGCTGTTGACGCTGGCGCGCAGGTAGATCACGGTGCCGCGCGCCTGCAGGTAGGCGCGGCTGTCCGGATTGAGGATGGCGCCGCCGCCCGTGGCCAGCACGATGCCCTGCTGGGCGGTCAGCTCGCGGATCACGTCCGCCTCGCGCCGGCGGAAACTCTGTTCGCCCTCGATCTCGAAGATCCACGGGATGGAGGCGCCGGTGCGGGCCTCGATCTCGTGATCCGAATCGATGAACTTCAAGCCCAGCTTGCGGGCGAGGATGCGGCCTATCGTCGTCTTGCCGGCACCCATCAGCCCCACTAAAAACACATTTTGCATGGACTAACTTAGTTTGGATTGCTGCAATCGGTGGCCGTGCCATACGGGCTGACCCGGCCCGGCGGCAACGTCGTCAGCGAGGCAAAGTCGGTCGCCAACCCGGGCAGGCGAGTATAGCCCACATAGCGCGCTTCGGTACCGGACACTTGGCCCCGGATGGTCAGGTCGATGGTAAGCCAGTTGGCGCGGTCACGCGGGTAGATCAGCGATACGACAGCCTGGCCGTTGGCATCGGTGGTGCCGTTCGAGGTCACCGTGATGGGAATGCCGGGGTCGAGACGGCCATTGCCGTTGACGTCTTCACCCGACTCCATGATGCCGTTGCTGTTGGTATCCTCATTCAGGCAAGCGGTGGGCACCTTGTCGGGGTCCGAGCTCAGGGCCCATGGTCCCTGGATGCCCTGGAAGTACAGCTGGCCCTTGTAGTAGTAACGCGGACGCACGGAGCCGGTAATGTTCACGCCGGGCACGGCGTTGCCCGAGGCGTCCGTCACGAACACGGCATAGTCGACCTGGTAGGTGGCCGGCGATGGCGTGCCGATGGTGGCGCCGGTACCGGCGCTGATGAACAGCGACTTCTTGGCCACCGTCAGGTTGACCGTGGCGCTGGCCGTCGAGGCCCCTTGCAGCTGGGCCTTGACGGTCACACCGTCGAGCTTGGTGTCCGCCGTGCCGGCAATATAGCTGATGGAGGCGGAACCGTCGCTGCCCGTCGTGACGACGGACGGCTGGGTCAGGCTGCCGCCGCTGGGGTCGGTCACGATGGAGAAGGCCACCTGGGCATTCTTGACCAGGTTGTTCTCGACCGTGCCGTCGCGCACGATGGCGCGCAACGTCGTTTGCTGCACGGTGCTGCCCGGCAGGTTGGCGCCCACCACGGCCGGATCGGCCTGCACGCTGATGGTGCCGCTGGCCGTCAGCGGTGCCAGGAACTCCACCGTCCCCTGCACGGTCAGCCCACCCGCGTTGGCCGTCAGCGTGGCCATGCCGGGGCTGGCCGCTTTCACATAGCCCAGCACATTGCCATCGATCAAGGTCAGTGGCGTGTTGAGCACGGCCGAGCAACCCGGGTCGCTGTAGACGTTGCCGCGCGACGCGCTCAGTGCCACGGGGCCCGTTTGATTCACCCCGCTCACGTCGTAATGGATGCTCACCGTCTGGCAAGTGTTGATGTCGGCGCTGGAGACGGGATTGCCTTTGCCGTCGACGGCCGCCACGTTGAAGTTCGAGGCGCTGATGGTGATGCTCGAGCTGGCCGTCTCGCCCATGGCCTTGACGACGATGGTGTCGGGGCCCGGCGTGCTGGCCGAGTAGCTCAGCACCAGCTGGCCGGCCGTGTTGGTGACGGCGGCGCCGCCGCCCTTGACGGTCAGCGTATTGGCGGTGGAACTGAAGGCCACGGCGCGGCCGGCCAGCGCGTTGCCGGCCGAGTCGACCAGCTTGACGGTGACGTCGGTGCTGGCGCCGACCCGCACCGTGCTGCTGTTGTTGATGACGAGCTTGTTGCCGACCACGTTGACGACGGCCGTGACGGCATGGGCGCCGGGCGCCGTGGCCGTGACGGTGATGGTGCGCGAAGTGGGGTCACCGCCGGTGCTGAGCTTCTCCGTCACCTTGCCGCTGGCGTCCGTGATGCGGTTGGTCAGCGACAGGCTGCCCGAGTCGGCCGACAGGTCCACCTTCACCCCGGGCACGACGGAATTGTTGGCATCCTTGACCAGGGCCACCAGGTTGACCTCGTTGCCCGAGGCGCCGGCCGACTGCAGCACACCCGAATCGGTGGTCAGCACCAGGGTCGGGGTGGCCGGTACCACCACCACCTTGATGGGGGCCGAGGTGGCGTTGCCGGCGCTGGCCGTGATGGTGATGGTGCGCGGCGTTGGATTGCCCTTGGTGTTGAGTTTTTCCACCACGGTGCCGCTGGTATTGGTCTGGCGCACGGTGTTGGTGATGTTACCGGAATCGGCAGTGAAGCTGACCGTCTCGCCCGGCAGCACATTGCTGTTGGCATCCTTGACGATGACCGTCAGCGTCACTTCCGTGCCATCGACGCCGGACGAGTCGATGGTACTGGCGCTGGCGATCAGCAGCACGGAGGCCGCCTTGGACGGGGCCACGCCGTTGCTGTTGGTGCCAGGCGAACCGCCGCCGCCGCCGCAGGCGGCCAGCAGGGTCGAACAGGCAAGCAGCGCCAGCCATCCGGTGATTTTTTTCATGACGCTTCTTTCCTTAGTGATCATCGTATTACCCTTGTTTGCCACACAATCTTGTCATTATCGCGTCGAGAGCCGGTCGGCGACAATCTTTGGCGTGATAAATACCAGCAATTCCGTCTTGTCGTTGGTACGGCCCGTGGTGCGGAACAGATAACCGAGCACCGGCACGTCGCCCAGGAACGGGATCTTGCTCACTTCCTTGCGCTCGACCTGCTGGTAAATGCCGCCCAGCACCACCGTGCCGCCGTTCTCGACCATGACCTGGGTCTTGACGTGCTTGGTATCGATGGCGAAGCCGGCCCGCGTTTCCTGGCCCACGCTGTCCTTGTTGACATCCACGTCCACCACCACGTTGCCGTCGGGGGTGATCTGGGGCGTCACTTCCAGCCGCAGGTTGGCCTTGCGGAACACGATGGAGGTGGCGCCGCTGCTGGTGGCCACCTGGTAGGGCAGTTCGATGCCCTGCTCGATCAGGGCCACGGCCTTGTCGGCCGTGATCACGCGCGGGCTGGAAATGATCTTGCCGGTGCCGTCCGCCTCGAGGGCCGACAGCTCCAGGTTGAGGAAGCGGTTGGCGGCCGACGAGAACAGGCTGACGGCCAGGTTACCGGCCGACACGCCGTTGATGTTGGCGGCCGGCAAGTTAATCAGCTGGCTGTTGGTGTAGCCGTCGCCCTTGTCCGGGGTCTGGCCCGTCACCTGGCCGACGCCCGTGATATTGCCGCCGATGGCGACCCGGGTGTTGCTGGTGCCGATCTGGTAGCCGGAATCGCCGCCGCGCAGCGTGCGCAGGTCGGCAAAGCCCAGCTTGGCGCCGAGGTTGCGGGTGAAGGTGTCGCTGGCCTCGACGATGCGGGCCTCGATCAGCACCTGCTTGGTGGCGATGTCGGTCTTGGCGATCAGCTTGCGGATATCGTCCAGCTTGGAAGCGATGTCGGTCACGAACAGCTGGTTGGTGCGCGGCTCGATGATGGCGCTGCCGCGCTTGGAGAGCATGCGGTTCTTGCTGTCGCTGCCGCCTTCCAGGCCGAACACGGTCTTGAACGCTTCGGCCTTCTGGTAGTTGAGCTGGAAGATCTCGGACTTGAGCGGCTCGAGGTCGGCGATCTGGGCCCGCTGCTCGAGCTCGAGCTTCTCCTTGGTCAGCAATTCCTCCTTGGGCGCGATCCACAGCACGCTGCCGTTCTTGCGCATGTCCAGGCCCTTGGCCTGCAGCACCACGTCCAGCGCCTGGTCCCATGGCACTTCCTTCAGGCGCAGCGTCAGGTTGCCCGACACGCTGTCGCTGGTGATGATGTTGAGCCCGGAAATGTCGGCGATCGCTTGCAGCGCGGCCCGCACTTCCACGTTCTGGAAATTGAACGACAGCTTCTCGCCACGGTAGCCCTGGGTGCCCTGGGTCAGCTTGTTGGGGTCTTCCTTGATCGGCTTGACGTCGATCACCAGCTGGGTCTCGCTCTGGTACACGGTCTGTTCCCACAGGCCGCGCGCCTCGATCGTCATGCGCGTGTTCTCGCCCTGGGGCACGGTGGTGATCAGGTGCACGGGGGTGCCGAAGTCGCCCACGTCGAGCCGGCGCCGCAGCGATTCCGGCACGCCCGTCTTGAGGAAGTCGACCACCACGCCGGTGGCCACCTGGCGCACGTCGACGGCCACCTGGCTGTTGGGCAGGTCGACCACGACCCGGCCCTCGCCGTTGGCGCCGCGCCGGAAGTCCATGTCGCGCAGCAGTTGACGTCCCTTGGCGACGGGCTGGGCCTTGGCCACCGGCAGGCCGCTGGCGTCGACGGCCGTGGCCACGCCGCCGGAACCGTCGATGGTGAGGATGATGGCGTTGCCGTCGATGGCGGTGGCGTAGTTCAGGCTGCGCTTGAGGTTGAACACCAGGCGCGAGCGCTCGCCGGCCTGCACCACGTTCACGCTGTGCAGGTCGCCCAGGTTCAGCTCCTCCGTGTTCTTGCCGGTGGCGTTGACGGTGGCGCCGAAGTCGAGCGCGATGCGGGGCGGGTTGGTGATGGCAAAGCCGATCGGCAGTTTTTCCGGCGCCTGGCGCAGGGTGATCTTGACGATCACGTTGGCCCCCTGGCGGTTGGCGCTGATCGATTCGATGGCGTTGGCCGCGGTGGCGGCGGCCACCGGCTGGGCCGGCACGGCGCCCGGCCAGACGGCGCCGCAGGCCAGCGCCAGCAACAGGCCGGCCTGGCGCGCGCGGGCGGCCAGCGCGGTGGGGATGAATGCGATCATTTGGTGGTCTCCTTGCTTTCCTGCAGCTCCAACTTCGACATGCGTTCGACCCAATCGCCGGTCGCATCCTGTACGATTTCCTTGATATTGACGGCGTTCTCGCTCACGCCGGTGATCAGGCCGAAGTTCTGGCCCACGTGCTGGCCGGCCCGGACCTGGTGCACGGCCCGGTCGATCTGCAGCAGGGCGTAGATCACGCCCCCTTTCTGCAGCGTGCCCACCATCTTCACCGTGTCCAGCGGATAGCTCTCGAGCAATTCCTTGCGCCGCTCCATGTCGGGCCGCACGCCGCCGCCGCGGTTGGCCGCCTTGGCCAGCTCCACCAGCAGCTTGTTGGGGTTGAAGGGGTCGACCGCGTCGTTGGACGCGTACACGAAGGGGATGAAGGTCTTGGGCGGCGCCAGCGGCGGTACCGCCACGTGCGACTCGGCGTCGACCTGCTTCATCCACTGCCGCACTTCCTGTTCGTCGCTGTCGCCGCAGCCGGCCAGCAGCACGGCGACGGCCAGTGCCGGCAAGCCCTGTTTCAGGAGCTGTCTCATGATTTTTTCGCCGCCTTTTTCTTGTCGGCCATGGCCTTGCGCTGGGCCGCCACTTCTTCCGGATCGAGGTAGCGGAAGGTCTTGGCCACGGCGTCGAGCGTCAGCCCGCCATCCTTGCCGGCCGTGATGGCCATGTTGTTGAGGGTGACGATGCGCGGCAGGTTGGCCATGTCGCCCGTGAAGGCGCCGATGTCGTGGTAGCTGCCCGTGACCTTGATATCGATCGGCAATTCGGCGTAGTAATCCTTGACCACCACCTGGCCCGGCTTGAACAGTTCGAACTGCAAGCCCCGTCCCAGGCCGGCCTGGTTGATGTCCGACAGCAGGGCCGCCATTTCCGCCTTGCTCGGCAGCTGCTTCTGCAGCCGGTCCACATACTGGTCGACCTGCACCTTCTGGGCCCGCAAGGCGTCCAGGTTGACGGCCTGGCCCTCCTTGAAGCGGTATTCGTCGCGCAGCTTGAGTTCGGCCTGGGCGCCCGCGTCCTGCTCCTCGAACTGGCTGTCCCAGTAGGCGAAATAGCCGAGCGCGACGACGCCGGCCAGCACGCCGAAGGCGCACAGCAGGCGCGGCGCCAGCGGCCACTGGCCCGGATGCCGGTCGTTCAGGCCGCGAAACTGCGCCGCCAGCGACGCTCCCATGTTTTTCAGATCGGCCATATCGGTTCCGTATTCAAGGCTGGGCCGGCGGCAAGCCGGTCGCAGGCGCGCTGGCGCCGGCGCCGGGATTGGCGCCGGGTTTGGCGCCAGGCTTGGCGCCCAATTTCCCGCCAGCGGCGGGCTGGTCCTTGTCGCGCGGCCGTTTGATGTTGACCGTGAGATTGAATTCCACCACTTTCTTGGCCGTCTTGCCCTGGCCCAGCCCCGTCGAGCGCACTTCGATCAGGTCGGGCCGCTCCAGCCACGGCGAGGCGCCGGCCAGGTTGCGCAACAGTTCGGAGACCCGCTCCTGCGACTGGGCATAGCCGTTGACGGTGACCTTCTGGCCTTCCTGCTTGAAGGCCTTGAGGTAGACGCCGGCCGGGGTCTGCTTGACCAGCTCGTCCATCAGGTAGACGGGCTGGTTGCGGTCGCCCTGCAAGTCTTCCACCGCTTGCTGGCGCGCCTTGAGCGCTTCGATTTCCTGCTTCAGGGTGGCGATCTCGGCGATCTTCTTGTCGAGCACGACGATGGCGCCCTTGATCACCTGGTTGCGTTCGTTCTGGATCGAGATGCGGCGCGCGTTGTACGCCCCCACCAGCAGCACGATGGCGGCGCCGGCGATGGCGCCCAGGGTCAGCAGGGCGAAGAAGGCGGCCTTCTTCTGCTTGCGCTTTTCCTCGCGGTGGGGCAGCAGGTTAATTCTGATCATCAGCCAAACCTCCGCAAGGCCAGGCCGCAGGCGACCAGATAGGCAGGCGCGTCGAGGCGCAACTGCGATTCGCGCACGGACGGCGCCAGTTGCATGCCCTTGAACGGCGACACCACGGCGCTGGATATCTTGGTGCGGCTGGCCACCAGGTCCAGCAGGCCGGGGATCAGGGCGCAGCCGCCGGCCAGGTACAGCTGGTCGACCTTGGTGTAGGGAGTGGACGTGAAGAAGAACTGGATGGCACGCGTCACTTCCAGCGCCGCGCTTTCCAGGAAGGGGGTCAGCAAGTCGTTGACGTAGTTGTCGGGCAGTTCGCCCGACTTCTTGCGCGCCTCGGCCTCGTCCCACGCCATGCCGTAGGCGCGCACGATGTCCTGGGTCAGGGTGTTGCCGCCGAACGCTTGCTCGCGCTCATAGATGGTGGCGCCGTCGAGCAGCACGGAAATATGGGTAACCTGGGCCCCGAGCTGGAACAGGGCCACCACCTGGCCGGCGCCGGCGTCGGGCAGCAGGGCCATCACGCGGTCGAGCGCGGCGCGCGCCGCATACGATTCGATGTCCATCACGGACGCCTTCAGGCCGGACGCTTCGGCGATCGCCACCCGGTCCTCCACCTTTTCGCGGCGCGAGGCGGCCAGCATGACTTCGATGTCTTCGGCCGAGCCGGCGGCCGGGCCGATCACGTCGAAGTCCAGGCTCACTTCGTCGAGCGCGAACGGGATGTACTGGCTCGCTTCCGATTCGACCTGCACTTCCAGCTGGTCTTCCGACAGCCCGGCCGGCAGGATGATCTTCTTGGTGATGACGGACGCCGGCGGCATGCCCAGCGCCACATGCTTGGCGCGCGTGCCGCTCTTTTTCCACACCCGGCGCACGGCCTCGACCACTTGCTCCAGGTTCTCGATATTGCCGTCGACCACGGCGCCGCGCGGCAGCGGTTCGGCCGCGTAGCGCTCGAGCCGGATACCGTCCTTGCCGGCCGGCGCCAGTTCCACCAGGCGCACGCTGGAGGTGCTGATGTCGACCCCGACCAGCGGCGGATTGCCCTGGCCCAGCAGCGTCTGCAGGTCGATCATGACGGTGCCCCACGGCCAAGGACGCCACCACGGCTGGCGCTGCCGCTGCGGTGCTGCCCGACGTACACTGGAACTGTTTGCATAGGGGAACTCGTTTGAAAACCAGCGTTTAGACTGCCAATATAAGACCGTACATTAAATGCTGGCAATATATGTGTAAAGGTATTTCTATTGTGCACAATTGGCTTGGTGTGCCCCTGACGCCACAGTCGCGCACCAGGCTGTGGCACCCTGAATAACTAAGTTGTTTTGTTGTTCACGTGGAAATTTCCTGGCCCGCGCCAGCATCGCGCCGCCGCCCCGGCCGCTCGCTTATAATGGCCCGCAATTCCTACCGAAAGCTGACGCGCGCATGACTTCCTCCCCTACGGCTCCACCGACCCCGACTCCTTCCGCCGGCAAAGGCGGCCAACCCCGGCATTTCTTCCTGATGGCCGCCATCGCCATGGTGGGCCTGGGCCTGGGCGCCCTGCTGCTGGTGGTGCTGGGCCTGGCGCTGGCCTACCCCAACCTGCCGGAGCTGGACACGCTGACCGACTACCGCCCCAAGATGCCGCTGCGCATCTTTTCCGCCGACAACGTGCTGCTGGGCGAGTTCGGCGAAGAGCGGCGCAACCTGGTGCGTTTCAAGGATATCCCGGACGTGATGAAGAAGGCCGTGCTGGCCATCGAGGACGACCGCTTTTACGAGCACGGCGGCATCGACTACACGGGCATCCTGCGGGCGGCCGTGCACAACCTGACGGGCGGCGCGCGCCAGGGCGCCTCCACCATCACCCAGCAGGTGGCCCGTAACTTCTTCCTGTCGAGCGAGCAGACCCTCAAGCGCAAAGCCTATGAGGCGCTGCTGGCGTGGAAGATCGAGCAGAACCTCAGCAAGGACCAGATCCTCGAGGTCTACATGAACCAGATCTACCTGGGCCAGCGCGCCTACGGCTTCTCGTCGGCGGCCCAGATCTACTTCGGCAAGAACCTGAAGGATATTTCCGTGGCCGAGGCGGCCATGCTGGCCGGCCTGCCCAAGGCGCCGTCGGCCTACAACCCGGTGGTCAATCCCAAGCGGGCCCGGGCGCGCCAGCAATACATCCTGATCCGCATGCACGAGCTGGGCTACATCAGCGACCAGCAGTTCGAGCAAGCCAGGGCCGAGCAACTGAAGGTCAAGACCGACAGCAGCGAATTTGGCGTGCACGCGGAATATGTGGCGGAAATGGCGCGCCAGCTGGTCTACGAGCAGTTCAAGGAAGACACCTACACGCGCGGCCTGAACGTATTTACCACCATCACCAAGGCCGACCAGGACGCGGCCTACCTGGCCCTGCGCCGCGGCGTGATGGACTACGAGAAGCGCCACGCCTACCGGGGCCCGGAAGCATACATCGACATCCCCGGCAACAAGGAAGAGGCGGACGACGCCATCGAGACGGAACTGGCCGACCACCCCGACAGCGACGACATCGTGGCCGCCATGGTGCTGCAGGCGACGCCGCAGAAGATCACGGCCGTCACCGCCTCCGGCGAGGAAATCGCCATCACGGGCGCCGGCCTGGAGATGGGCCGCTCGTGGCTGTCGGACAAGGCCGCGCCCAACAAGCGCATCCGCCGCGGCGCCGTGATCCGCGTCATGCAGGAGGGCAAGGACTGGCTGGTGACGCAGATGCCGGAGATCGAATCGGCCTTCATCGCCGCCAGCACCCAGGACGGCGCCATCAAGGCCATGGTGGGCGGCTTCGACTACAACCGCAACAAGTTCAACCACGTGACCCAGGCCTGGCGCCAGCCCGGTTCCTCGTTCAAGCCCTTCATCTATTCGGCCTCGCTGGAGCGGGGCCTGTCGCCGTCCACCGTCATCAACGACGCCCCCATCTCGTTCGACGCCGGCCAGACGGGCGGCCAGGCCTGGGAACCGAAGAACTACGACAACAAGTATGAAGGCCCGATGACCATGCGCCGCGGCTTGACCAAGTCCAAGAACATGATCTCGATCCGCATCCTGCACAAGATAGGCGCCAAATACGGCCAGGAATACAGCACCCGCTTCGGCTTCGACGCCGACAAGAACCCGCCCTACCTGACGCTGGCCCTGGGCGCCGGCAACGTGACGCCGCTGCAGATGGCGGGCGCCTACGCCGTGTTCGCCAACGGCGGCTACAAGGTCAGCCCCTACCTGATCGCCAAGGTGACGGACGCGGACGGCAAGGTGCTGTCGCAGGCCGCGCCCGACCTGGCCGGCGACGAGAAGAACCGCGTGATCGACGAGCGCAACGCCTTCCTGATGGATTCCATGCTCAAGGATGTGGTGCGCTACGGCACGGCCACCAAGGCCCTGGTGCTCAAGCGGCCCGACATCGCCGGCAAGACGGGCACCACCAACGATTCCATCGACGCCTGGTTCGCCGGCTACCAGTCCAAGCTGGTGGGCATCGCGTGGATCGGGTACGACCAGCCCAAGAACCTGGGCAACAAGGAAACGGGGGGCGGCCTGGCCCTGCCGATCTGGATAGGCTATATGCAGAAGGCCCTGAAAAGCATCCCCATCGAGGAGCGGGCCGTGCCCGAAGGCATGATGCTGGTGGGCGATGAATACTATTACGCGGAAAACCCGCCCGGCACGGGCGTGCACAGCCTGGACGGCCCCGGCCATGGCACCCCGGCCGAGGAAAAGACCCGGGACACGGTCAAGAACGAGCTGTTCTGACCGGCCCGCGCCGCCGTCCCGGCCGGCGGGGGGCGCGGCGCACACGGCAACGCCGCCGGCCGCCTGGCCGGCCGGGCCGTCAGTCCGGTGTGATGACGACGGGCGAGCCGGACTGGGCGGTGACCAGTTCGGACAGGGTAGCGAACAGCTCCGAGCCGTCGCGCGTGTTGCACCACTGGCCGTCGCGCTGCTTGTAGTGGAAACCGCCGGCCCGGGCCGCCACCCACAGCTCCTGCATGGCCGCCTGGCTGTTGACGATGATCTTGGAGCCGTTGTTGATAAACTCGATCTCCAGCACGTTGCCGCTGCGGCTGCACTCGACGTCGAGCATGTCCTCGTCGTTCAAGCGGTCCAGCGCCGCCTCGATGGCGTTCAGCGCGCTTTCCGCCTGCGCCAGGAATTCCGATTCGCCCATGCTACACTCCCATCTTCTCTAGTCAAACCATGATTCTAATCGTGAAGTCCTCCGTCGCGCGCATTCCCCGTGTTTTTGGCACCATCCTGTGCCTGTCCGCCTTGCTGAGCGCCTGCGGCCAACCCGGCCCGCTGTACCTGCCCAAGGCACCCGCCAAGCCTGCCACGAGCAAAGAGCTGGCACCCGTCGCCCCGGCCCCCACCCCACCTGTTACCCAACCATAATCCATGTCGCAATTTTCTTACCATGACGGCGTGCTGCACGCCGAAGGCGTCGCCCTGAGCGCCATCGCCGAGCAGTTCGGCACCCCGACCTATGTCTATTCCAAGGCCACCCTGCTGGCCAACTTCGCCGCCTACGCCGACGCCTGCCAGGGCCGCGACGCCCTGGTGTGCTACGCGATGAAGGCCAATTCCAACCTGGCCATCCTGGACTTGCTGGCGCGCCAGGGCGCCGGTTTCGACATCGTGTCCGGCGGCGAGCTGCTGCGCGTGATCGCGGCCGGCGGCGACCCAGGCAAGGTGATCTTCTCCGGCGTCGGCAAGAGCGTGGACGAGATGCGCCTGGCGCTCACCCACGACATCCTGTGCTTCAACGTGGAATCGATCCCCGAGCTGCACCGCCTGAACGAGGTGGCCGGCAGCATGGGCAAGCGGGCCCGCATCTCGCTGCGCGTGAACCCCAACGTGGACGCCAAGACCCACCCCTACATCGCCACCGGCCTGAAGGCCAACAAGTTCGGCGTGGCCTTCGACGACGCGCTGGCCACCTACCGCACGGCCGCCCGCCTGCCGCACCTGGACGTGACGGGCATCGACTGCCACATCGGCTCCCAGCTGCTGGACGACGCGCCGCTGCTGGAAGCGCTGGACCGCCTGATCGAGCTGATCGACACACTGGGCGCGGAAGGCATCGTGTTGCACCACCTCGACATCGGCGGCGGCATCGGCATCAACTACGGCGAGGCCGGCGAAGCGCCTCCCGTGGCCGTGGCCGACTACCTGGGCCGCGTATTCGCCAAGGTGGACGCCTGGCGCGCCGCGCGCCATGCGGGCGCGACTATCAAGGTCATCTTCGAACCGGGCCGCTCCATCGTGGGCAACACGGGCGTGCTGCTGACCCGGGTGGAATTCCTCAAGCACGGCGAAGAAAAGAACTTCTGCGTGGTGGACGCGGCCATGAACGACATGATGCGCCCCGCCCTGTACCAGGCGTGGATGGACATGCAGGCCGTGGCGCCCGGCCAGGCGCCGGCCCAGACCTACGACGTGGTGGGTCCGATCTGCGAATCGGGCGACTGGCTGGCGCGCGACCGCAAGCTGGCCGTACAGCCGGGCGACCTGCTGGCCATGATGCAGGCCGGCGCCTACGGCCTGACGATGGCGTCCAACTACAACACGCGCGGCCGCGCGGCCGAAGTGATCGTGGACGGCACGCAATGCCACCTGGTGCGCCGGCGCGAGACCCCGGCCGAGCTGTACGCGCTGGAAGCCGTCATCAAGTAAGTCCCCACCGGGCCGCTGCCGTTGCGCGGCGGTCCGTCTTTACCTTCCCTACCCCTGTACGGAACCTGCCCGCTTGGCCGCCACCTTGGCGGCCGGCATGGCGCAGGCGCACGCCGGCGCGGCCGCCTGGCGGCGCCGCCACAGCAGGCGCGAGCCCAGCAACACCGCCACGATCACACCGAAGAGGATGGGCTGGGTGAAGTTGTGCTTGCCCGCCTTCATCCACCAGAAGTGCAGGATGGCCAACGGCGCCACCACGTACACCAGCCGGTGCAGCCACTGCCAGCGCTTGCCGCCCAGGCGGCGCACCATGGCGTTGGTGCTGGTCACGGCCAGCGGCACCAGCAGCAGGAAGGCCGTGAAGCCGACCGTGATGAAGGGCCGCTTGAGCACGTCCTTCCACATTTCCTGCACGTCGAAGAAGTGGTCGAACCACAGGAAGGTGGTGAAGTGCAGGGCCGCGTAGAAGAAGGCGTACAGCCCCAGCATGCGGCGCAGCTTGATCAGCCAGTTCCACTTGCTCAGCTTGCGCAGCGGCGTGACGGCCAGCGTGATGCACAGGAAGTACAGCGTCCAGTCGCCCGTGCCGCGGGTGATGAATTCCAGCGGTTCGACCAGTTGCCCCGTCACGGTCAGGGTGACCATGCGCAGGAAAGGAAGCAGCGCCAGCGCGAAGATGGCGCCCTTGATGAGGCCGAGCTGGCGGGGGTTGGGGTGGTAGTCCATGGCGTCAGAAGTATTTTTTCAAGTCCATGCCGGCGTACAGCGAGGCCACGTCGGCATAGCCGTTGAACATCAGCGTCTTGCGCTTGCGGGTGAAGAAGCTGTCCTCGCCGATGCGGCGCTCGCTGGCCTGCGACCAGCGCGGGTGGTCCACTTCCGGGTTGACGTTGGAATAGAAGCCATATTCCTGCGGCGCGGCCACGTTCCACGCCGTGCGCGGCTGGTCCTTGACGAAGCGGATGCGGACGATGGACTTGGCCGACTTGAAGCCGTACTTCCACGGCACCACGATGCGCACGGGGGCGCCGTTCTGGTTGGGCAGGGTTTCGCCATACATGCCCAGGGTCAGCAGCGCCAGCGGGTGGCGCGCCTCGTCCAGCCGCAAGCCTTCCACATAGGGCCACTCGAGCACGCGGCTGCCCACGCCAGGCATCTGCTTCTTGTCGGCCAGCGAGGTGAATTCCACGTACTTGGCGTTGCCGGTGGGCTCCACCCGCTTGATGATTTCGGAGAACGAGTAGCCCATCCACGGGATCACCATCGACCACCCTTCCACGCAGCGCAGGCGGTAGAGGCGCTCTTCCAGCGGCGCCAGCTTGAGCAGCGCGTCCAGGTCCAGCGTCATGGGTTTCTTTACTTCGCCGTCGATGGTGACGGTCCATGGCCGCGGTTTGAGCGTGTGGGCGTACTGGGCCGGGTCGGCCTTGTCGGTGCCGAATTCGTAGAAGTTGTTGTAGCTGGTGGCGTCCTTGTAGGCGGTGGGCTTGTCCATCGCGGAATAGGCGGGATTGAGCTTGCCGGCCAGCTTGGGATTAGTGCCCTGCGCGAACGCTTCGCGGCTGGCCAGTTCCAGCAGGGCGGCGCTGCCCAGGGTGCCGGCGGCCAGCTGCTTCATGAAGCTGCGGCGCGATTCGAACACGGCACGGGGCGTGATTTCGGAGGGAAACGGCATATCGATGCCGTTGGGGGAACGTTTGATCAGCATGGCAACTCCAGAAAGGGGCAGGATTGAGACTTGGTCTGTCCACCAAGGGCAAACCTTACACCATTCTGTTGTTGCCGATACTTACATCCAGCTTAGATGCGTCAGCTTAGATGCGTCAGCTTAGATGCGCTGGCTTAGAGCTTGCCGTAGGAGTGCAGGCCGGACAGGAACATATTCACCCCCAGGAAGGCGAAAGTGGTGACGATCAGGCCCGTCAGCGCCCACCAGGCGGCCACGCGGCCGCGCAAGCCCGTCATCAAACGCATGTGCAGCCAGGCCGCGTAGTTGAGCCAGACGATCAGGGCCCAGGTTTCCTTGGGGTCCCACGACCAGTAGCCGCCCCACGCTTCGGCCGCCCACAGGGCGCCCAGGATGGTGGCGATGGTGAAGAAGGCGAAGCCGGCCGAGATGGCCTTGTACATGACGTCGTCCAGCACTTCCAGCGACGGCAGGCGGTCGACCAGGCGGCCCGAGCTCTTGAGCAGGTAGGCGGCCGACACCATGGCCGCCAGCGCGAAGTTGCCGTAACCGATGAAGTTGGCCGGCACGTGGATCTTCATCCACCAGCTTTGCAGGGCCGGCACCAGCGGCTGGATGTCGGACGCGTCGCGGGTGACCGTGTACCACAGCAGGAAACCGATGGCGGCCGAGATCACCAGCAGCACAAAGGCGCCCATCTGGCGGGTGGCGTAGCGTTGCTCGAAATACAGGTAGAACATGGCCGTGATCAGCGAGAACAGGATGAACACTTCGTACAGGTTGGAGACGGGGATGTGGCCCACGTCCGCGCCGATCAGGTAGGACTCGTACCAGCGCACCATCATGCCCGTCAGGCCCAGCACGACGGCTGTCCAGCACAGCTTGGAACCGATGACGGCGCCCGTGGCCGAGCGCGTGGCCAGGCCGATGCCGTAGAACAGGGTGGACAGGAAGAACATCACGCTCATCCACAGGATGGCCGACTGGCTCGACAGCATGTTACGCAACAGGAATTTCTTGGTGCCCATGTCCAGCTCGCCGCCGTACAGGGAAATGGCCCACAGCGCCAGCACGGCCACCAGCGGCATCAGCCAGCGCACCGGTTTCCAGTGCCAGCCCAGCGCCGCGAAGGCGGGCGCGGCGGCCAGCAGGATGCCTTTTTCATAGACATCCATGTAGTTGCCGAAGCGGTTCAGGCCGTACAGGACGGCGGCCAGCAGGCCGGCCGCGAACAGCCAGTCGAACAGGCCCAGGCGCTTGAAATAGCCCGGCGCCTGGGTATAGGTAGAGGTGTTGCTTTGCGACAGTTCCATCTTCATCTCCGGCTTTTTTAGACAGCTTACGCCGATTGCGGCAGTTTTTCTTTCAGGCTCGCGAATTCATGTTCGAAATCGAGCGTCTTGCGCTGGGTACTCATGGCCATCACGGCATCCGTGCCGCCGCCCTCCTCCTTGACCCAGACCCAGACCCGGCGTTCGCGGATGTAGAACATGGCGAACACGCCCAGCACCAGGAACAAACAACCCAGGTAGACGACGGCCTTGCCCGGCGAACGGGTGACCTGGAACACGGAAGCCTTCACTTCCGTAAAGTCGTCCAGCTGCAGGTAGACGGGGGCACCGTAGAAGAAGCTGTCGGACAGGGCATTGGTGGCCAGCTGCAGGAAGCGGCCATGGGCTTCGTCGGCCGGGGCCGGCGCCAGGCCGTCCTGGGCACGGGCCGCCTGCCACAGGTCCCACAGGGCGCCGTTGAGGATCTTCATGAAGATGTCGGCCGCCTTCTCCTGCTCGGCCTGGGGCACTTTTTCCAGGAAGTGGGAAATGGCGACGAAGCCCGCTTCCTTGTCGCTGCCGGCGAAGATGGCCATGCTGCGCTCGGCCGACTGCTGCAGCTGCTGGCGCAGGGCGTCGGTGCCGGTGGGCATGGCGCGGCGGGCGTAACTCTGGGCCGCGGCCGTGCGCAGGGCCGGGTTGTGGATGGCGGCCCGCAGGCGCATCCATTCGTTGACGCTGTGGCCGTCGTCGGCCGGGATGCGCAGGTAGCTGAACGGGTCGCCCGGGCTGACGCGCATGCCGGCCAGGAACACGGTGGCGCCATCGACCGTCACCGGCTGCATGTAGTTCTGGTATTCGCGGGCCTGGCCCGTCTTGTCGCGCAGCTTGTACTGCACGCTGGGGCCCACGTTCTTCAAGTCCTTGTTGTTGGCGTTCTTGGCGGCCGAACCGAGGTGCTTGTCCAGGCCCACGGCGAACTG
The DNA here is from genome assembly GCF_058786935.1 of Rugamonas sp. FW305-51. Taxonomy (NCBI): domain Bacteria; kingdom Pseudomonadati; phylum Pseudomonadota; class Betaproteobacteria; order Burkholderiales; family Oxalobacteraceae; genus Rugamonas; species Rugamonas sp. FW305-51. The sequence continues at coordinate 20,997 of NZ_JBYSZG010000033.1, forward strand.
CTCGTTGAAGCTCTGGCCCTTGGTGACGGCGCGCGCGTCCGTGCTGGCCAGGTTTTCCACGTTGAACGGCCGGAAGCCCGTCCACTCCACCGTGTAGGCGTCGCCCATGCCGGTGCTGCTGCCCACTTCGCCGCCGATCTGGAAGGTCTGCTTGCTGCCGCCGGCCATCGGGTAGCCGGTCAGGCGCAGCTTGCTGCCGCCATCCTCGAAGCTGGACTGGTACACGGCCAGGCCCTTGTAGATCAACGGCTTGTTCACTTCGATGGTGGCGGGGAAAGTCTGGCCCGTGTCGTGGTCGCGGATCACGACGTCGCTGGCGAACAGCTTGGGCATGCCCGTCGTGTAGAACTCGATGTGGAACTTCTTGAGCTGTATGGTGAACGGCAAGTCCTGGATCAGCACGCCGTCCGCGCGGGGAATGATGGCGCTGTCGCTGGCCGAGCCTTCCGGGATCATGGTGTTGCCGCGGAAGGTGGGGTTGCCCAGGCCCAGGCGGTGCTGCTTGGGGATGTCGGCGATGACGCCGTTGCCGGCGAACGGGGTCTTGCCCATGAACCATTCCTGCAGGCGGATCGGCATGTCCGAATCGAGCAGGCCGCCGATGCAGATGATGACGATGGCCGAGTGGGCGAAAATGTAGCCGAACTTGTTGGCGGCGCCCTTCTTGGCCGTCACCAGCGTGGCGCCGTCCTTTTCCACGGCCTTGCTGCGGTAGCCGGCGTCGTGCAGGCGGTCCATGGTCTGCTGCACCAGGGCGTGGCGGGCCAGGGCCGTCTGCCACTGGTGCTTGTGGTGGAAGTTGTGCAGCGACTGCTCGCGCACGTGCTCGCGCCAGCTGCGCATGTCCTTGAGCATCTTGGGCGTATTGCGGATGATGCACAGCGAGGTGGACACGACCAGGAAGCCCATGATGGTGAGGAACCACCAGGCCGAGTACACGGCGTACAGGCTCAGCTTGTTGAACACGTCGAACCAGAACGGCCCGAACTGGTTCACATAGTTGGGCATGGGCTCGTTCTGCTTCATCACCGTGCCGATCATGGAGGCGATGGCGATCAGGGTCAGCAGCGCAATGGCAAAGCGCATCGACGAGACCAGCTCGACGGCTTCGGCCACGACGGGGCGGCGGGTTTTCAGTTCTATACCGGTGGTGCTGGGGCTACTCATGCGCTTCAATCTGTAAGGGAGGAGCGGGATCGGAAGGACGCAGCATACCAACAAAAAGGGCAGCCCGCTTTACGCTGCCGCCCTGTTCACTTCCGTGTCCGCCGCCGCGCCGGGTATTGCCCGGTGCGGGACAACAATCGATTATTTCAAGCCAGCGACGTAATCGGCCACGGCCTTGATTTCATCGGCGGACATGCGCTTGGCGATGGTGCTCATCTGGGCGCTGTTCTTGCGCGCGTCCGTGCGGAACAGGTCCAGCTGGGCCACCGTGTAATCCTGGTGCTGGCCACCGATGCGCGGGTACTGCACCGGCACGCCGGCGCCGCCGGCGCCGTGGCAGCTGGCGCAGGCCGGCACGTTCTTCTCGGCGATGCCGCCGCGGTAGATCTTCTTGCCCAGGTCAACCGTGTCCTTGTTCTTGGCGGCGCCCGGCTTTTGGGTCTGGGCGGCCAGGTAGGCGGCGATGTTGTGCTTTTCCTCGTCCGTGAGCACCTTGGCGTAGGTGGTCATGATGGCTTGGTTGCGCTCGGGGCTGGCGAAGTTGGCCAGTTGCTTGTAGATGTAGCCTTCGTGCTGGCCGGCCAGTTTCGGGTTGACGGAGATGGTCGAGTTACCCGCCTCGCCGTGGCACGAGACGCAGGCCGGCAGGCCGCGGCCCGCATCGCCTTCCGTAAACAGCTTGGCGCCCTTGGCCGCATCGGCCTTGACCACCACTGCTTCGGCATGGGCCGGCTTCTTCTCTTCGGACGCCGACGCGGTAGCCGACACAGCCAGCAGAGCGACGATCAAGGATTTTACAAATGGTGAAAACGCACGATTCATTCAGACACCCTGAGACTAGTCAATAAATTGGTGGGTAACCGTTGCCGACGACGCCCTGCAGCACTTTCCTGATCTAGCACGAAATATGCTTGGCAACAATTCGTAACCCCTTATTGTACAATAGCTTTCTAGCGCTTTCGCCCCTCTTGTTGCATTTTCTACCTATCCCATGTCAAAACTCTGGCAAGCTCGTTTCTTCACGACCGTCAACCAATTGCGCGACCTGCCCGATACCACGGTGCCGGAAATCGCCTTTGCAGGCCGTTCCAATGCCGGTAAATCGACCGCCATCAACATCCTTTGTAACCAGAAGGGTCTGGCGTTCGCCTCCAAGACCCCGGGCCGCACCCAGCACATCAACTACTTCTCGATCGGCGGCGCCCACGTGGCCCAGCACCGGAAAGACCCCACCATCGTTGAGGAAATCGAATGCCTGCTGGTGGACTTGCCCGGTTACGGCTATGCGGAAGTGTCCGGCTCGGCCAAGCTGCACTGGCAGCGCCTGCTGGGCGACTACGTGCAGCGGCGCGAACAGCTGGCGGCCCTGATCCTGATCATGGATTCGCGCCGCCCGTTCACCGAGCTCGACATCCAGATGCTGGAATGGTTCGCCCCCACGGGCAAGCCCATCCATTGCATCCTGACCAAGGTTGACAAGCTCAACCGCAACGAATCCGTCAACGTGCTGCGCCAGGCCAAGGCCAAGCTCGACAGCTACGTGGACGAGGACGGCGAAGGCTTCCCCTTCACCGTGCAACTGTTCTCCGCGCTCAAGCGCATCGGCATCGACGAAGCCAACGACAAGATCATGGCGCTGGCCGGCCTGACGGAAGACGAAGCGGCCGTCCAGACCGGCCTGATCGAGATGGAAGACGATGACGAGGCCGATGACGACACCGATGCCGACACCGGCAGCGCCCAACCCTAAACTGTAGAAAGTGGAATGCCCGCAATGCACACTCCTCACGTTACCGCCCAGTTTCCCGCCATCCGCATGCGCCGCATGCGCCGTGATCCGTTCTCGCGCGCCCTGATGCGCGAAAACACGGTCACCGCGTCGGACCTGATCTACCCCGTGTTCATCCTGGACGGCGTCAACCAGCGCGAGCCGGTGGCGTCCATGCCGGGCGTGGAGCGGGTGTCGGTGGACCTGCTGCTGAAGGTGGCCGAAGAGTGCGTGGCGCTGGGCATCCCCGTGCTGGCCCTGTTCCCCGTGATCGACAGCGCCCTGAAAACGCCGGACGGGGTGGAAGCGACCAATCCGCACGGCCTGGTGCCGCGCGCCGTGCGCTCCCTCAAGCAAGCGTTTCCGGAACTGGGCATTTTGACGGACGTGGCGCTGGACCCCTACACCAGCCACGGCCAGGACGGCCTGATCGACGACAACGGCTACGTGATCAACGACGCCACCACCGCCATGCTGGTGCGCCAGGCGCTGACCCAGGCCGAGGCGGGCGTGGACGTGGTGGCGCCGTCGGACATGATGGACGGGCGCATCGGCGCCATCCGCGCTGCGCTGGAAGAAAACGGCTACATCCACACCCGCATCATGGCGTACTCGGCCAAGTACGCGTCGGCCTTCTACGGCCCGTTCCGCGACGCCGTCGGCTCGGCCAAGAACCTGGGCAAGAGCGACAAGAATACCTACCAGATGGACCCGGCCAACGGCGACGAAGCGCTGCGCGAAGTGGGCCTGGACCTGGCCGAAGGGGCAGACATGGTCATGGTCAAGCCCGGCATGCCCTATCTGGACGTGGTGCGCCGCGTGAAGGATGAATTCAAGGTGCCCACCTTCGCCTACCAGGTCAGCGGCGAGTACGCGATGCTGAAGGCAGCCGCCCAGAACGGCTGGCTGGACCACGACAAGGTGATGATGGAGGCCATGATGTCGTTCAAGCGGGCCGGCGCCGACGGCGTGCTGACCTACTTCGCGCTGGATGTGGCGCGCTTGCTCAAGGCGCGCGCTTAAGCTCAGTCATCGGGCGCACAACTGTGCGCCCGCCCCTTCCGACTGCGTATCTATCACGGGTTCGCTTATGTCTCGCTATTCCTGCAACTACGGCCGACATCGCAACGTTGGGCAGCAGGAAGCCAACTATTCAGCATCGCTGATCCGATAGCTATGAAAATTTAAGGTACTTTTACCCCGCGAATGGCGAGTCGGGCTCAACCAACCACCAAACATTGCAGCAACTGCGGCAATGTTACCAAGTCTCTGACAAACCGACATTTGAGCATGCTAATTTCAACGGTACGGTTTCAAGCAAAGTCGATGCCTTCAAGGTTGCTGCGAAATAGCCCAAATCAATCCAATCTGGGAACCCGCCAGGCTCCCGAACGTTCTTGCATGAACACTAATTAAATTCGGCTCTATGCCGTTTCATGTGGAATTTGACGTCAGGCGGCATGCCGTGTAATGCCCAAATCGCGCGGTATTGCCACGCGCTGCACGCATGATCTATTGAAGCATGCCGTTCATGGCCTCGACATAGGCGTTGCTGCGTCCATCGAGCAAGCCGAGCACCACGCCGGGCAGTCGCTCCATGAGGGGGGTAGCCAGACGTTTGACCTGTTCAAGTTTGCAACGGCTGGCCTAGGATATCCAGCCCAGCAGATCCTATCTGGCCTAGGTGGCGCAGTTGGCGGCCACGGCGCCGCGATAGACCTCGCGCAGCGCCTGCTTCAAGCGCCAGGCCCGCGCGCTTTTCAGATTGGAGCGATGCTGCCAGTACATGGGATTGGTCTGCGATAGGTCCAGCTGACGAGATTTTTACGCATGCCCCACATCATCGGCCTGACCTCCTTGTGGTCCTCTCCCAGCGCCGCCCGCACCGCTTTCGGCCGACCGCGCATTTCCTCGCGCCGCACCTGATCCATGGCGGTGTTGGTCAGCGCGATCACATGAAAGCGCTCATAGCAGATCTGGGCTTGCGGCCATACCTTTGGCCTAGGCGCCCTTCATGGCCATGCCAACATGCTTGATTTCGTCCGCCACGCCACCGTGCGCCGCCAGTTCTCGCTTGAAGGCGTCCACCGTTTCGCGATCCCATCCCGACGTCATGAACAACAGCCGCCAAACCTCCAGGTCATGCACCACGGTGACGTAGTTATGCCGCTTTTTGTGACGAGTCTCGGCGATACCCATCACGCACACGCCCGTCATGTCGTCGCGACCGCGCGCGATGCTCACGTAACGCTCGATGCGCCGCCACAACCGTTTCGATACCACCCGCAGCCGCAGCCCGCACCACCGGCAAGGTTTGGTACAACGACAAGGCACGGGCTTCGAACAGCAGCGTGAAACCGCTGCCCGGCCGCGCCCATGGCACCTCGACCAGCGACGTCTTGCCGCACACATCGCAGTCGCCCTGTGGCACCTCGGCATGCAGCCTGGCTTCAAACTGGAAGAAGTCCAGATGCCGCCGACTGCTGCACTTGATGCAGTCGTGGATGCCTTGACCGTCCACGCTGCAGGCTGGACAAGGCAACTGCCTGGCGTCGCATGACACCTCGAAATCGATCCAGCGCTTGGCCGTATCGAGATCAACTTTGGAGACAACACACGGCGCTTGCAGACCCAGCGCGGTGGTGAACAGGGCTCCGACGGCGATACTCATCAGCGACTCTTGGACTCAAATAGGGGCATTGTTGACATAATATCCGATGGCAAATACCACACGAAACGGCATAGAGCCCCTAACTAACGTGGAGCATCCGTAACTCGCCCCCCCTTCTTCTTTAAAATCACTTCGTATTTAAGTCACAACGGTCACACCCCATCTTATTCTTCAGAAACCGGAATTAACAAATTTCCACGCAAACTTCGATACGAAAAGTTTGCACTCCGTCTAAAATTATGATCCAATCAGGAAACTTATACTCTCTACCAACTAAAGGAATTCATGAGCACAATCAACGCCATGCGGATTAAGAATCTTCGCAGCCTGATGGATACTAATGAGTTGCCAATCAAAAAACTCAACTTGTTAGTTGGGCGCAACAGCGGCGGAAAAAGCACCTTCGCTCGCGTGCTTCCACTTATACGACAAAGTACCGAAGTTAGAAAGAGAAGTCCGGTGTTGTGGTACGGAAGGTTGGTCGATTTCGGAAGTTTTCGAGATAGCGTTCGCGATTCTGACTCATCAAATGAAATTCAACTTTCGTTCCGCCTTGCATTTGACAAAAAAAACGGGCGCCCTGTCGCCACAATAACTGAAGATCATGATTTTTATGATGTGTTAACGGAAATTTCGTTAACTGATGAAAAAAAATCTGCTGAAACTATTGTTTCAAAACTTGGGATTACCTTTGAAGGTATTAAATGTGAACTTAGCTTTGAGGATGGAAAACTTTACTCGATCAAGGTCGGTGATTTATTAGAACTTATTAATCCGGCGTTGCATCAATCGATTACCTTCACTGGATTGCTGCCCAAAATTGATTTTTTCAAATATGATAAAGTTAAGGTCGGCGACCAAGAATTCCGCATGCCATCTAGAACGGAAGTTTTTAATGGCCCACTTGTTCGAGATATTTTATCAATGACAAAAAGCAATGCAACTTCGGAAGGCATTGATTCATTTATTAAAAAATCCTCGTATGGGACTGATCAGGAAATACTAATTCATTTAAATGGAAATTCGGATGGTCCTCCAAAATGGATAAATTTTTGCAAATCGCTTAATGAAAAAACACCGGGATTCGAAAGGATTCGTAATTCGATAATTATGGCAAATTTGCCAGAATTGATTGATTCGATTGATGAAACAATTTCTGCACTTGCGAAGAATGTAAGTTACCTTGAGCCATTACGAGCAACCGCTCAACGATACTATCGCAGGCAAGAGCTAGCAGTAGATGAATTAGATTCCCGTGGCGAAAATGTACCGTTTTTTCTTGACAATTTGCATGATTTTGAAAAAGCAATTCTTGATGATTGGCTTGTGAAAAATTTTGGAATTTCAGTTGAAACTGAAAGTAGCGGCGGCCATATTGCTATTCGTTTAAAAATTGCTGGTTCGCAAAAAGCGGTAAACCTTGCTGATGCGGGCTTCGGGTATTCGCAAGTGCTTCCAATTGCTCTTCAATTATGGAGACTTACCCAAGGAAGTATTTATGGTCGAACAACATCCGAAGCATTTGATCAGAAAATTGTAGTAATGGAACAACCTGAACTTCATTTACATCCAGCATTACAATCAAAACTCGCCGACATTTTCGCGGCCTGTATCCAAGTCACCCCGGAATATCGCCATCTCAGCTATGACTTAAGAATTATCGTTGAGACTCACAGTCCCTCCCTTATAAATAGGGTTGGGGAACTAGTTTCTCTGGGGGAAATTGACCCCACTCAAGTTCAAGTCATATTGTTTGAAAAGGATGAAAAATCTGGGACAACTACAACCAGAATAGCTGAATATGGAAATGATGGTCGCCTTAAGAATTGGCCTTACGGATTTTTCGAGGCCCTAGACGAATATGAAACTGATTCAATGTTGGAGGGCCAATAAGTGCTGGTAATATTAAATGATTCACTCGCAGAAATAAATCCTACCGATCATGCATCTATCGCTGGGTTGGAGAGTGTATTGGCAGCTTCTCACAATGGCGAACATTTTTTAACTTCATCGTTCCGAGTGATTCATGCGCTTCTGAAATTGCATTTGAGCGCCAAGGGCAGGTCCGTACTTCAAAGAATTAGAGGAAGCATTGCGCTTCATGGTCATCTTCCCTATCCAGAAAGTTTTGTTGTCGAAATTATTGCTAAAGGAACGTCTTCAAAACAAAATTCTCGGCACTGGTTAATACCTGTCACAGAATTTAAAAACAAAGCGTTTCCTCCCAGCATTGTACTTGGAGAAAATATGCTGGATGCTAAGGCGTATTTCTCGGCCGCGCAACAGGCTCGTGTTAAACACGGACGCAAAGAGGCTTGTAATACTGTTCCAGATGCAGGTGGGGGGTCGCAAACGGCAGTAAAACTGCAAGGTTACCTCACCTTGGCAAATGGATATTGCTTTTGTATTACCGATGGCGACTATCGAGAACCAAATGGCGCAAAGAGTGCAGTCACATCCTCTTGCGAGCAGCTTATCGAAAAAACGATATGGCCAGCCTTCGCGACAGACTTTGATGCTAGGTCGATAGAAAATATAATTCCGTTAGAATTAGTTGAGGATTCCTACGGTAACGTTCCGCCTCCAAAATCATTCCATATTTACAAGAACATATATGAAACGGACAAAGAAACTGCAAGATACATTGATGTTAAAGAAGGCCTGAAGTATTGTGGAATTGCGAAAATGAAAATTGGTACAGAACGTTACAGATTTTGGTGGTCGAAAATAGAAAAACATAAACTCAAATCAAAATATGAAGAAATGTCGAAAAAGCCGCCAAAATGCAGTGAGAACAATTGTGCCGAATGTATCATTGTAAACGGCTTAGGGGGCGGAATATTAAAACAAGTGGTGAATTACTTTGGAATGACGACGGCACATAAAATAGCTCAACGTGTGAATTTGAACTCCACATGGTGCGAGCTTGGATTAAATATCTTTCACTGGACTATTGCTGATAAACCGGCGTATTCTTAGAAAAATACCTATTTTCCATCGAGCTTCCACAGCTTAAGTTTTTCGGCACACTTAGTCGCACGGCAGGTAGTTTTCGAAGGTTTGCTTACACAGTTCCGTCACTTTGAGGGTCTGAAATACGCGGCTGTCCCGCGCTGCCGCAGGAAGGCTGGTCAGGGCTTAAGCGTCATTCCGTAGAAGGCGAAGCCGGTGTCCGTCTTGAAGAACCGGAAGTCGAACCTACAGTCGTTGAGGTAGCGCAGCGTGCCGTCGCTGCGCATCAGCGAGATGGGCGCATCTTGCCCATCACGGCCTTGAGCGGGATCAGTACATCGTCCGACAGCACTCCCACCTCGAAGCAGTAATCACACGACATGGCCTCGTCAGCGCAGATGGTGTTGGTCAACATCAAGCCGGCGGGCCGTCGCGGCGGGGAAAGGTCAGCTGCAGCGGGCACTGGCCTTGCGGATCGCCGACCATTCCGGCAAAGAGCGCTGCGGCATCCTGTATCAGATCCATGTTTGTTCTCCTTGGAGCAAAAACGATGACAGGAACCGGCACCTTGGCGGCCCTTTTCGGCAAGGCGTTGCGCCGGCGCAAAGTGCGCAGGCCGCTTGCGTCGCATCAAGCCATCGTTAGAAGGTAGCGCGAGGCGCACCGGTCAGGTTAGCGGAAGGTATGCTTCCCAGCCGTGCGGCGTTGTTCGGCGGGCGAACGCTGAGCATCCAGGGGCATCCACAAACGCTTCGGTAATCGCCGGGGCCAAAAGGTATTTTGGCCTGCCAATATTTCTGGGGCGGTGCGCAAATCGCCCCTACCGGCTACGCCGGTATTCCGGGAACATTTCCTTCAACAAGAACGCCGTCAGTTCCGGCTCATCCTGCTTGCGGGCGCTCATGGTGATGACCTTGCCCAGGCGCTGCGATTCCCACGGGAAGTCGGCCGGGTGGTCCTTGCGGATGATTTCGATCATCTTCTTCACGATGGCCGTTTCCAGGTCGGGCCAGTCGCCCACTTCCACATGAACCTGCTGGGTCCAGTTGCGGCGGAAGTTCGTGTTCCAGCCACGGAACTTGACGTCGGCGCCGTGGTAGGTGCGGTCGGCGATGGAGAACAGGCCGCCCGTGTCGTCGCGGTCGCGGCCGTTGGAGCGGCCGCCCTGGGCGCCGGCGATGTTGGCCTTGGCGATGCGCATGGCGCGGTCGTTCTCGCTTTCCGGCGCCGGCTCGGCCGGCTGCGGGTTCTCGGCCGCGCGCTGGGCACGGCGCTTGGCGATCATTTCCGACATGTCCTGCTCGGGCGGTGGCTGCATCTTGGCCACCACGGGCGGCACATAGGTTTCCAGCTTGGGCCGGGCGGCGGCCGGCGGCGTGATGCTGGCCACGGCATGCTTGGGCTGGGGCTGCGGCCTGGCCTTGGCCAGTTCCGTCTTCTTCTCGGGCTGGTTCGGTTTCTTGCTGGGCAGAGGCGAAATGTAGACCATCTCCCCGCCCCCGCGCGGCGGCGTGCGGTGGAACGGTTCGCTGGGCTTCAGGAAATAGTAGAGCACGGCCAGCAAGTGCAGGCCGATCGAGATGGCGATGCCGATCCGGTCCGACAGACGCTTGCGCCGGCCATAGCCGTAGCCGTCGCGGGCCGGCAGGCGCTGGCCGCAGCTGTGGCAATACTCTGAATCTGCTGACATCGTATGCGTATCGTCGTGCAAAATAGCAAGCCTTCGTGGTGCGTAATCGTCAAAATGCGGCCATAGTGCCAGAGTCCCGCCATTTTGGGAACCGCGTCGGCAAGCCGTCCGCCGCGCCGCGCGGGGAGCGCGGAGGCGGGCCAGCCTGAGTTCCGGTAGCTTACAAGAGCTTGGTCTTGATGAATGTTACGGTATGTATCAGTACCGCTACATGGTGACGCGCGGCAGGGCCGGCTGGGGGGTGAAATCGGGACTCGCATCGGCGTTGCGTTCGGCGCCGGGTCCGACATGGATACCGGCGCCGGCTTCAACTTTGGCGTCGGGCCGGCGGCGCGGGTTGCGGCGGGGCGCATCCGGGATCAGGGCAAACATGGCGGACACGCAACGGTCGGCATCGAGCACCTGGCGCGAGCGCATCAGGGGCCGCGGCAACGCGTGGGTGTAGTAGTGCGGCCCCTCGACGGGGAAGCCCAGGGCCCAGATATTGCCGACCGCCTCGCCGCTGGCGTTGCGCGGGTGGCCGTCCGGGTCGATGTCGATGCCGCCCGGGTGGAACACGCCGTTGTAATACGGCCGCACCACGCCGCGCCGCATCAGGTTCTGGGTGAATGGGGAATCGTCCGTTTCCGGGCAGAACACGTCCAGCCGGGCCACCACCAGCACGTCGAACGGGTGGCGCTCCTGTTGCGTGCCGAAGCGGGTTTGCAGCACGAAGGTCGATTCGTTCTCGTCCACACCGATCACGCCGTTGGGGCCGGAAGCGAGCCGCACCACGCCCGCGTCCAGCAGCGCCAGCAGTTCCTCGTTGCGGTGCCGGGGCGGGCCGAAGGCGATGCGGTTGATGATGGGGTGGTAGACGTTGAGGAACTTGCGGTGCGAGGCCGGCGTGAGGCCGCCAAATTCCAGCGCCGCCTGCAAGCTGGCCCGCACGTCGCGCAGCACGTCGGTGGCGGCCTTGACGGGGCTGTCCACGTTGCCCTTGTGGGCTTCCGCCAGGTCGTCCACCAGCCACTGGCGGAAATAAGCGCGGAACTCGCCCAGCGTGGCGAATTCCCGCCCCCGCAGCGGGAACAGCAGGCCGTCGATGATGTCCGCTTCCGGCTGGCCCAGCACGTAGCGGGCCGGGTCGGGCGCGTGGCCATCCACCGTGCTGCGGTAGACGTAACCCATTTCCTGCTTGAGCAGGGGCAGCAGTTCGGCGTCGAAATCAAGCTGGCGGCTGCCCCGCTCGCGCTGGGCCCGGTGGCGCAAGGCTTCGATCGCTTCCGGCGTGAAGAAGTGGGGCCGGTGACGGCCGTCCAGCCCCTTCTGGTTGACGCCCCGGGCCGCGTACGGCAGGCACAGGCGCGAGCACAGCAGCAACTGCGGTTCCCGCCCCGATTTTTCGTAGTGCAAGCCCTGGGCGTCGCGCACGAAGACGCCGCCCCGCCCCACCGTCAGTTCCGCGATCACGTCATGCGCACTCAGGCCCAGGCCCTGGATGGCCACGCGGGCGTCGGCGCCGATCTTGACCAGCTGCTCGAGCGGGTAGATGTGGCGGTAGTAGCCGAGCCGGCTGTTGTAGCGCGCATGGTCCTGGGCGAACTTGCGGCACCAGGCGTCGTGGTCGCTGAGCACGTTGTTGCCGTGGCCCGTGGTGAGGAACACGAAGTCGCTCAGGATGATGAAGCCGCTTTCCAGCTCCACCACGCAGCGTCCGTCCGGCTGCTGCCACAGGTCGTAGGCGCGCAGCCGGTGGTGGGTCAGCGTGACGCCGGCCGGCAGGCTGGCCACCAGCTGTTCGTAGGCCCAGGTCAGGTATTCGCCCAGCAGGCGGCGCGGCAGGTAGTCGAGCTCGCTGATCTCGGCCCCGGCCCCGGTGGCGCCGATGCGGTAATACTGCTCGCCCACCCGCCGGTAGCCGCTGTGGCGCGCCCACTCCGTCAGCGACGGCGCGGCGCAGGCCGGCCCCTGCTGCACCACGCCCGGCGCGGGAAACAGGGTGACCTGGCTGGCGATGGTATTGATCAGCAAGTGCTGGGGCTGGCGCGCGGAATGCACGCCCTGCCCGCACTCGCCCGGCTCGATCAGGATCAGGTCGATCAGCAGCTCGCGCCCGCGTAGCATGGCGGCCAGCCGTTCCAGTACGCTCAGCCCGCGCGGCCCCATGCCGATGATGGTGACGGTATATCGCTTCATCTGCGCCCCTCCTTGCTGCAAGGAAAAAAGTCCTTGCCTATGATACGGAGGGGCTCAGGGCGGCAGCTTGTGGCCGCTCAATGCTTGACGGTATTGACAGCTTTTAATGCAACAGTGTTACCGGATTCCGCTGCGCCGGCCAGCACGCTGTCGGCCATGGGGCCGCTGCCGCTGTATTTGTCCAGCAACAGGTAGATGACGGGCGTGATGTAGAGCGTGATCACTTGCGAAAACACGAGGCCGCCCACCACGGCCAGGCCCAGCGGCTGGCGCAGCTCGGCGCCCGCCCCCAGGCCCAGGGCGATGGGCAAGGCGCCCATCAGGGCCGCCATGGTGGTCATCATGATGGGGCGGAAGCGCAGGATGCACGCTTCGCGGATGGCGGCGGCCGGCGTCATGCCCTCGTTGCGCTGCGCGTGCAGGGCGAAGTCGATCATCATGATGGCGTTCTTCTTGACGATACCGATCAGCATCAGGATGCCGATGATGGCGATCATGGTCAGGTCCAGGTTGAACAGGCGCAAGGTCAGCAGCGCGCCCACGGCCGCCGACGGCAAGCCGGCCAGGATGGTGAGCGGGTGGATGAAGCTTTCATACAGCACGCCCAGCAGCACATAGATGACGCCCAGCGCGGCCACGATCAGGATCAGCTGGCTGCCCTGCGAGCTCTGGAACACGGCCGCATCGCCGCCGTAGCTGGTGATGATGGAGGCCGGCAGGCGCATGGCCGCGCCCATCTTGTCGATCTTGGCCGTGGCCACGCCCAGCGGCACGTCCGGCGCCAGGTTGAACGACAGCGTGATGGCCTGCAGCTGGCCCTGGTGGTTGACGGCCGTGGGGCCCACCGTGCGCTCGACGCTGGCAAAGCCCGACAGCTGCACCAGCTGGCCGGCCTTGTTGCGCACCGAGATGCGGGTCAGGGCATCGTCGAACTGGCGGTCTTCGTTGGCCGCTTCCAGTATCACGAAGTAGCTGGCGGCCGAGGAATAAATGGTCGACACCTGGCGCTCGCCGAAGGCCAGGTAGAGCGCGCTGCGCACGTCGGCGATCTGCACGCCCAGGTTGTTGGCCTTGTCGCGGTCGATCTTGAGCGACGCTTGCAGACCCCGGTTCTGGGCGTCGCTGGTGACGTCGCGAAAGTCGTTATCGGCCCGCATCTGGTCGAGGAATTTCGTGGCCCAGTCGCCCAGCGCATCGGGGCTGACGGACTGCAGCGTGTACTGGTAGCGGCTCTTGCTGGGGCGCCCGCCCAGCTGCAAATTCTGGATCGGACTCAGGTAGACGGACACGCCGGCAATGGCGCGCGTGGCCTTGCGCAGGCTGTCGAGCACCTGCGGCATCCTGGCCCGCTGGTCGCGCGGCTTGAGCACGAGGAACATGCGGCCGCTGTTGCCGCCGCTGACGAAGGAAGTCACGTCCTGCACATTGGGGTCGGCCTTGATGACGTTGGCCACCTGTTCCTGCAGGGCCATCAGGGCTGCCGAGGAAATGTCTTCCGCCGCTTCCGTCGTCACGCGGATCTGGCCCAGGTCCTCTTCCGGGAAGAAACCCTTGGGGATGGTGACGTACAGCACGGCCGTCAGCGCGAAAGTGGCCAGCGCGATCAGCAGCACCACGTAGCGGTGCGCCAGCGCCACGTCCAGCGTGGCCGCGTAGCCGTGGCGCAGGCGCGAGAAGCCGGCCTCGAACCAGCGGCCGATGAAGGTGTCGTCGCCCTCGGCGTCGTGCGAATCGGCCGGCAGCAGCCGGCTGGCCAGCATGGGCACCAGCGTCAGCGAGACGACGGCCGACACCAGGATGGAGAGCGACACGACGACGGCGAATTCATGGAACAGCAAGCCTATCGTGCCCGGCATGAAGAAGATGGGGATGAACACGGCCACCAGGGAAATGGAAATCGAGACGATGGTGAAGCCCATCTCGCGCGCGCCGACCAGGGATGCCTGCAGCGGCTTCTTGCCCAGTTCGATGTGGCGCACGATGTTCTCCAGCACCACGATGGCGTCGTCCACCACCAGGCCCACGGCCAGCGTGATGCCCAGCAGCGACACGTTGTCCAGGCTGTAGCCGAAAGCGTACAGCAGGGCCAGCGCGCCGAGCAGCGAAATGGGCATGGTGATGCCGGGAATGAAGGTGGCGGCCGCGCGGCGCAGGAACAGGAAGATCACCAGCACCACCAGTCCCACCGTGAGGGCCAGCGTGACGTTGACGTCGTGGATGGCGTCGCGGATGGAGACGGAGCGGTCATTGACGAGGTTGATCTTGATGGAGCTGGGCAGCTGGGCCAGGAAACGGGGCAGCAGGTGGCGCACGCCGTCCACCACCTGCACCGTGTTGGCGTTGGGCTGGCGCTGCACCAGCAGCACGATGGAGCGCTCGCCGTTGTAGCTGCCGGCCGTCTTGACGGACTGGTAGCTGTCTTCCACCGATGCCACTTCCTTCAGGCGCACGGGCTGGCCGTTGCGCACGGCCACGATCAGCTCGGCAAATTCGGAGGCCTTCATCAGCTGGGCGTTGCCCTGGATGGTGAGCGTCTGGCTGGGGCCGTCCAGGATGCCCAGCGGGCTGTTGGCGTTGGCGGCCTTGACGGCCGTGGCCAGCTCGTCGAGCGTCAGGTTGCGCGCGTTCATCAGGTCGGCGTGGGCCCGGATGCGCACGGCAAAGCGCTTCTGGCCGTTGACGCTCACCTGGGCCACGCCGGGCAGGGTCGACAGGCTGGGCGCGATCAGGTTTTCCGCGTAGTCGTTCAGTTCCGACAGGCTCAGCGAAGGCGACGTCATCGTCATGAACAGCACGGGCGCGTCGGCCGGGTTGACCTTGCGGTAGGACGGCAGTTCCGTCATTTCCTGCGGCAGCGAACGCTGGGCCCGCAGCAGGGCCGCCTGCACGTCCACGGCGGCCGCGTTGACGTCAATGGTGGGGTCGAATTCCAGCGTCAGCGAAGTCGTGCCCAGCGAGCTGGTCGAGGTGATCAGGTTCAGGCCGGCGATGGTGGAAAATTGCTTTTCCAGCGGCAGCGCGACGGACGAGGCCATGGTGTCCGGGCTGGCGCCGGCCAGGTCGGCGTTGACGTTGATGACGGGCGTGTTAAAGCTGGGCAGCGCCGCCACCGGGATGCTGGTGTAGGCCAGCACGCCGGCCAGGATCAGCGACAGCGACAGCAGCACCACCATCACGGGGCGGCGTATGCACAGTTCGGACAGGTTCATTCCGCTTTACCCTTCCCTGCCACCGGGCCGGCCTGGGCCGACGCGCTGTCGCGTCCACTGGCCGACACGGGCTTGACCTTGCCGCCCGGACGCAGGTTCTGCTTGCCTTCCACGATCACCAGTTCGTCGCCGCTCAGGCCGGATACGGCCGCGTTGGCGCCGAACGCGTACAGGCGCGCGATGGGACTGGTCCTGGCCGTCTGGTCCGGCGCCACCGTGTAGACGAAGGTGCCGCGCGTGTTGCTGATGATGGCGTTCTGCGGCACCACCAGCGCATCCTTGAGCGTGCGCACGGTCAGGCGGGCGTTGACGTACTGGCCCGGCCACAGCTTGGTGTCGGCATTGGCGAACTGGGCCTTTACACGGATCACGCCGGCCACGGGATCGACCGTGTTGTCGACGAAGCTGAGCGCGCCATCGACGGCCGGGCCGGCGGCGCCGGCCGTCACCTGCACCGGCACCTTGCCGGCGCGCTGGGCCGCCAGCACGTCGGCCAGCGCGCTTTCGGGCAAGGTGAAGGCCACGGTGATGGGGTCGAGCTGGGTGATGGTGGTGAGCGAGGTGTTCAGCTGCACCAGGCTGCCCGGATAGACGTTGATGGCGCCCACCCGCCCCGCCATCGGGGCGCGGATGGCCGTGTAGCTGGCGTCCACGCCGGCCGAACGGGCCGCGGCCGCGTCGGCCTGCACCAGGGCGCGGGCCGATTCCACCTGGCTTTTCAGCGTGTCGACGGCGCCCTGGGCGATGAAGTTCCTGGCCAACAGTTCCTGGCTGCGCTGGTACTGGCGCTGCAGGTCGGCCAGCGCGGCCTGGTCGCGCGCCACCTGGGCTTGCGCCTTGTCCACGTTGGCGCGGGCGCTGCGGTCATCCAGTGTGAACATCAGCTCGCCGGCCCGCACGAACTGGCCTTCCTTGATGTGGACCTTGGCCACGGTGCTGGTGGTCTGCGGATGCAGGTCCACCGTGCTGATCGGCGTGACGGTGCCGTTGGCCTGGTAAATCACGGGCACATCCTGGCGCCGCGGCGTGACCACGTTGACGGTCGTGGGGCTGCCGGACTTGGCGGCCGCCGGCGCGTCAGCCTGGTGGCTGAGGTGCCAGGCGCCGTAGCCGGCCAGGACGACCGCGCCGGCCAGGAGTGCGAGGGTGGTTTTTTTCATTGTGTTGTGCTGTCGAAAATATTACCGCAGGACATAGGGCGAAGCATTGTCGCATATTCCCTGCAGGAAAAAGCGGGCCCTGCCGCCACGCCGCCCATGCCGCAGCGGGGACGGGATGGCTCAGGCGCCGGCGAAGTATTCGGGCAGCACCAGCGTCACTTCCAGCCCGCCCTGGGCATGGTTGGCCAGCATCAGGCTGGCGCCGTGCTGCTCGGCGATGTTGCGCGCAATGGTCAGGCCCAGGCCGGTGCCGCCGGAGGCGCGCGAGCGCGACGATTCGATCCGGTAGAACGGTTCGAACACGCGCGCCATCTGTTCCGGCGCAATGCCGGGGCCGCCGTCGCGGATGCGCACGCGCGAGGCGCCTACCATGCGTTCCACCGTCACGTGGGCGTACTGGCCGTACTTGACGGCGTTGTCGAGCAGGTTGACCAGGCAGCGCCGGATCGCCATCGGCCGGCCCATCAGGGCCATGGCGGCGCGCCCTTTCAAGTCCACCTGCTGGCCGCTGTCGGCCGCGTCGGAACAGACGCTGTCGAGCAGGGAATCGAGGTCCAGCGCCTGCATCGATTCGGTGGTGTCCATGCTGCGCGCCAGGTCCAGGCCTTCCTTGACCATCTGCTGCATGGCCGACAGGTCGTCCACCAGGCGCTGCTGCAGCTCATGGTCGCTCACCTTCTCCAGCCGCAGGCGCAGGCGGGTCAGCGGCGTCTGCAGGTCGTGGGTGATGGCGGCCAGCATTTCCGTGCGCTGGAAAATGTGCTGGCGGATGCGGGCCTGCATGGCGTTGAAGGCGGCCGCCGCCTGGCGAATTTCCGACGCGCCGCTCACGGCCAGCGGCGGACGGTTGATGTCGTTGCCCAGATCCTTGGCCGCCTGGGCCAGCTGCTTGAGGGGACGCATGGCCATGCGCGCCACGAGATAGGCCAGCATGGCGATGCTGACCAGGAAAGGCAGCAAGGTCAGCGGCTCGTTGCGGCCACCGCCGGGCGGCAGGCGCGGCGGCAGCACGGACAGCTTCATCACGGCGCCGTCGTGCATGCGCACCAGCATGGTTTCGCACGTGCCCCGCCATTGCTTGGGGCCGAACAGGGTGACGGGCCGGCGCGGGCGGTCGCATTCGGCGGGCCGTTCGCCCAGCGCATGCAGCGTGAAGCCCGTACCCAGCCGCGCTTGCAGGCTCTGGGTGAACTCCGTGGGCGGCAAGGCGACCGCGGCGGCGGCCGTGCCGGCCGGCTCCAGCCGCACGCTGCCCCGGCTGGCCACCCGCAGGTAGGGCGGACGGGAGGCGACAGGCACCACGTCGGCCGTCGTGATGAGCTGTTCGGCCCGCTCGAGCGCGTGGAAATCGCGGTAGCGTTCCAACGCGCGGGTACGTTCGTTCACGGCCAGCCACTGGGTCAGCGCGGCCGAGGCGATAACGCCCAGCAGCAGCACCAGGAACACGCGCCCGGTCATCGAGCCAATGAACGCTTTCACGCCTGCGGCTCCACGGCGACCTGGCCGGCCAGCACGTAGCCGCCGTTGCGCACGGTCTTGATGATTTGCGGCAGGCGGGCATCCTCGCCCAGCTTCTGGCGCAGGCGGCTGATCTGGATGTCGATCGAGCGGTCGAACGGGTCGGCGTCGCGGCCCTGGGTCAGGTTGAGCAGCTGGTCGCGGTTGAGCACGCGGTTGGGGTGCTCCAGGAACACCTTGAGCAGGCGGAACTCCGCGCCCGACAGCATGATGACGAGGCCGGCCGGGTTGAGCAGGTGGCGCGCCGTCAAGTCCAGCGTCCAGCCGGAAAAGCGGATGCGCTCGGCCTTGTCCGTGCCATGGCTGGACGGCATGGCGTTACTGCGGCGCAGCACGCTGCGGATGCGGGCCAGCAGCTCGCGCGGTTCGAACGGCTTGGGCAGGTAGTCGTCGGCGCCCATTTCCAGGCCCAGGATGCGGTCCAGCGGCTCGTTGCGGGCCGTCAGCATGATGACGGGCAGGGTCGAGTGGGCGCGCAGCTTGCGGCACAGGGTGAGGCCGTCGTCGCCGGGCAGGTTCAGGTCCAGCACCACCAGGTCGGGACGCGCATCGTCCAGCACCTTCCACATGGCCGTGCCATCGGCCGCGCCCAAGGTGCGGTAGCCGTTCGTTTCCAGGTAATCGGCCAGCAGCGAGCGGATCTCGCGGTCGTCGTCGACGATCAGAATAGTAGAGAGGGATTCCATATGCCCATTATCGCCACTTTGGCGCGCCCTGACCAAGGGGCATTTGTATCGGCTTGTAGTGCTCCCTTGCCGGGGAAACAAATTGATACAAAACCCGGCAACGGGGACACTTGAGCGAAACACGTGCCTGCCATCATGGGCTGCATGGGACGGGCGACCGCGCCGCGTCTCCCTCACGACTTGATAAAGGAACCACCATGAATACCGTACGCAAAAGCATCCTGATCGGCATGACCGTACTGGGCCTGGCCGGCGCCAGCGCCGCCGCCCTGGCCGACGACACGGCCGGCCGCCACGGCTACCAGGCCAACAGCGAACAGCGCCAGGCCCGCATGGCCGACATGTTCGCCAAGCACCAGGCCAAGCTGCACGAGCTGCTGAAGCTGACGGCGGCCCAGGAACCGGCCTGGACGGCCTACCAGGCCGCCATCAAGCCCAGCCTGCCGGCCGAGCGCATCGACCACGCGGCCATGGCCAAGCTGCCGGCCCCGGACCGGCTGGCCAAGATGATCGATATGAGCAAGCAGCGTACGCTGACCATGGAAGCCCACCTGGGCGCGCTGAACACCTTCTACGGCCAGCTGACGGCGGAGCAGAAAGCCGTCTTCGATGACCACGTGATGGGCGGCGCCCACGGCCCGCAGCATATGATGGGGATGCGCCACCACGGCGGCTGATGGCGGGCAACGCCCGGGGCCAGGCCCGGGCGCGTCCGCCTGACTGGTCGCGTTATTGGGGCAGGCGCGCCAACGACTGCAGGAATTTGTCGGCGTCCTGGAAGCCGATCACGCGCGCATCGGCCAGCTCCTGGCCCTGGCCGTCGAACAGGATGATGCCGGGCGGGCCGAACAGGTGGAAGCGCTTGAGCATGGCCTTGTCGGCCTCGTCGTTGGCCGTCACGTCCACTTGCAGCAGCACGGTGTTGGCCAGCCTGGCGCGCACGGCCGGCGCCACGAAGGTCAGTTTTTCCATTTCCTTGCAGGACACGCACCAGTCGGCATAGAAGTCCAGCAGGACGCTCTTGCCGCCCGTCTGCGCCAGCACGGCATCGAGCTCCGCCACCGTCTTGACGCGCTGGAACGCCAGCGGCTGCGCCGCCCCTTGCGCCCGCAAATGGGCCAGCGGGGCCAGCACGTCGCGTCCGCCCGTGGTCACGCCCACCAGCTGTACCAGGCCCAGCGCGGCAAAGAGGACGCCGCACGTCTTGGCCAGCCCGCGCCCCGTCTTGTTGCGCAACAGGTAGACGCCATAACCGGTCAGCAGTGCCGTCCAGCCCAGCATCTGCACGGCGGCCGGCAGCACCGGCGACACCAGCCACCACGCCATGGCCAGCAGCAGCACGCCGAAGAAGCGCTTGACGGCATCCATCCACAAGCCGGCCTTGGGCAGCAAGGTGCCGGCCGACACGCCCACCAGCAGCAGCGGCACACTCATGCCCACCGCCATGGCGAACAGGGCGCTGCCGCCGATGACGACGTCGCGCGTCTGGCTGATGTAGACCAGGGCGCCGGCCAGCGGCGCGGCCACGCAGGGGCCGACGATGAGGGCCGAGATGGCGCCCATGACGAACACGCCGGCCAGCTTGCCGGCCGCCTGGCGGTGCGACATGGCGCTGAGCCGGGTCTGCAGGGCGGCCGGCACCTGCAGGTTGTAGTAGCCGAACATGGACAGCGACATGGCGGCCATCAGCAGCGCGAACGCGCCCAGCACCCACGGGTTCTGCAGGGTGGCGGCCAGGCCCTCGCCGATCAGGCCGGCGGCCACGCCCAGCGCCGTGTAGACGATGGCCATGCCCAGCGAGTAGGTGACCGACAGCAGCAGGCCGCGGGCGCGGCTGGCCTTGGCGCCCTCGCCCACGATGATGAAGGACAGGATGGGCACCATGGGCAGCACGCAAGGCGTGAAGGCCAGTCCCAGGCCCAGCAGCATGAACAGCGGCACGATGACGAGCAGCTTGCCGCCCTTGAGGGCCGCTTCCACGCTGCCCGGTTCGGCCGGCGCGGGGGCGGCGGCCGGAACGGTGGCGGGCGCCGCCAGCACCGTCGTTTCCGGCGTGGGCACGGCATTGACGGTGACGCCGGGCGAGACGGGGGCCGATGGGCCGGCGGACGGGGCGCCCCCCAAGTTGGCCGATGCCTTGGCGGCCGGATTGGCCGCCAGGATGGCCGACTGCGCGGCCGGAGCCGATGGGCTCATGCCACCCGGTGGCGCAGCCTGGCCCAGGGCCAGGGCGGCCAAGCCGGGGCCGCCGCTGGCCGTCAGCGTGGCCTTGGCTTCCTGGGGCGCGTAGCACAGGCCCTTGTCGGAGCAGCCCTGGCCGGTGGAGATCAGCGTGAAGCTGCCGCCCGTCTCGACGGGAATGGTGATGGTGACGCTGCCGCGGTAAGTTTCCACGTTCTTCTTGAACGTGTCGTCGAAGTGCACCTTGCCCGGCGGGATTTTTGGTGCGCCCAGCATGGCGCCCTGGGCCGCGAACTTGAAACGCTCGCGGTACATGTAGTAACCGTTGGCAATCTGGTAGGTGACGGCCACGGTATGGCTATCGGCCATGCGGGCCGAGAAGCGGAAGGCGGCGTCCGGTTCCAGATAGTCTTCGTCGGCGCGGGCCGGACGGCCGGCGGCCAGGGCCAGCAGCGCGGCCAGCAACAGCAGCGACGGCAGCAGGGCCCGCCCCAGGGCCGGCAGCGCGAAACGGCGCCCGGACGGGAAGAAGAACGCGGCAAGGGGAAAGGCGGCAAGTCGGCGCATAAGTTTCGGATGACGGCAGTTTTAGCTCAACGGGCAATAGTACACCTGCCCGTGTGGCAACGCCTGAGGGCGGGCTTAAAGCTTGCGTTCAGAATGCAAAAAAGCCAGGCGGAACCTGGCTTTTCTGGCGATACAACGACCGGTATTACTCGGCGGTTGGAGCGTCTTCCACAGCGGTGACTTCTGGACGGTCCAGCAGCTCGACGTAAGCCATTGGAGCGTTGTCGCCAACGCGGAAGCCCATTTTCAGGATACGCAGGTAGCCGCCGTTACGGGCAGCGTAGCGTGGGCCCAGTTCTGCGAACAGCTTCAGAACCATTTCGCGGTCGCGCAGGCGGGCGAAGGCCAGACGCTTGTTGGCCAGGGTGTCGGTCTTACCCAGGGTCAGGATAGGCTCGACGACGCGGCGCAGTTCTTTTGCCTTAGGCAGCGTGGTTTTGATGGCTTCATGACGCAGCAGGGAAACGGTCATGTTGCGCAGCATAGCCAGGCGGTGGGACGAGGTACGGTTCAGCTTACGGAGGCCGTGACGGTGACGCATGGTACTTCCTTTCGATGGTGTTTAAATCCGAGTTCTTCGATCGCTGCCGCCAGGGCGGGAGCGCGGACCGGTTCTAGGGGGATAAACGCCCGGCGCAACATGCACCGGGCGGGTACTGCATATCAGTTGGTAACAGGGCAGAACATCGCTACGCGATGTCCAGCGCTGTCACCCAATTCCAATCAGTTGGTAACAGGGCAGAACATCGCTGCGCGATGTCCAGCGCTGTCACCCAATTTGTTATTTTTCCAAACCGGCAGGCGGCCAGTTTTCCAGCTTCATGCCCAAGGTCAGGCCGCGCGATGCCAGCACTTCCTTGATTTCGTTCAGGGACTTGCGGCCCAGGTTCGGCGTCTTCAGCAGTTCGTTTTCCGAACGCTGGATCAGGTCGCCGATGTAGTAGATGTTTTCCGCCTTCAGGCAGTTGGCCGAACGCACGGTCAGCTCCAGGTCGTCCACTGGACGCAGCAGGATAGGATCGACCAGCGGGGCGCGCGATGGCGCTTCGGCGGCCGCTTCCGTGCCTTCCAGGGCAGCGAACACGTTCAACTGGTCGACCAGTACGCGGGCCGACTGGCGGATCGCTTCTTCCGGCGAAATCACGCCGTTGGTCTCGATATTGATGATCAGCTTGTCCAGGTCGGTACGCTGCTCGACGCGGGCGGACTCGACGAAGTACGACACGCGGCGCACTGGCGAGAACGAAGCGTCCAGGATGATGCGGCCGATGGTCTTGTTGGTGTCTTCGGACAGGCGGCGCACGTTACCAGGCACGTAGCCGCGGCCTTTTTCGACCTTGATCTGCATGTCCAGCTTGCCGCCGGCGGTCAGGTGAGCGATCACGTGGTCCGGATTGATCAGTTCCACATCGTGTGGCAGATCGATGTCCGAAGCCAGGATGGCGCCTTCGCCTTCCTTTTTCAGGGTCAGGGTGACGGAGTCACGGTTGTGGACTTTGAAGACCACGCCCTTCAGGTTCAGCAGCAGGTCAACGACGTCTTCCTGCACGCCGTCGAGGGACGAGTATTCGTGCACGACACCGGCGATCGTCACTTCGGTCGGCGCGTAGCCCACCATCGACGACAGCAGCACGCGGCGCAGCGCATTACCCAATGTGTGGCCATAGCCGCGCTCGAACGGCTCCATGACGACTTTTGCATGGCCGGCGCCCAGCGCCTCGACATCGATAATACGTGGCTTCAACAAACTGTTTTGCATGAAATGTCCTTTTCAATACCCTCGGCTCGTTACGCCGATAAGGCTGATGGCATTAAAAGTCGTTTCAAAAAGCCCATGGCGTCGTTGTGGCGCCTTGCCGTGCAGGCGCACTGTCTTCGGCGCCACGCCTGGCCACGGTCATTTTGAAACGACTTCTTAGTGAAAACGCCCACTCCGAGGAGTGGGCGGGGATACTACCGACTGCGATTAACGCGAGTACAGTTCGACGATCAGCGATTCGTTGACGTCGTTAGCGATTTCGTTACGCTCTGGCAGGGACTTGAAGGTGCCTTCCATTTTCTTGGCATCGACCGACACCCAGGCTGGCATACCGACTTGTTCAGCCAGCGACAGCGCTTCGATGATACGGGTCTGCTTCTTCGACTTTTCGCGCACGGCGATGACGTCGCCCACTTTGACCGAGTACGAAGCGATGTTGACCACCTGGCCGTTCACGGTAAAGGCTTTGTGCGATACCAGCTGACGCGCTTCAGCGCGGGTCGAGCCGAAGCCCATGCGGTAAGCGACGTTGTCCAGACGGGTTTCCAGCAGCTTCAGCAGCGTTTCGCCGGTGTTGCCCTTGCGGCGGTCGGCTTCAGCGAAGTAGCGGCGGAACTGACGCTCGAGGACGCCGTACATGCGCTTGACCTTCTGTTTTTCGCGCAGCTGGTTGCCGTAGTCCGAGGTGCGGGCACCCGATTTGACGCCGTGCTGGCCTGGCTTGACGTCCAGTTTGCACTTGCTGTCGAGCGAGCGGCGTGCGCTCTTGAGGAACAGGTCCGTACCTTCACGGCGGGACAGTTTTGCTTTTGGTCCGATATAACGTGCCACGATGCATCCTTTTTTTAAAATAATAACGCCCCAGCTACACGACTGGCATGCAGTTAGGCGCTAGTCTGGTCCGCGATTGGCCAGACGGTGGCTGAAAACGAAAAACCCGCCGAACGGGTTCGACAGGCGTCAATAGCCGGGCAGTATAACCGTTTCCGGCTCCCTGCTCCAGCGATTTTTTTACGGCTGGTGAAACGGCTCCTGCAGGACAGAAGGCTGGCGAACGGGCATGCCCGCCGCCGCCGACTGTGCTTTAGATACGACGACGCTTCGGAGGACGGCAGCCGTTGTGCGGTACTGGGGTCACGTCCTGGATCTCGGTGATCTTGATGCCCAGGTTGTTCAGTGCGCGCACTGCGGATTCGCGACCAGGACCTGGGCCCTTGATACGCACTTCCAGGTTCTTCACGCCGCATTCGACGGCGACTTTACCAGCTGCTTCAGCCGCAACCTGCGCTGCGAACGGGGTCGATTTACGCGAACCCTTGAAGCCAGCACCACCGGAGGTTGCCCACGACAGAGCGTTGCCCTGACGGTCGGTGATGGTGATGATGGTATTGTTGAAGGAAGCGTGAACGTGTGCGATACCTTCGGCAACGTTCTTCTTGACCTTCTTACGAACGCGAGCTGCTGCTGCGCTGCTTTGTTGCTTAGCCATGTGATTTCCCTAGATTATTTCTTGAGCGATTGTGCGGCTTTGCGCGGACCCTTGCGGGTACGTGCGTTGGTGCGAGTACGCTGGCCGCGGACCGGCAGGCCCTTACGGTGACGCATACCACGGTAGCAACCCAGGTCCATCAAACGCTTGATGTTCATGGACAGTTCGCGACGCAGATCGCCTTCAACGATGAATTTTGCTACTTCATCGCGCAGCTTTTCCAGTTCGCTATCGTCCAGGTCTTTGACCTTCTTGTTGGTCGCAATGCCCGTTGCGGCGCAGATGAACTTTGCGCGCGGGCGGCCTACACCGTAGATGGCCGTCAGGCCGATAACGGTGTGCTGATGATTTGGGATATTAACCCCTGCAATACGTGCCATTCGTTATTCCTCGATAAATAACGGTTATTAACCTTGACGCTGCTTGTGACGTGGTTCGACGCAGATTACGCGAACGACACCCTTGCGCTTGATGATCTTGCAGTTGCGGCAGATCCGCTTGACTGAGGCGTTAACTTTCATTTTGCACTCTCTTCTTGGTTCAATGTTTTATGTTACTTGGTCCGGAACACGATGCGGGCTCGGCTCAGGTCATAAGGTGTCAGCTCTACCGTCACCTTGTCGCCAGGAAGAATGCGGATATAGTTCATCCGCATTTTACCCGAAATATGGCCGAGCACCACGTGTCCGTTTTCCAGCTTCACTCGAAATGTTGCATTAGGCAGATTCTCGAGAATCTCGCCCTGCATTTGTATGACGTCGTCTTTTGCCATTCGGTATGTTTGAAACCGCGCTTATCGCGTCGGAATTCCGCCCTTGAAGTTTGCTTTGCGCAGCAGCGATTCATATTGCTGCGACATCACGTAGTTTTGCACTTGCGCCATGAAATCCATGGTCACAACCACAATAATCAACAGAGAAGTGCCGCCAAAATAGAAAGGCACTTTCCACTCGGCTTGCATGAATTCCGGCAACAAACACACCAACGTGATGTAGATTGCGCCAGCCAGTGTCAATCGGGTCAGGATCTTGTCGATGTAACGGGCTGTCTGCTCACCGGGACGTATCCCTGGCACGAAGGCCCCGCTCTTCTTCAAGTTGTCCGCGGTTTCCTTGCTGTTGAACACCAGAGCGGTGTAGAAGAAGCAGAAAAACACGATTGCAATGGCGTACAACAGGGCGTGCATAGGCTCGCCTGGACCCATCGATGCTGCCACATCCTTGAGGAAGCGGATCACCGGGTTGGCCGGATTGGCACCCTTGGCGAACCAGTCCAGGATCGTTGCCGGGAACAAGATAATCGACGAAGCGAAGATCGGTGGAATCACGCCAGCCATGTTCAACTTCAATGGCAGGTGCGACGTTTGACCACCGTAGATCTTGTTACCGACCTGGCGTTTTGCGTAATTCACCAGAATCTTGCGCTGGCCACGTTCCACAAAGACCACGAAGAACGTTACCGCCGCCACCAATATCACGATGACGATCGCCGAGAAGCTGCCGATCGAACCGTTGGCCACCTGGGAGAACAAGCCCCCCAGAGCGTTCGGCAGACCGGCGGCGATACCGGCGAAAATGATGATGGAGATGCCATTACCCAAGCCGCGCTCGGTAATTTGCTCCCCCAGCCACATCAGGAACATGGTGCCGGTCAACAGCGTCACGACCGTCACGAAGCGGAACCCCAGGCCCGGATCCAGCACCAGGCCGGCTTGGGATTCCAGGGCGACTGCGATACCGAACGCCTGGAACATCGCCAGTGCCACCGTGAAATACCGGGTGTACTGGGTGATCTTGCGCCGGCCTGCTTCGCCTTCTTTTTTGAGCGCTTCCATCTGCGGCGACACGATCGACAGCAATTGCATGATGATCGAGGCCGAGATGTAAGGCATGATACCCAGCGCAAACACCGTGAAGCGCGAGAGCGCGCCACCGCTGAACATGTTGAACATGCCCAGGATGCCCCCCTCTTGCGACTTGAACAGTGCGGCTAATTGTACCGGATCGATCCCGGGGACCGGGACGTGAGCGCCGATACGATAAACCACCAATGCGCCAAGCAAGAACCAGAGCCGGCCCCAGGGGAACCCGGCTGCTGCACTTTTAGCAAGTTGTGGATTAGTCGCCAATTTTCGCTCCGATCAAGCTGTTAGCGGTCAACTCAGGCTACCGAGCCGCCAGCTGCTTCGATGGCTGCCTTCGCGCCGGCCGTCACTTTCAGGCCTTTGAGGTTCACCGCTTTGGTGATCTCGCCGGACAGAATGACGCGCACGTCGCGGGCCAGCACGTTCAGCACGCCAGCTTGCTTGAGCACCAGGATGTCGACATCGCCAACGGCCAGGGCGTTCAGGTCGGACAGACGCACTTCAGCTTTGAAGGTGGCGTTGAGCG
The DNA here is from genome assembly GCF_058786935.1 of Rugamonas sp. FW305-51. Classification (NCBI taxonomy): domain Bacteria; kingdom Pseudomonadati; phylum Pseudomonadota; class Betaproteobacteria; order Burkholderiales; family Oxalobacteraceae; genus Rugamonas; species Rugamonas sp. FW305-51. Next base: position 48,382 of record NZ_JBYSZG010000033.1, read on the forward strand.
ACTTGAAACCGCGCTTAGGCAGACGGCGTTGCAGCGGCATCTGACCGCCTTCGAAGCCGACTTTGTGGAAGCCGCCCGAACGCGATTTTTGACCCTTGTGACCACGGCCCGAGGTTTTACCCAGACCGGAGCCGATACCGCGGCCGACGCGACGCTTGTAGTGCTTGGCGCCTTCGGCTGGTTGTATGGTATTCAGTTCCATGTTTTCTCCGTACGTAAGCCGGGGGGCTTACGCAACAACTTTAACGAGGTACGAGACTTTGTTGATCATGCCGCGCACGGATGGGGTGTCCTGCAACTCGCGAATCGAGTTGACACGACGCAGGCCCAGGCCGCGTACGGTGGCACGGTGATCTTCACGCGTGCCGATCAAGCCCTTGACCAATTGTACTTTGACAGTTTTCGTCATGATGTCCACCTTAGCCCAGGATCTCTTCTACCGACTTACCGCGCTTGGCGGCGATGTCAGCAGGAGTACTCATTTTTGCCAGACCGTCCAGCGTGGCACGCACCAGGTTGTAAGGGTTGGAGGAACCGGTGGATTTCGCCACCACGTCCGTCACGCCCATTACTTCGAAGATTGCGCGCATTGCGCCGCCGGCGATGACGCCCGTACCAGGCTTGGCTGGGCTCATCATCACTTTCGAGGCGCCGTGGCGACCCGATACCGTGTGCTGCAGGGTGCCGTTCTTCAGTGGTACCTTGATCAGGTTGCGACGGGCTTCTTCCATTGCCTTCTGCACACCGACCGGTACTTCCTTCGACTTGCCCTTGCCCATGCCGATGCGGCCATCGCCGTCACCAACCACGGTCAGCGCGGCGAAACCCATGATACGACCACCCTTGACCACTTTGGTCACGCGGTTGATCGCGATCATTTTTTCGCGCATGCCGTCATCCGGCTTGTCGCTTGCCATTTTTGCTTGCATTTTTGCCATGATCGTTCCTTAGAACTTCAGACCGGCTTCGCGCGCGGCTTCTGCCAGCGCCTTCACACGGCCGTGGTAACGGAAACCGGAGCGGTCGAACGCGACTTCGGTGATTCCTGCTTTCAGTGCTTTCTCTGCGACGCGCTTGCCGACGATCGCGGCAGCGGCAGCGTTGCCGCCCTTGCCCGATTTGCCAGCCAGTTCGTTGCGCACTTCGACTTCTGCCGTGGAGGCCGATACCAGAATTTTGGCATCCGGCGAGATCAGGTTCGCGTAAATGTGCAGGTTGGTGCGGTGCACCGACAGGCGATTTACTTTCAGTTGCGCGATCTTGATCCGGGTTTGGCGTCCGCGGCGCAGACGTGATTCTTTCTTGTCCATCGTCAGCCCCTAGTTACTTCTTCTTGGTTTCTTTAATCTTAACCACTTCGTCCGCATAACGGACGCCCTTGCCCTTGTAAGGCTCAGGGGAGCGGTAAGCGCGAACTTCAGCAGCCACTTGGCCCACTTGCTGACGGTCGATGCCTTTGATGACGATCTCCGTTGGCGTTGCGGTAGCGCAGGTGACGCCGGCTGGCATCGAGTGCACGACAGGGTGCGAGAAGCCCAGCGACAGGTTCAGCTTGTCGCCTTGCGCTTGCGCCTTGTAACCCACACCGACCAGGTTCAGCTTTTTCTCGAAACCCTTGGTGACGCCGGTCACCATGTTGTTGACCAGGGCGCGCAGCGTGCCGGACATGGCATTGGCTTCACGGCTGTCATTGGCGGCGACGAAAGTCAGGGTTCCTGCATTGTTTTCCACCGTGACCTGGCCGTTCAGGGCCTGGGTCAGCACGCCCAGCGGGCCCTTGACGGTGATCGCTTGTGCGGAGATGGCGACATCAGCGCCAGCTGGCACAGCGATTGGCATTTTAGCTACACGAGACATGTCTAACTCCTTATGCGACGTAGCAAATAACTTCGCCGCCGACACCGGTAGCGCGTGCTTTGCGGTCAGTCATGACGCCTTGCGGAGTCGACACGATCGCCACACCCAAGCCATTCATCACAGTAGGGATCTCGTCCTTGCCCTTGTAGACGCGCAGGCCCGGACGGGACACGCGCTCAAGGCGCTCGATGACGGGACGGCCAACATAATACTTCAAACCGATTTTCAGTTCCGCTTTGCCACCAGCTTCGGCAACTGCGAAATCTTCAATGTAACCCTCGTCCTTGAGGACGTTGGCAATCGCTACTTTGACTTTCGACGATGGCATGGCCACGGTCGTTTTTTGAACGCCTTGGGCGTTGCGAATGCGGGTCAGCATATCGGCGATAGGATCGCTCATACTCATTGCTTATTCTCCTATTACCAGCTTGCTTTAGTCATACCCGGGATCTCACCACGCATGGCGAATTCACGGAGCTTGATACGGCCCAGACCGAATTTACGGAAAGTGCCGCGTGGACGACCGGTGACGGCGCAGCGGTTACGCTGGCGAGTCGGAGCCGAGTTACGTGGCAGTGCCTGCAGTTTCAGGCGCGCTTCGTAACGCTCTTCTTCCGATTTCGACTGGTCATCAATGATGGCCTTCAGCGAAGCGCGCTTGGCGGCAAACTTGTTTGCCAGGTCGACACGTTTCTGCTCACGGTTAATCAGTGCGAGTTTTGCCATGATCTTCTTAGTTCCTGAACGGGAATTTAAAGGCGGCGAGCAGAGCTTTCGCTTCGTCGTCGGTCTTGGCGGTGGTGGTGATCGAAATGTTCAAACCACGCAGCGCATCGATCTTGTCGTACTCGATTTCCGGGAAGATGATCTGCTCTTTCACGCCGATGTTGTAGTTACCACGACCATCGAACGAACGGCCATTCACACCGCGGAAATCGCGCACGCGTGGCAGGGCCACGGTGATGAAGCGATCCAGGAACTCGTACATGCGAGCGCCACGCAGGGTGACCATGGTACCGATCGGGTAGCCTTCACGGATCTTGAAACCCGCGATAGCCTTGCGCGATTTGGTGGTCACTGGCTTTTGGCCAGCGATCTTGGTCAGGTCGCCAACAGCGTGCTCGAGCACTTTCTTGTCGGCGATCGCCTCACCGACACCCATGTTCAGGGTGATCTTGGTCAGACGAGGAACTTCCATCACCGACTTGTAACCGAATTTCGCGGTCAGGTCGGCGACGACTTTTTCTTTATAGAATTCTTGGAGACGTGCCATGATTTCTTAAGCCTTCACTACTTCGCCGGACGATTTGAAGACGCGGACTTTTTTGCCATCCACTTCCTTGAAACCGACGCGGTCTGCCTTGCCAGTCGCTGCATTGAACAATGCAACGTTGGACACGTGAATCGGCATAGTCTTATCGACGATACCACCTTGTACGCCAGTCATTGGGTTAGGCTTGGTCGCTTTCTTGGCGACGTTGATGCCTTCAACCACGACGTGTTCAGCATCGATACGCTGCTGCACGACGCCACGCTTGCCCTTGTCTTTCCCGGTCAGCACGATGACTTCGTCGTTTTTACGAATCTTATCCATTACGACTCCTTACAGGACTTCCGGTGCCAGGGACACGATCTTCATGAACTTTTCAGTGCGCAGTTCGCGCGTCACTGGTCCAAAAATACGGGTACCGATCGGTTCCAGCTTGGCGTTCAGCAGTACGGCGGCATTGCCGTCGAACTTGACCAGGGAACCGTCTTGGCGACGCACACCTTTGGCGGTGCGCACAACCACGGCGTTATAAATTTCACCTTTTTTGACACGGCCGCGTGGCGCAGCAACCTTGACGGTTACCTTGATCACGTCGCCGATGCCAGCATAACGGCGCTTGGAGCCGCCCAATACCTTGATGCACATGACTTCTTTGGCACCGGTATTGTCGGCCACTTCGAGCCGGCTTTCAGTTTGAATCATAGTATTCTCTTTCCCAACTTAAGCCGAAGAATCCACACAATGCGGACCCGCGGTCAGTCTTGGTCCCGCCAGCGGCGCCCATGCCGGGCCCCGATGTTTGGGTGCTTGACCTTCGTACTGCACTGACCGCGCGTTCTGCGTCTGTGGCCAGACACTTTGCGGCGTTACATGAACGAAGCCCGCAAGTATTACATACAATTTGCGGGCTTGCAAGAACTAATTAAAAACACCCCCCGACCGTTGCCGGCCGGGAGGTTTTTCTAATTAAACGATTTGTGCGGCTTGCACCACACGCGTCACAGTCCATGCCTTCGTCTTCGAGATCGGGCGACCTTCCACGATTTCCACCGTGTCACCGGCTTTCACCTGGTTGGTCTCGTCGTGCGCATGGTACTTATTGGAGCGCACGATGATCTTGCCGTACAAAGGATGCTTGACGTGACGTTCGATCAGAACGGTTACGGTCTTGTCCATTTTGTCGGACACCACTTTACCGATCAGCGTGCGCTTGAGCGGCTTTTTCACTGGTTCGGTCATTTGGCTTCCTTGGTGTTCATTACCGTTTTTACACGCGCGATGTCGCGGCGTACCTTCTTGAGCTGCGAAGTGTTGCTCAGCTGTTGCGTTGCCACTTGCATACGCAGACCAAACTGGGCCTTCAGCAGATCGTTCAGCTCTTGTTGCAGAGCTGCCTGGTCTTTGCCGCGGAGTTCAGATGCTTTCATATTTCACTCCTCTTATTGGCCAACCTGGCGCACCACGAAGGTGGTAGCCAGCGGCAGTTTGGCAGCAGCCAGACGGAACGCTTCGCGCGCCAGCTCTTCTGCGACACCATCCATCTCGTACAGGACTTTGCCTGGCTGGATTTCGGCGACGTAGTACTCGGGGTTACCCTTACCGTTACCCATACGGACTTCGGCAGGCTTGTTCGAGATCGGCTTGTCCGGGAACACGCGGATCCAGATCCGGCCACCACGCTTGATGTGACGGGTCATGGCGCGACGTGCTGCCTCGATTTGACGGGCCGTGATACGGCCGCGGGCAACGGCTTTCAGACCGAACTCGCCGAACGACACGGCGGTGCCGCGGCTGTGCGAGATACCGGTGTTACGGCCCTTCTGCTCTTTACGATACTTTCTGCGTGCTGGTTGCAGCATGATTATTCTCCTGCTTTCTCAGCTGGCGCAGCAGCGGCGGCCGGTTTGGCGGCACGACGGGCAGCACCTGGTGCTGTGGATGGTTTCGCACCGGCTGGACGTGGGCGGCCGGTAGGCTTGCCGTCGTCGCGGCGTGGACCGCGGCTCTTCTTCTCGTCAGCTGGAGTCTCGATGACTGGCGCTTCGCCGGCGGCGTTGCGGTCGCCCTTGTAGACCCACACCTTGACGCCGATGATGCCGTAGGTGGTCGACGCTTCGCTGGTGCCGTAGTCGATGTCAGCGCGCAGGGTATGCAGTGGCACGCGGCCTTCGCGATACCACTCTTTGCGGGCGATTTCGATGCCGTTCAGACGGCCCGACGACATGATCTTGATGCCCAGGGCACCCAGACGCATGGCGTTTTGCATCGCACGCTTCATGGCGCGGCGGAACATGATACGCTTTTCCAGCTGCTGGGCGATCGAGTCGGCGATCAGCTGCGAGTCGATTTCCGGCTTGCGGATCTCTTCGATATTGACGTGCACCGGCACGCCCATGATCTTGGTCAGGGCCGACTTCAGCACTTCGATGTCTTCGCCCTTCTTGCCGATCACGACGCCTGGACGCGAGCTGTAGATGGTGAAGCGCGCGTTCTTGGCTGGACGCTCGATGACGATGCGGCCGACCGAAGCGTTCTTCAGCTTGGTCTTCAGGTAGGCGCGTGCCTTCAAGTCTTCGTTCAGCATCGAAGCGAAGTTGCTGTTGCCCGCGTACCAACGCGAGGCCCAGTTACGGGTAACCGCCAGGCGGAAACCAGTTGGATGAATTTTCTGACCCATCGTGGCTCCTTAGTTACCGACGGTCACGTAAACGTGACACGATTGTTTCGAGATACGATCGCCACGACCTTTTGCACGCGCGGTGAAGCGCTTCAGGATCGGGCCCTTTTCGACGTAGATCGTTTTCACGAACAGTTCGTCGATGTCGGCACCATCGTTGTGCTCGGCGTTCGCAATCGCGGACTCCAGCACTTTCTTGATGATGGTCGCGCCTTTTTTCGGGCTGAATTGCAGAATGTTGAGCGCAGCGTCAACCTTCTTGCCGCGGATCAGGTCCGCCACCAGGCGGCCTTTCTGATCCGACAAGCGCACACCCTTGAGGATAGCTTTAGTTTCCATTATTTCTTCGCCTTCTTGTCAGCGGCATGGCCCTTGAACGTGCGGGTCAGCGCGAATTCGCCAAGCTTGTGACCAACCATGTTCTCGGAGACGTACACTGGCACGTGCAGCTTGCCGTTGTGCACAGCGATCGTCAGGCCGATGAAGTCAGGCATGATGGTCGAACGACGGGACCAGGTTTTGATTGGCTTCTTGTCCTTGGCAGCTTGCGCGGCTTCGACTTTCTTCACCAGGTGGGCGTCACAGAACGGCCCTTTTTTCAATGAACGAGTCATGATTTATCCTTATTTCTTGCCGCGGCGCGAGACGATCATCGAAGAAGTGCGCTTGTTGCTGCGCGTCTTCTTACCCTTGGTCTGCTGGCCCCATGGCGACACTGGGTGACGGCCCGCTGCAGTGCGGCCTTCACCACCACCGTGCGGGTGGTCGATCGGGTTCATGACCACACCGCGCACGGTAGGACGAACACCGCGCCAGCGCATGGCACCAGCTTTACCGATCTTACGCAGGCTGTGTTCGGCATTGCCGACTTCACCCACGGTTGCACGGCACTCGATGTGCACGCGGCGCACTTCGCCCGAGCGCAGACGCACTTGAGCATAGGTGCCTTCACGGGCCATCAGGACCACGCCGGCGCCGGCGGTACGGGCGATTTGCGCACCCTTACCTGGCAGCATTTCCACGCAGTGCATCACGGTACCGACCGGGATGTTGCGGATCGGCAGGCAGTTGCCCGACTTGATAGGCGCTTCCGAACCGTTCATCACGGTGTCGCCGACGCTCATGCCTTTGGTGGCGATGATGTACTGGCGCTCGCCGTCGGCGTAGCACAGCAGGGCGATGTGGGCGGTGCGGTTAGGATCGTATTCGATCCGTTCCACTTTCGCCGGAATGCCGTCCTTCTGGCGCTTGAAGTCGACCAGACGGTAGTGCTGCTTGTGACCACCGCCGATGTGACGGGTGGTGATGTGGCCGTTGTTGTTACGGCCAGCGGTCTTCGATTTTTTCTCAACCAGGGCAGCGAACGGACGACCTTTGTACAGGTCGGCGTTGACCACCTTCACCATGCCGCGACGGCCTGGCGAGGTTGGCTTCATCTTAACGAGTGCCATTATTTAGCCTCCTCGGAGAAATTGATTTCCTGGCCGGGCTTCAGGCACACGAAAGCGCGCTTGGTATGGTTGCGACGGCCGATGCGGGCACCGGTGCGCTTCTGCTTACCTTCGCGGTTGACGGTCTGCACCGATTCCACTTCCACCTTGAACAGCAGTTCAACGGCGGCCTTGATTTCTGGCTTGGTCGCATCCGTGGTGACACGGAACACGATCTGTTCGTTCTTTTCCGCCACCATGGTGGCTTTTTCGGAAATGACCGGCGCCAGCAGCACCTTCATCAGGCGCTCTTCGCTAAATTTCACTGCGCTCATGCCAGCATCTCCTCAATCTTAGCCAGTGCAGCTTTGGTGACCAGGATCTTCTTGTAGAACACCAGGGACATCGGGTCTGCGTGACGTGGTTCCACAACCAGCACGTTCGGCAGGTTGCGCGAAGCCAGTTCCAGGTTTTCGTTGGCGGCATCGGTGATGATCAGCACGGAGTCAAAGCCCATGCCGGTCAGCTTTTGCGACAGCAGCTTGGTCTTCGGTGCTTCGATCGTCAGGTCTTCGATGACCGACAGACGGTCTTCACGGGCCAGTTGCGACAGGATCGAGCAGATACCGGCGCGGTACATCTTCTTGTTCACTTTGTGGGTGAAGTTCTCGTCAGGCGAGTTCGGGAAGATGCGACCACCGCCGCGCCACAGTGGCGACGACGACATACCGGCACGAGCGCGGCCGGTGCCTTTTTGGCGCCATGGCTTCTTGGTCGTGTGGTGAACTTCTTCACGGTCTTTCTGCTTGCGGTTACCGCTGCGTGCATTGGCCTGGTAGGCCACGACCACTTGGTGGATCAGCGCTTCGTTGTAGTCACGGCCGAAAATGGTGTCGGCGGCAGCTACGTTCGACGCGGCTTGACCTTGCGCGTTCAAGAGCTTGAGTTCCATCGTTTAAGCTCCCTTCTTTGCTTTAACTTTAACGGCAGGCGAAACGACGACCTGGCCATTTTTCGCGCCTGGTACGGCACCCTTGACCAGCAGCAGCTGGCGGTCGGCGTCGATACGGGCGATTTCGAGGTTCTGGATGGTGCGGTTGACGTCACCGAGGTGACCGGTCATGCGCTTACCTGGGAACACGCGGCCTGGATCCTGCGCCATACCGATGGAACCTGGAACGTTGTGCGAGCGGGAGTTACCGTGGGAAGCACGGCCCGAAGCGAAGTGGTGACGCTTGATGGTACCGGCGTAACCTTTACCGATCGTCACGCCTTGCACGTCGATCTTTTGACCGACTTCGAACAGGGAGGCGGCAACGACGTCGCCAGCTTTCAGTTCGGCAGCTTTGGCAGCGTCCACGCGGAACTCTTTGAGCAGAGTACCCGCTTCGACACCGGCTTTAGCGTGGTGACCAGCGACGGCTTTGGTCACGCGGGAAGCGCGACGTTGACCGAATGCAACCTGAACTGCGGAATAACCATCCGTTTCAGGCGTTTTGATTTGCGCAACACGGTTGTTCGATACGTCCAACACGGTGACTGGGATCGAATCCCCGTCATCGGTGAAGATGCGCATCATACCAACCTTGCGACCGAGGAGGCCAAGGCTCATTTTTTCTCCATTCCCACCTACGATTGGGCGGGGCTTTGTTTAACTACAAAAATTAGTACGGACCAGAAAAAGGCGAATCCATACCGAAGCCGGCTAGTGTAACGTCATTTGGGTCTTGACGCAACAACTTAATACGGGGTATGTGAGGTTTCTGGCGCCCCGCCCGGCTACCCCGGCGCCGCCGGCCAGAGCGAGGCGCCATGCGGCTTGCCCGGCTGCCTGGGCCGGACGGCACGACGCCGCAGCAAGGCGGCGAACGCGGCGCCGGCCTCGCTGGCGGCACTGCCGGAACGGCTTAATTGAACACGTAGCGCAGGTTGACGTAGACATAACGGCCCACCACGTCATTCAGCGCTTGCACGTGGTCGTCCTTGTAGGTCGAACTGGCATACACCACGCCCCTGTTGAAGACGTTGTTGATGCCCACGTTCACATCGACTTGCCTGCCCGGACGCAGCGAGTAATTCACGTCCCACACCGTGTACGACGGAATGCGGGCGTTGGTCACGGCCGTATCCTGGGTGTAGGTGGGGTCGGTGATGTTAAGCGTGCCGGCATAGGTGTGCGCCGTCAGGCCCAGCTCATGCTGGCCGAGCTCGTAGGCGGCCCGCAACGCATTGGACCATTTGGGGTGGTTGGTGCCGTCCAGGCGGTCGCTTGGCGCCACACCGGCGACCACGCTCTGGTCGAATTGCAGCGTGTAGCTGTTGGTCTCGCGCAGATGCAGCTTGCCGGCGCCCAGGGCGACGTCATATTTCACGTCCAGGTCCAGGCCCGACAGGTTGGTCTTGCCCACATTGATGTACGGCGTGGTGATGTCGTGCAGGCGGCCCTTGTTCAGGCCCGGATATCGTTTCTCCAGCGACGGGTTGCGGGGGTCGCGCCCGATCAGCGCGGCGTAACCGGGGATGCTGTCTTCATGGTCGATCAGGTACTGCGCGTCCAGCGGCTGGATGGTATCGCGCTGGTGGATGCCATACCAGTCCAGCGACACGGCCAGCGCGGGGCTCGCCTGCCATACCATGCCCAACGCGTAGTTGTCCGCCTTTTCCGCCTTCAGGTTCGGATTGCCTTTCAGGTAGGCCTTCGGGCTGTAGGAGCAAGTGGCGCCCACATAGCCCAGCGGACCGCAGCGGGCCCAGTCGGCCACGGTCTGGTAGGCGGAGGTGGTGGAGCCGATCTCCAGCAGGGTGGGCGCCTTGAACGAGGTGGTGGCCGAACCGCGCAGCAGTACGGCCGCGTTCGGCCGCCAGGCCAGCGCCAGTTTCGGATTGTAGGAATTGCCGAAGTCACTGTAATGGTCGGCACGCGCGGCCAGCTGCATTTCCAGCGTGCTCAGCAACGGCACGCTCAGTTCGCCATAGGCCGAGTACAGGCTGCGGCTGGCGTTGGCCCTGGTGCCGCCCTGGCTGACGATCAGGCCGGCAATGGCGCGGAGGTCGGGCCGGTCCTCGATCGACTCGTGGCTGGCCTGCGCCCCCCACGCGAAGCCGACGGGACGCCCCTGGTAGCTGAACAGTTCCGGCTTGCTCATCTTCCATTCCAGCGCCCCCAGGCGCGAGGTGGCTTCCCGCTCCAGCGTGGTCAGCATGGGGTTGACGACGCTGGCCGGATTGGCCGGGTTGAACGGGTCATAGCCGCCCTGCCCCAGGATGCCGGCCTTGACGGCGCTGGCCGCTTCGGCGGCCAGCACCTGATTGGTCTGCTCATCGCGCAGCTTGTTCTGGTTCAGGCTGAGCGACAGTTCGCTGTCCCAGCCCCGCACGGCACCGCGCCAGCCGCCCACCAGGCGCAGCGTGGTGCCGGTCGTGACTTCCACTTGCCGGCCCGCCTCCGTGATGGAATGGCGCACCTGCAGCGTGTCGCCGGGCGTAAAGCCGGCCAGCGTGCCGTCCGCGCTGGGGCCGGGCAGGCCCAGCACGCCGGGATTGGTGGTGCCGTCGGTGGGCACCTGCAGGCGGTCGTCCAGTGCGGCGTAATCGGTCGGGAACGCAGTCTTGTTGCGGTTCCAGCCCAGCTCGGCGAACAGCTCGTCGTTGCCGCTCAGGCGCTTGGTGACGATGGTGGACACGCCAAACCGTTCGATGGCCGGGGTCAGCTCACGGCTGGGATTGGTGTAGCACACGTTATCGTGCGTGGCGGGATCCACTTCGATCGAGCCTTTGCAGCCAGGAATCACGAACGAAGGTTCGGAGGTGTCGAAGTCATACACCGAACCCTGGAACTCGGTCGTGAAACGCTTATCGGAGCCGCCGTAGCGGCGACGGTCGCGGTTGGCCGTGCCGGCGTGCATGCCGCGCTGCAGCGAGTTGCGCTTGAGCGCATCGACCGTCAACAACACGTTGTAGCCATCGTGTTCGCTATCGCCCCAGCCCTTGGTGACGCTGACATTGCCAGTCGAGCCGTCCCCTTTTTCATTGGCGCCGATATTACCCGTCACTTCCATGCCGCTGTAATCGCGGCGGGTACGGAAGTTGATCACGCCGGCCACGGCGTCGGAACCGTAGATGGCGGAGGCGCCGTCGCGCAGGATTTCCACCGAGTCGATGGCGGCCAGCGGGATGCTATTCAGGTCGACAAAGGAATTCTCGGCGCCGTCGGCAAAGCCGTAATTGGCCAGGCGGCGGCCATTGAGCAGGATCAGCGTGTACTTGGGATCCAGGCCGCGCAGGCCGGCCGAAGAGGCACCACCGGCGAACGAGAGCGAGTCATTGCCCGTCAACTGGATATTGACCGAAGGCAGCTTGCCCAGCAGTTCGGCCGTGGTGGAGGCGCCACTCTTTTCGATCTGCAGGCGGCTGACGATTTCCACCGCGGTCGGGCCTTCGCTGTCGATGCGGGCAATGTTCGAACCCGTCACGACCACGCGCTGCACGCCGGCGTCGGCCGGGTTCTGGGCTTGCGCCGCGGCCAGCCAGGTGGTGCCGGCCAGAATGCCGACTGCCAGGCGCACCGAGGCGACGCCGATTTTTTCTTTCATAGCCATCAAAAACTTACTCCTGAATGTGGTTATGTGGGCCGGGCCAGGATCGCCGGCGCGGCCACACGTCAAGCTGCTGCGAGCTTTGCCTGGTCGCGCCGGGGTCTTGACCCATGGCGCGCCTGGCCTGAAGTTTCGCACGGCAAGAACTATTTCCAGAAGAGTAAGATTGCTTAAAATCCTAATAAAATTAAGAATGTTTCATATTCACCACGATCACGGCGGCGGACGGCATAAAAAAAACGGGCCGTTGCGCGATGCGCGACGGCCCGTTCCGGTCGGCTGGCGGCGGGCACTGGCCCGGCCGCCCGACAGCAATTATTGCAGCTTGATTTCGACGTCCACGCCAGCTGGCAGGTCCAGCTTCATCAGGGCGTCAACGGTCTTGTCGGTAGGATCGACGATGTCCATCAGGCGCTGGTGGGTGCGGATTTCGAACTGGTCGCGCGAGGTCTTGTTGACGTGTGGCGAACGCAGCACGTCGAAACGCTGGATGCGGGTTGGCAGTGGGACTGGGCCCTTGACCACGGCGCCGGTGCGCTTGGCGGTGTCAACGATTTCCAGTGCGGACTGGTCGATCAGCTTGTAGTCGAAAGCCTTCAGGCGGATACGGATCTTTTGATTGGTAACGGACATGGTAATTCCTTCAAAGAGCGAACTGGCAACTTTGTAGCGCCAGCAAATTTAAAAAGAACGGAGTATTACAGAGATCGGCATGGTATCACACCTTGCCGATCTCCTTACATCAGCGCTTAAAAATCAGGCGATGATTTTTGCCACAACGCCGGCGCCGACGGTACGGCCGCCTTCACGGATTGCGAAGCGCAGACCTTCTTCCATCGCGATCGGGTTGATCAGCTTGACGGTGATCGACACGTTGTCGCCTGGCATAACCATTTCTTTGTCCGCTGGCAGTTCGATCGAACCGGTCACGTCCGTGGTACGGAAGTAGAACTGTGGACGGTAGTTGTTGAAGAACGGGGTGTGACGGCCGCCTTCATCTTTCGACAGCACGTAGATCTCGCCGGTGAAGTGGTTGTGCGGCTTGATCGAACCTGGCTTGGCCAGAACCTGGCCACGCTCCACGTCTTCACGCTTGGTGCCGCGCAGCAGCAGACCAACGTTGTCGCCGGCTTGACCCTGGTCCAGCAGCTTGCGGAACATTTCCACGCCGGTGCAGGTGGTCTTGACGGTGTCTTTGATACCGACGATTTCGATCTCTTCGCCGACCTTGATCACGCCGCGTTCGATACGACCGGTCACCACGGTGCCGCGGCCGGAGATCGAGAACACGTCTTCCACTGGCATCAGGAAGGCGCCGTCCACAGCGCGCTCTGGCGTTGGGATGTACGAATCGAGTGCATCGGCCAGGGCCATGATGGCCTGCTCGCCCAGGGGACCGGTGTCGCCGTCCAGCGCCATACGGGCCGAACCTTTAACGATAGGCAGGTCGTCGCCTGGGAAGTCGTACTTCGACAGCAACTCGCGCACTTCCATTTCGACCAGTTCCAGCAGTTCTGCGTCGTCGACCAGGTCGCACTTGTTCAGGAACACGATGATGTATGGCACACCAACTTGACGGGCCAGCAGGATGTGCTCGCGGGTCTGAGGCATCGGGCCGTCAGCGGCCGAGCACACCAGGATCGCGCCGTCCATCTGGGCTGCACCGGTAATCATGTTCTTGATGTAGTCGGCGTGGCCTGGGCAGTCCACGTGGGCGTAGTGACGGCCAGCCGTCTCGTACTCAACGTGGGCGGTGTTGATGGTAATGCCGCGTGCTTTTTCTTCTGGTGCAGCGTCGATCTGGTCGTAGGCTTTCGCTTCGCCGCCGAATTTCTTCGACAGAACGGTTGCGATCGCAGCGGTCAGGGTGGTCTTGCCGTGGTCAACGTGACCGATGGTGCCGACGTTGACGTGCGGCTTGGTCCGTTCGAATTTCTCTTTTGCCATTTTATTCTTCCTTAGAACAATGTGTTAACTGCGGCCGGAGGATCTCCCCGGCCACACAATTTAAATTACTTGGCTTTTGCGGTGATGATCGCGTCGATCACGTGCTTAGGCGCTTCCGAGTAGTGCTTGAATTCCATGGTGTAGGTCGCACGGCCTTGCGTTGCGGAACGCAGGGTGGTCGAGTAACCAAACATTTCCGACAGCGGTACTTCGGCTTTGATGATCTTGCCGCCGCCGCCTGGGATTTCGTCCATGCCCTGCACCATACCGCGGCGGGACGACAGGTCGCCCATCACGGTACCGGCGTAGTCTTCCGGCGTTTCCACTTCCACGGCCATCATCGGCTCCAGGATCACAGGGTTGGCGCGCTTGCAGCCTTCCTTGAATGCCATCGAACCGGCCATACGGAACGCGTTTTCGTTCGAGTCCACATCGTGGTACGAACCGAAGGTCAGCGTGACTTTCACGTCGACCACCGGGTAGCCGGCCAGCACGCCGTTCTGCAGCGTCTCGCGCACACCTTTTTCCACCGCAGGGATGAATTCGCGAGGAATCACACCGCCCTTGATGGCGTCGATGAACTCGAAGCCCTTGCCCTGCTCTTGCGGTTCGACCGTCACCACGGCGTGGCCGTATTGACCGCGGCCGCCGGACTGCTTGACGAACTTGCCTTCCACGTCCGACACCGACTTGCGGATCGTCTCGCGGTAAGCCACTTGTGGCTTGCCGACGGTCGCTTCCACGCCGAATTCGCGCTTCATGCGGTCAACGATAATTTCCAGGTGCAGCTCGCCCATACCACCGATGATGGTCTGGCCCGACTCTTCGTCGGTCTTGACGCGGAACGAAGGATCTTCCTGTGCCAGGCGGTTCAGGGCCAGGCCCATCTTTTCCTGGTCGGCCTTGGTCTTCGGTTCCACAGCCTGCTGGATCACTGGCTCAGGGAACACCATCTTTTCCAGGGTGATGACGGACGATGGATCGCACAGGGTTTCGCCGGTGGTCACGTCTTTCAGGCCCACTGCGGCGGCGATATCGCCGGCGCGCACTTCTTTGATCTCTTCGCGCTGGTTAGCGTGCATCTGCAGAATACGGCCCAGACGCTCCTTGCGGCCCTTGACCGAGTTGTACACGGTGTCGCCGGCGTTGATCACGCCCGAGTACACGCGGAAGAAGGCCAGCTGGCCCACGAACGGGTCGGTCATGATCTTGAATGCCAGTGCCGAGAACTTCTCGTCGTCGGCAGCGCGGCGGCTGGCCGGCTCTTCGTGCTCGTCGGTACCGGTCACGTCGTCGATGTCGACTGGCGATGGCAGGAATTCGATCACGGCGTCGAGCATGGCCTGCACGCCCTTGTTCTTGAACGCGGTGCCGCACATCATCGGCACGATTTCCGAGGCGATGGTACGCGCGCGCAGTGCCTGCTTGATCTCGGCTTCGGTCAGGTCGCCTTCTTCCAGGTACTTGTTCATCAGCTCTTCGGTCGCTTCAGCGGCCGCTTCGACCATCTTCTCGCGCCACTCGGCGGCCGAATCGGCCAGCTCGGCAGGGATGTCGACGTAGTCGAACTTCATGCCCTGGGACGCGTCGTCCCACAGGATGGCTTTCATCTTGACCAGGTCGATCACGCCCTTGAAGTTTTCTTCGGCGCCGATCGGGATCTGGATCAGGACCGGGTTCGCCTTCAGGCGCGCGCGCATCTGGTCGTAGACCTTGAAGAAGTTGGCGCCGGTACGGTCCATCTTGTTGACGAAGGCCAGACGTGGCACTTTGTACTTGTTAGCCTGACGCCACACGGTTTCCGACTGTGGCTGCACGCCGCCCACGGCGCAGTAAACCATGCATGCGCCGTCCAGCACGCGCATCGAACGCTCCACCTCGATGGTGAAGTCGACGTGGCCCGGGGTGTCGATGATGTTGATGTGGTGTTCTGGGAAGTTGTTGGCCATGCCTTTCCAGAAGCAGGTGGTCGCCGCGGAGGTAATGGTGATACCGCGCTCTTGTTCCTGCTCCATCCAGTCCATGGTGGCGGCGCCGTCGTGCACTTCGCCGATCTTGTGGTTCACGCCGGTGTAGAACAGCACGCGCTCGGTGGTGGTCGTCTTACCTGCGTCGATGTGAGCGGAAATACCGATGTTGCGGTAGCGCTCAATGGGGGTCTTGCGGGCCATAATTAATCCTAAATCTTTGAATGGACAAAACCGAGCACCATTTTTTGCGAAAAAAATGAGCCCGGCCTCGAACAACAGATAACAGCCGGACGATGCCGGCCGGTTTTATTAGAAGCGGAAGTGCGAGAACGCCTTGTTCGCTTCTGCCATGCGGTGCACTTCATCGCGCTTTTTCATCGCACCGCCGCGGCCTTCAGCCGCTTCCATCAGCTCACCGCCGAGGCGTTGTGGCATGGATTTCTCGCTGCGCTTGTTGGCAGCTTCACGCAGCCAGCGCATCGACAGGGCCATACGGCGCACTGGACGCACTTCGACCGGCACCTGGTAGTTGGCGCCGCCGACGCGGCGGGATTTCACCTCAACCAGCGGCTTGGCGTTGGCGATGGCGGTAGCGAACACTTCCAGCGGGTCTTTACCCGACTTGGCGGCGATGTGCTCGAAAGCACCGTAGATGATGTTTTCAGCGACCGATTTTTTACCGGACAGCATCAGCACGTTAACGAACTTGGCGACATCCGTGTTGCCGAACTTAGGATCTGGCAAGATTTCGCGCTTGGGTACTTCACGACGACGTGGCATATCAATTCCTTTCAATCTTCAGTTGAGGTGCGCAGATATGGGTTCGCACTCTCGCGGAGGGCCATCATAGCCATCCACTTACTCGACCAGTTGCGGTCGACTACATTCACTTAGCTTACTGCCACTGAGCGAAACTTGGGGTATTACTTCTTACCGGCCTTGGCACGCTTGGTACCGTACTTCGAGCGGGCTTGCTTACGGTCTTTCACGCCCTGGGTATCCAGTGCACCGCGGACCATGTGGTAACGCACACCTGGCAAGTCCTTGACACGGCCGCCGCGCAGCAGCACAACGCTGTGCTCTTGCAGGTTGTGGCCTTCACCGCCGATGTACGAAATGACTTCGAAACCGTTGGTCAGACGCACTTTGGCGACTTTACGCAAAGCCGAGTTAGGCTTCTTAGGAGTGGTGGTGTACACACGGGTGCAAACGCCACGTTTTTGCGGGCTGTTTTCCAGCGCCGGCGACTTGCTCTTCACGGTCAAAGCGACGCGTGGGTTGCGAATCAGTTGATTGATGGTTGGCATCGTTCTAAATCCAACAAAATTACAACGTTGATAACCCGGGCGGTTGCCCGGGGACTAAAACCTAGTCCCGATCTACATGGACAGCGGAGGCGCGAACAGCCACTCACGGTGGAGCGGCTACAAGAGCGTATACGATGTGCAGAATAAATTGAGAACTCGCGAGTATAGACGCGGCCTGGCGGCCAGTCAATCTATTTCGCGGCAGCGGCGGGCGGGCGCGGTGGGCGCCGGGCCAGCAAAAACTCGCTGTAAGATCAGGAAACACTTGATAATAGCAGACATTTTTTTCACTCCCCGTCTTTATGCGATCCCTGTTGCGTCCTGCCAACCTGTTCCTGCTTGCCACCTATCTGCTGCTGTCGGCCGTGCCTTATGTGCCGCGCCTGCTCGGCAAGCCCGTCGAGCAGGCGTGGCAGATCGCCGCCGTCGAGGCGCTGGGCTGGCTCACCGCGTGGGCCGTGTTCAAGCGCCCGGCCTGGTTCCACTGGCTGCTGCTGCCCGCCTTTATCGCCCTGCCGGCCGAGCTCTACCTGTTCGTGTTCTACGGCCAGGGTATTTCCACCCACCACCTGGGCATCATCGCCGAGACCAGCCCGCGCGAGGCGATGGAATTTTTGGGCCAGAAAGTGTGGCTGCTGGGCGGCGCCATGGCGGCCGTGCTGGCCTGGTGGCTGCTGGCCCAGGTAGTGGCCGTGCGCAGCCGGGCCCTGGACTGGAGCGGGCGCAGCCGCTGGGGCGCGCTGGCGGCCCTGCTGCTGCTGGCGGCCGTGTGGGGCTGGGGCTATGAATTCGGCGTCGAGGCCAAGCCGTCGGCCGCCGCGCGCGCCGCCTCCCGCCCGGCCGCCGCGTCCGTGCCGGCCGCGCACGCGCCGTCGGCCAGCGTGGCCGCCTCCGGCTTCGGCGACGGCGCCAGCGACGACGAGGAAGAGGATGCGGACGAGGACAGCGGCCCGTCGCTGCCGGCCGTGCCGGCGGCCGGCCATGTATCCTGGAAACTGGCCGCCCTGCCCTACTGGGCCCGCTCGCCTGTGGACGGTGACACCTTTGCCGCCAGCTGGCCGTTCGGCCTGGCCGCGCGCGGCGCCGACTTCTGGAAGGAACGGCGCTACCTGGCCCAGCTCGGCGAGCGCAGCCGCAGTTTCCGGTTCCAGGCCCACCAGGCCACGCCGGGCCAGGAGCCGGAGATCGTGGTGCTGGTGATCGGCGAATCGTCGCGCTATGACCGCTGGAGCCTGAACGGCTATCCGCGCGCCACCAATCCGCTGCTCAAGCAGGAAGCCAACCTGGTGACGCTGCCGGACGTGATCACGGCCGTGTCGGCCACCCGGTTGTCGGTGCCCGTCATCATCTCGCGCAAGCCGTCCATGCAAAGCCTGAAGGATGGCTTCTCGGAAAAATCGTTCCTGACGGCCTACAAGGAAGCGGGCTTCAAGACGTGGTGGCTGTCAAACCAGGTCTCGTTCGGCCAGTTCGACACGCCCGTCTCCGTGTTCGCCAAGGAGGCGGACGTGATCCAGTTCCTCAACCTGGGCGGCTTCACCAACCGCTCCAATTTCGACGCCGTGCTGCTGGAGCCGCTGCAGCGGGCCATGGCCGACCCGGCGCCGAAAAAGCTGATCGTGCTGCATTCGCTGGGCAACCACTGGAACTACAGCCAGCGCTATCCGAAGGCGTTCGACAAGTGGCAGCCGTCCCTGTTCGGGGTCGACAAGCCGGTCTACACGGACACCAAGATCAAGCCCCAGCTCAACAACAGCTATGACAACTCCATCCTGTATACGGACTGGTTCCTGGCCCAGGCCATCGCCACCCTCAAGCAGACCGGGCAACTGGGCGCGCTGGTGTACGTGGCCGACCATGGCCAGACCCTGTATGACGGCGGCTGCAACCTGGCCTTCCACGGCCACAACACGCAGTTCGAGTTCCACATCCCCGCCTTCGTCTGGTATTCCGACCAGTACCGCGAGCGCTATCCGGACAAGGTGCGCCAGCTGCTGCGCCACCGCAAGGCCAGGCTGGCGACGGAAAACATGTTCCACACGCTGCTGGACCTGGGCGACATCGCCTACCCGGGCGAAAAGCTGGAATGGAGCTTCGTCAACGCCCGCTTCAAGCAGCACAAGCGCTACGTGGACAGCTATGGCTGGACCAACTACGACAACGCCATCATCAAGGGCGACTGTCGCGAAGTGATCGACAAGGACAAGCCGCTCAAGCAGGAGAAGTGAGGGGCGCCCCGCCGCATGCGGCCACGAAGCGGCGGGCGCGGCACCTCGCCCGACGTAGCATCGCGGCCGTCCAATGTCTGATAAAAACGACAAAATGTTGAAAATTGCACTAACCATCAAACTTCAGATAGTTTCATTTTACAAGTGGCTCGACCGTGACGCCCCGCAGTTAGCCATAGGCTATGAGGCAATTTTTTCGATTTAAAAATAGTTAATTGACATCATTGAGCCCCGCAATTAAGTTGAACTCTGCATTCGGAAAAACGGGTGCATTTACTCACAAAGGGGATCAACATGAAACTAAGATCAATACTCCTGGCGGCGATGTTGGCCGCATCGACGGGCACGGCGCTGGCGGAAGACCTCACCAGCAATGTGGCGCTGTCCACCGTTTCCCCGGGCAGCTATACCGCCCACTTCGGCGACACGCACAACTTCGCGGGCGCTTTCACTGACACGTTCACCTTCAATCCATCGGTCGGCCCCAGCTTGGCGAACGCAGTCATTCAATCGATTTCCCTGCTTGGCAACAACAATCTGGACTTTACAGGGGCATCGTTGAACGGCCATGCGCTTACCCTGATCCCGAACGGCGGCTATGAATTCGGACTGCTGTCGCCGGTGTCGGTCTCCGGCACCCTGGTACTGACCGTCATGGGTAACGTCATCACGCCGTCGGCCAGCTATTCGGGCGACATCAACGTGGCCGCCGTCCCTGAACCGGCAACCTATGGCATGCTGCTGGCCGGCCTGGGCATCGTCGGCTTCCTGGCGCGCCGCCGCAACGCCAGCTGATGCAAGCCACCGCCTCCCACAAGGGTGCTCCACCAACGAGCCTAGCTCGCCCCGCCCCGGCCGCCACAAGCGCACCGGGGCCATGAGAGACGCCAGCGCGTCTCTTTTTTTTGCCGGTAACGTTTCCGGCCTTGCGCCGCCCGGCTGGTAAACTAGCGGCATGAAACCTACCGCCTCCCCCGCCATGGGCCTGCGCTTCGACCAGCCAGGCCACCCTCCCGCCACCATCACTGAATTCCAGGGCGTACGCAGCCTGCACCTGGGCACCTCCTGGGTGCAGGGCGCCATGCGCCTGACGCGTCCGGACGCCATTGAGCTCGAATATGTGCAAATGATGATGATGTGGCTGCTGTTCCTGCAACGTCCGCGCCACGTGGTGCAGCTGGGCCTGGGCAGCGCCGCGCTGACCAAGTTCTGCTACCGCCGCCTGCCCGACACGCGCGTGACGGCCATCGAACTGAACCCCAACGTGATCGCCGTCTGCCAGTCCCTGTTCGGCCTGCCGGACAACGACGCCCGGCTGCAGGTGCGGGAAATGAACGCGCTCGACTTCGTGCTCGACCGTGCCAACCACGCCAGCGTGGACGTGCTGCAGGTCGACCTGTACGACGAGGAAGCGCGCGGCCCCGTGCTCGATACGCCCGAGTTCTACCAGGGTTGCTATGACTGCTTGAGCGACGATGGCATCATGACCACCAATGTGTTCGGCGACTTCAGCAACTACGACAAGAATCTGCAAGCCATGGAACAGGTGTTCGACGCCGTCGTGTGGCTGCCGGAAGTGCACGACGCCAATATCGTCGTGATCGCCTTCAAGAACGCGCCCGTGCTCGACTTCAGCGTGCTGTATGAACGGGCCGGCGCCATCAAGAAGGAGCTGAACCTGCCGGCCAAGTCCTGGGTCAACGGTCTCAAGGAGTGGATGCGCGAGCATCAGTGAAGCAGCGGGCGGCTGGCAAAACGGCCTGCCTGCGACCCCGCCTTGGCACGCCCCGGCAGTGCGCCAAGGCGGTGCGTCAAGGCCTGAAAAGCGACAGAAACTGGCCGTGCCGGGCTTGCGCGAGCGTTGCCCATCGACAAGCGTACGCGAAATCGCCATATAACGCACGCAATATTGCTCGGCCTGCTCATAATGCAACATAATGGTGCATGCAAGTTTGTCTAGACCAATCGTGCGCTGTAGTATTTTCTCGGTGGTGATTACCCCTCACCAGTTTGCTGGAAAGCCGTAACCGCGCGGCTGCATGTTCAGATAAAAACCACACGAGAGAATGACACATGAAGAGAGCCCCACGCAGCACCCGCCCCACCC
>NZ_JBYSZG010000034.1:0-13030 GCF_058786935.1 Rugamonas sp. FW305-51
CCCCCAGCGCCGCCCCCACCACCGTGCCCAGCGCTGCGCTGCGCATGGTGCTGTCGGCGGCGGCCTGCTCGGCCGTGCCGCCCACCTGGGACTGGGCATAGCCGCGACAGGAAAAGTCATCGGCGCGGAACTGGTCAAAGCTCTTGCCCGTCCCCGGCAGCACCAATGCACTGGGGCCGGTGGGCATGGACACGCAGCCGGCCAGCAGCGCGGGCAGCAGCATGGCGGGCAGGACGAGGTGACGTTTCATTGGACAACCTCCGGTTTCGGTTTGACTTCTTCCGGCGACACCGCGCGCCAGGGGCTGCGGCATTCCTTGACGTAGGGGTAATAGCCGGGCGGATTATTGCAGTAGTACCAGAACTGGGCCGGCGGTCCGGGCGGCGCGCCCTGCTCGATGTAGATCGGTGGCGGCGCCGGCAGCGGCAGCACGGGTTCGTAATAGTAGCGGCGGTAATAGAAGGGATCGTAGAACGGGTCGCCGTACCAGGGGCCGGGCCAGAACAGGGGCGCGCCGATCACCACGCCTACGTGGGTCCGGCTATGGGGATGGCCGCCGCCGCGGGGCGGCCGGGCCTCGGCTGTGGCGCACACCAGTGCTGCCGTCAGGAGCGCCAGCGTCAGCGCCGGTTTCAGTGTCTTCATCGCGTCACCTCGCAAAGTGTTACGCCGTGCAGCCATTATCGGCTGATCAACGCGGCCTTGCCAGCGGCAGAAACAAATCGTCACACCTGAAAACCAACAGAAATTGACGGCAGCGGGGTTGGCGCACCTTTCGGCACGACAACCCCGTTGCAAGCGACTGCGCAACCCTCGCCCGGCGCCGGAAACTTATTGCGCCTTGCCGCCCTCCTGCTTGGGCATCGCTTCAACCGGCGCCGACTGGATCACCGGCATGGCCGGCGCCGTGGCGGCCGGCATGGCCACATGGGCCGCCACCGGCACGCTGACGGCCAGCCAGCCCGTGGCCGGCAACAACGGCACCAGCAGCAGGGCCACGATGTTGATGATCTTGATCAAAGGATTGACGGCAGGGCCGGCCGTGTCCTTGTATGGGTCGCCCACGGTGTCGCCGGTCACGGCCGCCTTGTGGGCGTCCGAGCCCTTGCCGCCGAAATTGCCGTCCTCGATGTATTTCTTGGCGTTGTCCCAGGCGCCACCGCCCGTCGTCATGGAAATGGCCACGAACAGGCCCGTGATGATGGTCCCCATCAGCATGCCGCCCAGCGCGGCCGGCCCCAGCAGCATGCCCACCACGATGGGCACCACCACCGGCAGCAGCGACGGCAACACCATTTCCTTGATGGCCGAGGCGGTCAGCATGTCGACCGCCTTGTCGTATTCCGGCTTGCCGCTGCCGTCCATGATGCCCTTGATGTCGCGGAACTGGCGCCGCACTTCCACCACCACGGCGCCGGCCGCGCGGCCCACCGCTTCCATCGCCATGGCGCCGAACAGGTAGGGCACCAGGCCGCCGATGAACAGGCCCACGATCACCATCGGGTTGGACAGGTCGAAGCTGATCGACTTGCCCGACGATTCGAGCGCGTGGGTGTAGTCGGCAAACAGCACCAGCGCGGCCAGGCCGGCCGAACCGATGGCGTAACCCTTGGTGACGGCCTTGGTGGTGTTGCCCACCGCGTCCAGCGGATCGGTGATGGCGCGCACCGATTCGGGCATGCCCGACATTTCCGCGATGCCGCCCGCGTTATCGGTGATGGGGCCATAGGCGTCGAGCGCGACGACGATGCCGGCCATCGACAGCATGGAGGTGGCGGCGATGGCGATGCCGTACAGCTGCCCCAGCTGGTAGGACACGAGGATGGCGGCGCACACGGCCAGCACGGGGAAGGCGGTGGACTTCATCGACACGCCCAGGCCGGCGATGATGTTGGTGCCGTGGCCGGTGGTCGACGCTTCGGCGATGTGGCGCACGGGATGGAAGTCGGTGCCCGTGTAGTATTCGGTGATGTAGACCATCAGCCCGGTGAGCACGATGCCCACCAGCGCGCAGCCCATCATCTTCATGCGCATGGCGTCGTCGCCCCACAGCTGCCAGGTGACGACGGCAAAGCCAATCAGCGACAGGCCGGCGGCCCACCACAGGCCCGTGTACAGGGCCGACATGATCTTCTTGCCCGGCTTGGCCTTGACCATGCTGCAGCCGATGATCGAGGCGATGATGGACACGGCGCCCAGCAGCAGCGGATAGACGATGGCCGTGGTGGGGGCGGCCGTGATGGCCAGCGCACCGAGCAGCATGGTGGCGATCAGGGTCACCACATAGGTTTCGAACAGGTCGGCCGCCATGCCGGCGCAGTCGCCCACGTTGTCGCCCACGTTGTCGGCGATCACGGCCGGGTTGCGCGGGTCGTCCTCGGGGATACCGGCCTCGACCTTGCCCACCAGGTCGGCGCCCACGTCCGCGCCCTTGGTGAAGATGCCGCCGCCCAGACGGGCGAAGATGGAGATCAGCGAGGCGCCGAAGGCCAGGCCGATCAGCGGCTGGATCACATCATGCTCGCTGACGGCCGTGCCGCGCGCACCCGACACCAGCATCATGTAGAACAGGGTCACGCCCAGCAGGCCCAGGCCCACCACCAGCATGCCGGTGATGGCGCCGCCCTTGAAGGCGACGTCGAGCGCTTCGTTCATGCCCTTGGTGGCCGCCTGCGCCGTGCGCACGTTGGCGCGCACCGAGACGTTCATGCCGATGAAGCCGCAGGCGCCCGACAGTACGGCGCCGAGCAGGAAGCCGAGCGCCGTGTGGGTACCCAGCAGGGCGAAGATGAGCACCAACAGCACCGCGCCGACGATGGCGATGGTGCGGTACTGGCGCGCCAGGTAGGCGGCGGCGCCTTGCTGGATGGCCAGCGCGATTTCCTGCATCCGGGCGTTGCCGGCATCCTGGCTTAAAATCCAGCTTCGGGACCACAAACCGTAAATCACGGCGATTACGCCGCACGCAACTGCAAACCAAAGACTAGCTGCCATAGTGTCCCCTTGTTCTTGTTAATCAAGCGTACATGTCACACTCAGATAACTGCCGGCCGTGTCGGGTAGACGCGCGCAATCAACTAACCTGCGTACTGCAACTTCAAAAACGGGATGGCATCCATCGCTGGACGCGGCACGCGCGGACGCGCCTGCGGGCGCGACGCCCGCAAAAAAGCGGACCGTAGTCCGCTCCGTTACTGCTTATTCCGACAGGGCCGCAAATGCCGCGTCGCGGATCTGCTCCACCGGTCCGACGCCGCTGATGCGGCGATATTTCGGCGCACCTGGCTGGCCGGTCTGGGCCCAGTTGTTGTAGTAGCCCAGCAGGACTTCGGTCTGGTTGTGGTACACATCCAGGCGCTTCTTGACGGTCTCTTCCTTGTCGTCGTCGCGCTGCACCAGGTCTTCACCGGTGACGTCGTCCTTGCCTTCCACCTTGGGCGGATTGAATTTCACGTGGTACACGCGGCCCGAGGCCGGGTGGCTGCGGCGGCCGGACATGCGCTCGACGATCATGTCGTCAGGCACATCGATTTCCAGCACATAGTCCACGCCCACGCCCGCTTCCTTCATGGCGTCGGCCTGCGCGATGGTGCGCGGGAAGCCGTCGAACAGGTAGCCGTTCTCGCAGTCGCAGTCCTTCAGGCGGTCCTTGACGAGGCCGATGATCAGGTCGTCCGACACCAGGCCACCGGCGTCCATCACCTTCTTGGCGGCCATGCCCAGTTCCGTACCGGCCTTGATGGCGGCACGCAGCATGTCGCCGGTGGAAATTTGCGGGATGTTGTACTTCTCTTTGATGAAATTGGCCTGGGTGCCTTTGCCGGCACCGGGTGCTCCTAACAGAATGAGACGCATGAAAAGTTCCTAAGACAGATTTTTGGAGATGTGAAGTGTTATTTTGTAAACGGCTGGGATGCTGCAAGTCCGACCAACTTTGTACGAAACTTACCACAAAACTCCGCCGCTACGCCACTTTGCCCGTGTTTTGATCGCGTTAATTGATGTCTCCCCGGCCGAAACGCGATATTCCGTATGAATATCGCACTATTGGTTTCGTTTATAACAGGGATTGATTACGGCCACCTTACGCAAGGTGCCCGTTTTCACAGCAACGGAAGCGCCGACGCCGCTAACGGTAATGCTGGCGCACCCGCTCCAGGTCCTCGGGCGTGTCCACCCCGGCCGCCGGCGCCGCGTCCGTCACGTGCACGGCGATCGGATAGCCGTGCCACAACACGCGCAACTGTTCCAGCGCCTCGATATGCTCGAGCGGCGACTGTTCCAGCGCGGGATAGGCTTGCAGGAAGTCGTTGCGGTAGGCGTACAGGCCGATATGGCGCAGCGGCACGTAGCCGGCCGGCAGCGCCGTGCGGTCCTGCGCGAAGCCGTCGCGGTGCCACGGAATGGTGGCGCGCGAAAAATAGAGCGCGCGGCCGGCCTTGTCCAGCACCACCTTGACCACGTTGGGGTTGAAGGCGTCGGCCGCGTCGTGCAGCGGATGGGCGCAGGTGGACATGGGCACGTCGGCCGAAATGCGGGCCGCGGCCGCCTGCAGCAGCGCCGGGTCGATCAGCGGTTCGTCGCCCTGCAGGTTGACCACCACGGCCTGCGGCGGCAGCTGCATCAAACGCGCCACTTCGGCGATGCGGTCGGTGCCGGACGGATGGTCGGCGCGCGTCATGCATGCTTCCACGCCGTGCGCGGCGCAGGCAGCGCGGATGTCCTCATGGTCGGTGGCGACGATGATGCGGTCCGCCCCCGCGTCGCGCGCGCGCTCGGCCACGCGCACCACCATGGGCTTGCCGCCCAGGTCGGCCAGCGGCTTGTTGGGCAGCCTGGTCGACGCCAGCCGCGCGGGAATGATGACGGTGAACGCCACTTATTCCGCCGTATCCTGCAGCGTGCGGGCCTGGTCGGCCCACATGATGGGGATGCCGTCGCGGATAGGGAATGCCAGGCGGTCGCCCTTGCATATCATTTCCTGGGCCTTCTTATCGTACACCAGCGGCCCTTTGCATACAGGGCAAACCAGGATATCAAGCAGTCTTGCGTCCACGGCATTTCTCCACAATGAGTCCGGCCAGCGCGGCATCGATGCGCGCCGTGACCGGGACCACCCACAGGCGCGGGTCGTCTTTGAGTTCGTCAATTTGCGCACATTTTACTGCATCCTTCTCCGTCATCAAGATCATGTCCGCCGCCAGGCCCTCGAAGGGGCGGTCGCGGAAATCGTGATGGTCGGGTAAAGGCAGCTCGGTACACTCCAGGCCGGCAGCGCGCAGCATGCCGAAAAAACGGGACGGGTTGCCGATGCCGGCCGCCGCCGCCAGCCGCACGCCGGACTGGCGCAGCGCCGCCAGCGGCAGCTTGCGGCTGCGGTTGCACAGCTGTTCGGCCACGTCGCCGGCCAGCCGCATCTGGATCGGTGCCGGGTCGCCCACGGCATGCGCCAGCGCCGGCGTCAGCTCGGGCGCGTTGACGACGGTGAAGTCGCGCCGGCGCGACGGCGGCTCGCGCAGCGGCCCGGCCGGCAGCAGCCAGCCATTGCCGGCGCCGCGGCCGTCGAACAGGATGATTTCCACGTCGCGCTGCAAGGCGTAGTGCTGCAGGCCGTCATCGGTGAGCACGATGTCGGTGTCCGGGTGGGCTGCCAGCAGTGCGCGGCCGGCGGCGGCGCGGTCGCGCCCCACCACCACGGGGCAGCCGGTGCGCTGGGCGATCAGGAGCGGCTCGTCGCCCACCTGCTGCGGGGTCGAGGCGGCCGTCACGGCGCGCGGCGTGGCGCCGTCGCTGCCATGGCCGCGCGAGATCACGCCGGGCCGCATGCCCGCTTCCTGCAACGCCTGCACCAGCCAGATGGTGAGCGGGGTCTTGCCCGTGCCGCCGATGAAGATGTTCCCCACCACCACCACCGGCACCGGCAGCCGGTGCGAGGCCAGCCAGCCGGCCCGGAACAGCAGCCGGCGCAGCGCGCCCAGGGCGCGAAACAGCTGCGACAGCGGCCACAGGGCGCAGGCCAGCGGGCCGCGCCGCAGCCAGGCGCGCGTGAGGGCCGTCTCCAGCGCCGGCGGACGGGCGGGTGCGGCGGCGGTCATGCGCGGGCGGTCATGCGGGAGGATATACGGTCGGTCATGCGGGTACTCATGCAGATGCTCTCGTGGATACGCTCATGGATACGCCTGCGGAGGCTCGTGCCAGCACTCATGCGGGTACTCATGCGGATGGTCATGTGCGGACGGTCGGATGCAGGCGCGCGTGCGCGCCCTTACTTGGCGCCGCCGGTCTGGGCCGCGAACGTCAGCTTGTCGTAGCCGGCGATGCGGGCCGCCTCCATCACGTTGACCACCATCTGGTGCATGGCGAACTGGTCGGCGTTGATGATGACCACCGGCGTCTTGCCGGCCTGCGCGCCCTGCCCTTCGGCCGCGGCCGACTTCATGGCGGCGGCAAAGCCGGCCACGTCGTGGAAGGACACGGGCTGCTTGTTGATCGTGTAGTTGCCCTTGGCGTCGACCGTGATGTTGAGCTCGAACGGCCGCTCCAGCTGCTTCTCCGCGTCCGCCGTGGGCAGCGTGATCTGCAGTTCCGTGAACTTGCTGTAGGTGGTGGTCACCATCAGGAAGATCAGGATCACCAGCAGCACGTCGATGAACGGGATCAGGTTGATTTCGGGGTCGTCGCGGCCGCGCCCTTTGCGAAAATTCATGCCGGGCTCCGCTTACTTGCGCTTGCTGTGCACGACATCGACGAACTTGACGGCCTGCTGCTCCATCTCGATGACGAAGCTGTCGACCAGGGCCCGGAAGTGGCGGTAGAACACCAGCGTGGGCATGGCGATGGCCAGGCCGAAGCCGGTGTTATACAAGGCCACGGAAATGCCGTGCGCCAGCTGGGCCGGATTGGCGCCGCTGCTCGTCTGCGACCCGAAAATCTCGATCATGCCGACCACGGTGCCAAACAGGCCCATCAGCGGCGCCAGGCTGGCGATGGTGCCCAGCGTGGTCAGGAAGCGTTCCAGCGTGTGGGCCACGCCGCTGCCGGCCTCCTCGATCGACTCCTTCATCACGTCGCGCGGCGCCTCGATGTTGCGCAGCGCGGCCGACAGCACCACGCCCAGCGGCGAATTCTTTTCCAGCTTGTCGATGATGTCGGACGTGATGTTGCCGCCGCGGTAGACCCGCACCACCTCGTCGAGCAGCTGGCGCGGCAGGATGCGGGCCCGGCGCAGGTACAGCAAGCGCTCGATGATCAGGGCCGTCGCCACGATGGAAGCAACCAACAACAGCCAGATAGGCCAACCTGCAGCTTGTAGAAGGGCGAGCAAAACGGACTCCTGTAATAAAAACCTGTGAACTTGCCATGCGCGCCGCGCACGGCCGGGCGGGTGCCTCCGTGGCCACCCGAAGGCGCAATGTATCTTGTTGGGCCGCACTCGGCAAGTGGCGCGTGGCGGGCGCACCGTCCCGCGCCTGCCCTGGCTGGGGGTTTTGCACATAATCTGTGGATAAGATTGTTGGCAAGCCAATTGGCAATTGGAAACAGCGTTGATTTATAAGGATTTTTTCTTCCTGTACAAAAACACGGCAGCAAGACCGGAACACGGCCGGCGGCCCGCCGCGTGCGTCACCAGGCCACGCAACGGCGGCCGCTCCCCATGCGGACTGGTTCGCGCCAGCCGCTGCCGCCGGTGGACAGCCAGGAAAGTTCTGCACAAATTCTGTGGACAAAAGTGTGTGCAATGGCCAGCCTCACCATGCAAGTACTTGATTTAAAAGACCTTAGTTATCAAGCCCAAAAATGTTGCAGATTTTGACTACTGCACGCCGATATATCCAGCAAAAGTTGTGCCTACTTCTGCACATATTCTGTTGATAAGATTGTGTGCAAGGCCGGCCATGCCATGCAAAGTCATTGATTTGAAAGAACAAAATTTCCCTGCGCAAAAAACAAGCATCCTGCCGGCAATGGCCGATTATCCGTTTATTCACATGGTATTTAGGAAAGTTTTGGCACTGAAAGTGGCCGCGCCGGCAGTTCTGCACATAAAGTGTGGATAACATTGTTAGCAAGGGATACGCCAACATTCCAAGTGACTGATATTTAACGATATTTTTACCATGCGCAAAAAAAACGCAGGATGCGGCCGGTGCATAAGCGGTCGCGCCTTCCCTCGCGCGGCATCGATAGCCTGTGCAGTTCTGCACATTTAATGTGGATAAGATTGTGAGCAAGGATGGTGATTGCAGGAAATGTCCTTGATTTGTAAGGAAATTCTTACCATGCATAAAAAACTGGCATAGCTAGCAATTTGATTGTTTCGGCCACCGGATCGGGGCTTATTCACCGTCGCCGTCCAGGACGAGGGCGATATTGGCACGCTATCGGCGCCAGCCCGCACTTCTGCACATTTTGTGTGGATAAGATTGTGCGCAAGGCCGTGGACGCTATGCAAAGTCGTTGATTTATATAGCATTTATTTCCGTGCGCAAAAATAAGGCAGGCATTCCGGGCGGTGCAAAACCAGGCACGGCCCGGGCTGCCAGTTATTCAGGCAGCGGGCGGCAACGGCCGGCGCGGGCAAGTTCTGCACATCTTCTGTGGATAAAAGTGTGCGCAAAGACCAGGATTCCATACTAAGTCATTGATTTGTCACAATATACTTTCCATGCGCAAATTTTAGGCATTATAAAATCACTAATTCGAAAATAACTATCGCTCACACAAAGTTCCGCACATCTTCTGTGGATAACTTTGTGCGTAACCGCCGGTGGCAAACGCAAAGTACTTGATCTGTAAGGGTTTTTCCTGCCTGCCTGCAAATGGGGCAGCATTCTTTCCCGTTTAAAATCATATACTTGGATAAAACACTTGCCGTTTACTGTGATATATGACATAAGCATGACCTCCGCGCAGCAATGTGGACAGCTTCCTTTTTCGCCCGCTCATGAACTACCAAGACAGCAACGACACCGCCCCGCCCCCGCCGCCCGTGATGACGGTGACCGCCCTCAACCAGGCCGTCGCGCGCCTGCTGGAACGCTCGTTCCCGCTCACCTGGATCGCCGGCGAAGTATCGAATTTCACGCGCGCCAGTTCCGGCCACTGGTACTTCACGCTCAAGGACGATGCGGCCCAAGTGCGGGCCGTGATGTTCCGCGGCCGGGCCCAATATGCCGGCTTCATCCCGCGCGAAGGCGACAA
This sequence comes from Rugamonas sp. FW305-51, assembly GCF_058786935.1. Lineage (NCBI taxonomy): Bacteria > Pseudomonadati > Pseudomonadota > Betaproteobacteria > Burkholderiales > Oxalobacteraceae > Rugamonas > Rugamonas sp. FW305-51. Next base: position 9,202 of record NZ_JBYSZG010000034.1, read on the forward strand.
GGTCGAAGTGCGCGCGCTCGTCACGCTGTACGGCGCCCGGGGTGACTACCAGATCAATGTGGAGGCGATACGGCGTGCCGGCGTGGGCTCGCTGTTCGAAGCCTTCCAGCGCCTCAAGGAAAAGCTGGCCTCGGCCGGCCTGTTCGAGCAGGACCGAAAGCGCGCCGTGCCCATGTTCGCGCGCACCATCGGCATCGTCACCAGCCCGCAGGCGGCGGCCTTGCGCGACGTGCTCACCGCGCTGCGGCGGCGCGCGCCCCATGTACGGGTGGTGATCTACCCCACGCCGGTGCAGGGCCAGGGCGCCGGCGACCGGATCGCGGACGCCATAGCCACCGCTTCGCGCCGGGCCGAATGCGACGTGCTGATCGTGTGCCGGGGCGGCGGCAGCATCGAAGACCTGTGGTCGTTCAACGAGGAAGCGGTGGCCTACGCGGTGGCCAATTGCGCCATGCCGGTGATATCGGGCGTGGGCCACGAAACCGACTTCACCATCTGCGATTTCGCCGCCGACGTACGCGCGGCCACGCCGACGGCGGCGGCCGAACTGGCGGCCACGCCGCGCGCGGACTGGCTCGCCTCGCTGCGGGCCGACGCCATCGACCTGCGGCGCGCCATGCGCCGCGTGCAGGGCGACGCAGCCCAGACGCTGGACAGCCACGCGCGCCGTCTGCTCAGCCCCGCCGCCCAGATCCGCCAGCAGCGCCTGAAACTGCTGGCACTGTCGACGGCCATGATGCATGCCACCCGCGCCCCGCTGACGCAAGCGCGCTTCGGCCTGGACCGCCTGGGCGGCCGGCTGGCGGCCCGCAAGCCGGACGTATCGGCCGCCCGGGCGCAGCTGGCCGGTCTGCGGCACCGGGCCGCGACGGGCATGATCACCCAGCTGGGCCAGCGGCGCGACGCGCTGGGCGCGCTGGCGGCGCAGCTGGAACTGCTCAATCCCCAGCGTACGCTCGAACGCGGCTACGCCATCGTCACGGACGCCAAGGGCAGCGTACTGCGCTCGCCGTCCCAGCTCCAGCCGCGCGCCACGGTCACGGTGCGGCTGGCCGAAGGCAGCGCCGAAGTGGGCATCGCATCGGTGCAGCCAGCGCTGGAATAACAACGGGGGGCACTGCCCCGGTGTCTGCTTAGTTTGAGCAAGAACAAGCCGAGACAATCTCAAAATGAGATAAAATGTCTTATGCGAGTAATCTCCAATAAAGCCTTGACCGATTTCGCCGCACTCCATCGTTCCGCCGGCGACGCACTTCAAGCCTGGAGGAAGATCGTCGAATCTCGGCCGTACGCAAATTTTGCCGAGATCAAGGCCACTTTCAACGCTGTCGACAAAGTGGGGCAGTACTACGTATTTGACATCGGTGGCAACAAGTACCGGATTGTGTCCGCGATTCATTTCGCTCAGCAAAGACTATTTGTCCGGCATGTTTTTTCGCACAAGGAATATGACAAATGGAAGCCGTAATGGACCGCAAGACCATCGACGAAATCACTACCCGCTTTCAGGCATTGGCGGCCCTGGTTCCGCTGCGCACCATCCGCACACCATCGGAGTATGACGAGGCGATTACGATGCTGAATCAATTGCTCGATGCGGGCGCCGCCGACGAGCGCTCTGCACTGGCCGACCTGGCAAATACGCTAGGCTCATTGATCGGAGACTTTGAAGACGCAAAATATCCGCCGCAAGAGCTAGTACCTGCAGCCACCTTGCGCTTCCTGATGGAGCAGCACCAACTCACGCAGTCTGACCTGCCGGAAGTCGGTAGCCAGGGCGTGGTGTCGGAGATCCTGCGTGGCAAACGGGAACTCAACGTCCGACAAATCAAAGGACTAGCCCAGCGCTTTCAGGTGCCTGCAGCCGTTTTTATCTGACCTCGACCACCAATAACCCCAGTTTCTACACTGCCGACAGCATGGCCGACATGCCGATCAGGGCCGGATATTTTTCCGTCAGGATGAAGGTGGGGATGTGGGCCAGGTAATCGGAGAAGCGGCCCTTGTCTTCGAAACGGGCGCGGAAACCGGAGCGTTCAAAGAAATCGCGCATCTGCGGCACGATGCGCCCGCCTATATAAATGCCGCCTTTCGCGCCCAGCGTCAGCGCCACGTTGCCGGCCACCGTGCCCAGCATGTCGCAGAACGCTTCCAGCGTTTCCACGCACACGGGACAGCTGCCGCGCAGGCCGCGCGCCATGATCTCGGCTGTGCCGATGTCGTCGGCCGCCACCCGCGCCCGGTCCGCCAGCGCCCGGTAGGCCAGCGCGATGCCGATGCCCGATACCAGCCGCTCGCTCGACACGTGGGGATGATGGCGCCGCGCATAACGCAAAATGTCGATTTCGCGCTCGTTCATGGGAGCAAAAGTGCTGTGCCCGCCTTCGCTGTCGATGGCGATCCAGCGCTCGCCGGCCGGCACCAGGCCCGATACGCCCAGCCCCGCATCGGGCCCCACCAGGCCGATGACGCCGCCGGCCCGCGCCGCGCCGCCGCCGATCTGGCGCTTGTGTTCCGGCGCCAGGTAGGGCAAGGCGCTGGCCAGGGCCGTGAAGTCGTTCACCACCACCAGCGACTTGAGGCCGAACTGGGAACTGACCGCCTCCACCGAAAACGACCAGTGGTGGTTGGTCATGGTGACCCAGTCGCCGTCGATCGGGTTGGCGATGGCGATGCCGGCATAACGTGCCTGGTAGCCGCCCGCCGCCACCGTGGCCGGCTGGGCCAGGAAGCTGACGATGGCCGCGCCCAGCGTCGGATAGTCGGCGCACTGGGTCTCCCACACGGCCTCGATCCGCTGGGGCGCCGTTTCCAGCGCGAAACTGGCGCTGGTGCCGCCGATGTCGGCCAGCAGGCGCGGACCGTTGCTAAAATGCGAAAAAACGTCCCCTTGCATATTTATTTCCTCTCGTCTCCCGCCGCGCCCGCCGTCCGGCCGCATCGGCAGTGGCGATTATATGCGCCGGCCGTATGAAAAATGCAGCCTATGTTGGGCGGCCGCGCCTGTGGCGGCGGGACGGGCCGGGGGCGACATACCCATACTGTTTGTAATGTTTTTTGTTGAAGCGCAGCAATCGCACGCAGTCCTGCAGCGATGGCGCATCCGCTTTACAATGGTGGCCGTTTCAGCAAAAATCACCTTCCGTCTCAATCCACCAAGGAATAAAAACATGGAACATACCCTGCCACCACTGCCATATGCTATGGACGCCCTGGCGCCCCACATTTCCAAGGAAACGCTGGAATACCACTATGGTAAGCACCATCAAGCGTATGTCACCAACCTGAACAACCTGATCAAGGGCACCGAGTTCGAGAACCTGTCGCTCGAAGAGATCATCAAGAAATCGTCCGGCGGCGTGTTCAACAACGCGGCCCAGGTGTGGAACCACACCTTCTACTGGAACGGCCTGACCCCGTCCGGCAAAGGCGCACCAAGCGGCGCGCTGGCCGACGCCATCAACGCCAAGTGGGGTTCGTTCGACAAGTTCAAGGAAGAGTTCACCAAGTCCTGCGTAGGCAACTTCGGTTCGAGCTGGACCTGGCTGGTGAAGAAGGCCGACGGTTCGGTCGACATCGTCAACACCTCCAACGCCGCCACCCCGCTGACCACGGCCGACAAGGCCCTGCTGACCTGCGACCTGTGGGAACACGCCTACTACATCGACTACCGCAACCTGCGCGCCAAGTACGTGGAAACGTTCTTCGCGCTGGCCAACTGGGATTTCGCCAGCGCCAACTTCGCTTAATTGCGACGTTCAGTTGCAACACTAAGTTGCGACGATCAGGCCAGCCGCCCGCGCGGCTGGCCGCAAGCGAGGGCCCCGTT
>NZ_JBYSZG010000034.1:13040-67785 GCF_058786935.1 Rugamonas sp. FW305-51
CTCCGGAACGCGGCCCTCGCCGTTTTCCGCTCACGATTGCAGCTGCAGGGTTTTGATCACCCTGCTCTCTTCGCGCTCGCCGGCACCGGAGGCGCGGTTGTAGCTCTCCCTGCGCACGCTGACCAGGCGCTCGCCCACCAGCGCGTACACCTGCTGCTCCTCGTTGCGCGCCTCGAAGCGAATCACGATGAAGGCGCGGCCCGACATCGTCTGGACCATGCGGCTGGCCAGCGGCGTGCCGTCGTCCCCGATCCACACGTACAGATGGCCGTCGAATTCCTTCACGTACTTGCGGTCGCGGTCGCTCAGCGTATCGATCGCCACGTCGAACGTCAGCAGGCGCGCCGGCTTGCCCTGGCAGGTGTCGGCCTTCTCGCCCTTCCAGCTGGCCTTTTCCAGCACGCGCGCCAGGCTGGCGGCGGCCGAAATCATGGGCCGCAGGTCGGTCGGGCTGAATTCGCGCGCGGCATTGAGCGTCGGCGTGCGGGCGTTGGGGTTGCGCGCCAGCGCCAGCGATTCGGCGTCCATGCGCGCCAGGATGTCCTTGCCGTACGACAGATGCATGCCGCGCGCGCCGTCCTCGATGCCGACGCTGGCCTGGCCCTGGGTTTCCTCCGCCTCCTGGCCTTCGCCCTGCCGGCGCCAGGTCTTCGTGTCGAGCGTGGCCTTGAGCGGCGCCTGTTCCTGCAGGCGCGCCAGCGCCGACCTGAGATCGGCCAGGCCATCGGCGCGCGCCGCCTGGCAGCACAGGCCCAGCGCCGCGGCCAGCAAAGTCAGCGTCAATCGCATGCCAGATCCTTTCATGATAGGCCGGCGCCGGCCAGGCGGCCAGCGCGCATGTGCAGGGTGCGGCCGCAGCGGGCCGCCATCGACAGGTCGTGCGTGACCAGCACCAGCGTGGAACCGTGCTCGCGATTCAGTTCGAATATCAGCCCGATCACCGCTTCGCCGCTGGCCGCATCGAGGCTGCCGGTCGGTTCGTCGGCCAGCAGCAGCGGCGGCTCGCACACGAAGGCGCGCGCCAGCGCCACGCGCTGCTGCTCGCCGCCCGACAGGTAGCGCGGATAGTGGCGCAAGCGCGCCGCCAGCCCTACCCGCTCCAGCATATGTTCGGCCCTGGCGCGTGCCTGGCGGTCGCCGCGCAGTTCCAGCGGCAGCATCACGTTTTCCAGCGCCGTCAGATGGGGCAGCAGCTGGAAGGACTGGAACACAAAGCCCACGTGCTGCTGGCGGAACAGGGCGCGGCCGTCCTCGTCCAGCGCGAAGATGTCGGTGCGCTGCAATTCGACCGTGCCGGCCGTGGGCAGGTCCAGGCCCGCCAGCAGCCCAAGCAGGGTGGACTTGCCGGAACCGGAGGCGCCCACGATGGCCACCGTTTCGCCGGGCAGCACGGTGAAGTCGACGGCATGCAGGATGGTCAGCGCGCCTCCCGCATCCGTCACGGTCTTGGTCAGTCCGCGCACGGCGATGGCCGGATGCAGCGCCTGCGCGGCGGCGCCGCGGGCAAATTCCATGGTGGTCAAATTTATTCTCCCGATTGAACTAGGTGGATCGAAGACTCTGCAACGGCGGCTGGTTCAGCACATTGCGCAGGCCCAGCCAGCCGCCGGCCAGGGCGCATGCGGCGCCGGCCAGCATGCCGGCCGCCGGCAACAGCGGCGACCAGTTCCAGTCCAGGTGGAAGCTGTAGCGCGCCAGCGCCCAGCTGGCCAGCGTGGCGCCGGCCGCGGCCAGCAGGCCGGCCAGCGCGCCCGTCAGCGCATGCTCTATCCATTGCGCCTGCGCCAGCCGGCTGCGCGTGGCGCCCAGCGCGCGCAACAGCGCCGCCTGGCGCAGGCGCGCATCCTGCGATCCGGCCAGGGCGGCGTACAGCACCAGCACGCCCGACGCCAGCGTGAACGCGAACAGGAACTGCACCGCCGCCACCGCCTGCGCCAGCATCCGCTGCAGCTGGCCGATGATGGCGCGCAGGTCGAACACGGTCAGGTTGGGGAAGTCGCGCGCCAGGCCGGTGCCGAACATCAGGTCGCCGGCGGGGACATGGACCGCCACGGCAAAGGTGGCGGGCAGGCCGCGCATGGCCGCCGGATGCATCAGCAACAGGCTCGTCACCTGATGCGCGCGCCAGTCCACCTTGCGCAGGTTGGCCACGCGCGCTTCCAGCGCCTGCCCGGCCACGTCGAACTGCAAGGTGTCACCCGGTTTGAGCTTGAGATCGGCCGCCAGTTTTTCTTCGACCGAAATGCCCGGCGGGCCGGCCTGGGATCCGCCCGCGCCATACCAGCGGCCTGCAGTCAGCTGTTCGCTCGCCGGCAGCGCGGCCGCGTGGCCGATGTCGATTTCACGTTCCAGCATTTCCCGCACCCCGCGCGACGGACCGCCCTTGTCGTCTTCGTTGCCGCCAGCCTGGCTGCCGTCATTGCCTCGGCCCTGGTTGCTGTCCTTGCGGCCGCCGCCGACCGCTTGCAGCGCCTCGCGGCCGTTGATGCGCAGCAGGCGCGCGCGGGTGAGCGCCTGCTGTTCCGGTGCGCCATAGCCGCGCAGGCGGCCATCGATGGCCGCCCGCTGTTCGGGCTGGATGTTGATGACGAACTGATTCGGCGCGCCGGCCGGCGTCGCCCGCAGCCACGCCGCCAGCAAGTCGGCGCGCACCACCGTCAACAGCAGCAAGGCGGTCAGGCCCAGCGCCAGCGCGCCGACCTGCAGCACGGTGGCGCCAGGCTGGCGCAGCATGTCCGTGACGGCCAGGCGCCAGCCGGCATGGTTGAACGCACCGCGCAGGCGCTTGAGCAGCATCAGTCCCAGCCAGGCCAGCAAGGCGAACAGCGCACCGCCGGCCACGAAGGCACCGCCGACGACCAGGGCCAGCATCGCGTCGCCCGTCTGCCATGCCAGCAGCGCGCCGAACATGGCCAGCCCCAGCGCATATGCGCCCAAGGCGCGGGCCTGGGGCGGCGCCGCTTCCCGCCGCAGCAGGCGCAGTTGCGGCACGTTGCGCAGCTGGAGCACGGGCGGCAGCGCGAAGCCCAGCAGCAGTATCAGGCTGGCCGCCATGCCTTGCAGCGCGGGCGCCAGGCCGGGCGGCGGCAAGCCGGCCGGCGCCAGCTGGCCCAGCCAGCCCACCAGCGCGAAATGGCAGCCGTAGCCCAGCGCCACGCCGGCCGCGCCGGCGGCCAGGCCCACCAGCAGGAATTCCAGCAGAAACAGTTGCGTCAGCCGGGCCTGAGTCAGGCCCAGGCAACGCAGCATGGCGCAGGCATCCAGGTGGCGCTGCACGAAACGGCGCGCGGCCAGCGCCACGGCCAGCGCGGCCAGCAGCGCCGACAGCAGGCCCGCCAGCGACAGAAACTGCCGGGTTTGATCGAGCATCTCGCCGGCGTCGCCGCGCTTCGAGGCAAAGGTATTCAGGGTCACGCTCCGGACCGGGGCCGCCGCCATGCGCTGCCTGGCCCAGCGCTCGTAAGCGCCCACCTGCTGCGGCAGTCCCGCCAGCAGCAGACGGTAGTTGGCAATGGCGTGCGCCTGCAGCAGGCCGGTGGCGGCCAGGTCGGCGCTGGCCATCATCACGCGCGGCGCCATGGTCAGGAAGGCGACGCCCGCATCCGGTTCGCCGGTGAGGACCTGGGCCACCGTCAGGGTGCGCTCGCCGATGCGCAGCGCCGAGCCGACCTGCAACCGCAGGCTGGCCAGCAAGGTGGCATCGACCCACACCGTACCTGGCGCCGGCGGCGTTTCGCTGACGGCGTCGCCGTCCTGCAGCCGCACGCGCAGGCGCCCGCGCAAGGGATAGGCGTCGCTCACGCTTTTCAGCGCCACCAGCGCCGACACGGCCTGCTCGCCCTGCCCCGCCACGGCCATGGTGAACATGGCCACCGTGCCGGCGCTGCGCAGGCCGCGCCGCTGCGCCTCGGCCAGCCAGGCGCCGTCGAGCGGCTGGTCCGATTCCAGTTCCAGGTCGGCGGCCAGCATCTGGTGCGCGTCCCGTTCCAGGCCGGTGCGCATGCGGTCCACGAAAAAATTCACGGTCGACAGCGCCGCCGCCGACAGCGTCAGCGCCAGCAGCAGGAAACGCAGCTCGCCGGCGCGCCAGTCGCGCACGGTCATGGAAAATGTCAGTCTGAACATGGCATGAGTGCTATTAACAGGAACGCAATCATGGCAAAGGCCTGCACGACGCGCGCCCGGATTGCGACAAAACGGCGATCGGCGCGACAGTTTGCAAATTGGGGGGCATGAGCGGCAGTGCGCACGATGGCGCACGACAGCGTACGCCGCCGCTGTCTATAATCGACCTCACGACCAATCACCGGAACCGACGCCATGACTTATCACGCATCCCGCCACCGCTACGAGACCATGCAATACCGCAGCTGCGGCCGCAGCGGCCTGAAACTGCCGCTGATGTCGCTCGGCCTGTGGCACAACTTTGGCGACACCACGCCGCTGGCCACCCAGCGCGACATGCTGCGCACGGCCTTCGACCTGGGCATCACCCACTTCGACCTGGCCAACAACTACGGCCCGCCCTACGGCACGGCCGAGACCAATTTCGGCCACCACTTCCGCGAGGATTTCCGCCCCTACCGCGATGAGCTGATCATCTCCACCAAGGCCGGCTGGGACATGTGGCCCGGTCCCTACGGCCAGGGTGGCGGCTCGCGCAAATACGTGCTGGCCAGCCTGGACCAGAGCCTCAAGCGCATGGGCCTGGAGTATGTGGACATCTTCTATTCGCACCGCTTCGATCCGGATACGCCGCTGGAAGAAACCATGGGCGCGCTGGCCACCGCCGTCCACCAGGGCAAGGCGCTGTACGTGGGTGTGTCGTCCTATTCGGCCGAGAAGACGGCCGAAGCGGCGCGCCTGCTGGCCGACTGGAAGGTGCCGTGCCTGATCCACCAGCCTTCCTACAATATGCTCAATCGCTGGATCGAGACGGAAGGCTTGCTCGAGACGCTGGGCCGCGAAGGCATAGGCTGCATCACCTTCACGGCCCTGGCCCAAGGCGTGCTGAGCGACAAATACCTGAACGGCGTGCCGGCCGATGCCCGCATCAACCGTCCCGGCGGCGACTCGCTGCAAGCGGGCCACCTGAGCCCGGAAAACCTGACCCGGGTGCGCGCCCTGAACGACATCGCTGCCGCCCGCGGCCAGACGCTGGCCCAGATGGCGCTGGCCTGGGTGCTGCGCGACGCCCGCATCACTTCCACCCTAATCGGCGCCAGCAACAGCGCGCAAATCCGCGAGAACGTGGCGGCGCTGCAGAACCTGCAGTTCAGCGCCGGCGAACTGGCCGCCATCGACGCCTGCGCCCAGGAAGGCGGCATCAACCTGTGGGCCGGCTCGTCCAGCCACCGCTAACGCCTCACCGCCACGCCACCTCCCGCCGCGCCATTCCAGGCGCGGCGCATCTCCTGCACTTCTGCACTCCTGCACTCCTGCCGCCGGCCGCCTGCGCCGGCCTTGGCCGCCATTCGACCTCATCAACAAATCCTATCGGCCCGATAGAAACATTTAATTTACAAATGTAATATTCACGAATATAATTTACCTCAATGAATCAACAGCGGGCTGCGATGCCCGTCGAGACGACCGGGTAAGTGGCAGTCCGGCCACCATGTCAGTACCGCCACATTTCGCAAGCACGCCGGCGCCGCCGACGCTTGCCTCACTCAGGAGAACTACCATGAACGCCAAACAACGCATTACCGCCGCCCTCGCCTTTGCCGCCACCGTGGCCACCGCCGGCGCCTACGCCCAGGCCGAGTCGTCGACCGTACAGCAGGCCACCGCCACCGCCACTACGGCCACCGCCGCCGCCCAGTCCACGCAAGCTGCCGCCGCCGCTGCCGCCGTACGTCCCGCCGCCACCGGCCTGACCCGCGCCCAGGTCATCGCCGAACTGCTGGAAGCGCGCAAGAACGGCACCATCCCGGAAACGGAAGCGGACTTCGACGTGGCCCAGACCAAAAAGCACTACGCCAAGTAAGCGCGGCCCGACCTGACGCCACCACCACGCCGCCGCCATGACACCAACCCGTATCGCTGCCGCCGCCACGCTGGCGCTGGCCCTTGTGGCCTGCGCCGACATGGGCGGCAGCGCGCCCCAGGCCCGCAAGCTCGACACCGCCAGCCTCAAGGCCGGCGCGGCGATCAGCGGCGCCATGACGGATGCGGCCTGGCCGCGCGAGCAGTGGTGGGAAGCGCTGCAGGACCCGCAACTGAACCAGCTGATGGCCGGCGCGCTGGCCGACAACCCCAACCTGCATGCGGCCCAGGCCCGCGTGCGCCAGGCGCGCGCCCTGGCCGGCATGGCCGAGGCGGCGACCCTGCCCCGGGTGGACGCCGCCGCCAGCGCCGACCGCGAGCTCTATTCGGCGCACAGCATGGTGCCGCCACCGTTGGCCGGCAATTACGCCTGGAAGAACACGGCCACCCTGTCCGGCTCCTACGACCTGGACCTGTGGGGCCGCCAGCGCAGCGCGCTGGCCGCCGCGCTGGGCGAGGCGCAGATGGCGTCGGCCGAAGCGCAGATGGCGCGGCTGGCGCTGGAATCGGCCATCGTGCGCAGTTACATCCAGCTCGCGCTCGACTACACGCTGGAGGACAACGTGGCGGCCACCCTGGCGCAGCGCCAGCGCCTGCTCGACATCACGCGGCGGCGCCAGGCGGCCGGACTGGCCAGCGCCATCGACGTGACCAGCATCGAAACGACGCTGCCGGCCGGACGGCGCGAGCAGGAGCAGATCGGCACCGCCATCGCCCTGCTGCGCAACCAGCTGGCGGCACTGATCGGCAAGGGACCGGGCGACGGCGAGTCGATCGCCCGGCCCAGGCTGACCCTGGCCCCGGACCAGAAGACGGCCCTGCCGGCGGCGCTGCCGGCCGAATTGCTGGGCCGCCGGCCCGACATCGCCGCACAGCGCTGGCGGGTGGAGGCGGCGGACCGGCGCATCGACGTGGCCAAGGCCGAGTTCTACCCGAACCTCAACCTGGCCGCCTTTGTCGGGGTGCAGTCGCTGGGCTTCGGCCATTTACTGGAGGCCGGATCGGCCATGCGCGGCATCACGCCGGCCATCAGCCTGCCCGTGTTCGAGGGCGGCCGGCTGCGCAGCCAGCTGGCCGGCCAGAGCGCGGCCTACGACGGCGCGGTCGAGCAGTACAACGCCACCGTGCTGCGGGCGCTGGAAGAAGTGGCCGACGCCGTCACCCGCGCCCGCGCCGTGCAGGAGCAGGCACGCCTGGCCGGACAGGCGCTGGCCACGGCCCGCCAAGCCCATGGGCTGGCCGAACAGGCCTGGCACGCCGGCCTGACCGACGGCGTGGGCGTGATCGGCGCCCGCATCGCGCTCTTGAACGAGGAACAGCAGCAGGCGCAGGTGGCCAGCCGCCAGCTGGACAACTTTGCCGAACTGATGGCCGCCCTGGGCGGTGGCGTGAAACTGGATTTGCCGTGACGCTTCGATAGTACAATCAAGCCTTTCGAATTTGCAGAGGAGTAGGCAATGAGCAGTTTTGAAGCGACTAAAAAGCGCCTGAAAAACATCCATGCCCGCGTGCCGGACTTCCCGGAAGACTTGATGCGCCTGATGCGTATGACTTACCACATCCAGAAACGGATGAAGGACCTGACCAACGCCGCGCTGCGCAAGTACGACCTGGTCGACGCCAGCTACATGGTGCTGGCCGTGTTGTACGGCTCCGACGACGAAATGTCGACCGCCTCCACGCTGGGCGAGGCCTGCATGGAAAAGCCGGCCAACCTGACGCGCGTGTGCAACGACCTGGAAGCCCAGGGCCTGATCACGCGCGGCAACCGTCCCGGCGACCGGCGCTGCGTGATGATCGCGCTGACCGACGCCGGCCGCGAGCTGGCAGCGAAAGTGCTGCCCGAAGTGTGGCAATCGACCACCCGCGCCTACGACGGCTACAGCCCGGAAGAAGTATCGCAACTTGAAAGCCTGTTCAGCCGACAGCTGAACAATTTAGAAAAACACACTTAACCCACCGCCACCGCCATGAACCCCGCTCCCGCCACCGACCTTCCCTCCCCGGCCAGCAGAGCGCGGAAGTTCCTGGACACGTGGCTAACGGCGTGGCCAGCCAGCTGGCTGGCGCCACAGCTGCGGCAATGGCGGGCCGGCGAGGGCGAGCGCTGGATCTTCGTCGCCAAGGCCATGCTGGCCGCCTTCGGCGCGCTGTGGCTGGCCTTCCGCCTCGGCCTCGATTCGCCCAACACGGCGATGACCACCACCTTCATCCTGGCCCTGCCCAGCAGCGGCATGGTGCTGGAAAAAGCCTTCTACCGCCTGCTCGGCACCCTGGTCGGCTGCGCCAGCGCGCTGCTGATCGTGGCCATCTTCCCGCAACAGCCGGTGCTGCTGTTCCTGGCGCTGGCGCTGTGGATAGGCCTGTGCACGGGTGGCGCGGCCACGTACCGCAACCAGCAATCCTACAGCTTCGTGCTGGCCGGCTACACGGCCTGCATGATCGCCGTGCCGGCCATCGAGCATCCGGCCAGCGTGTTCACCCTGGCCGTCACCCGCGTCACGGAGGTGGGTCTGGGCGTGATCTGCGCGGGCGTAGTGCACGACATGCTGTTCCCGCGCCACCAGTCGCGCCAGGTGATGCGCACCGTGCAAGCCCGCTACGACAGCTTCATCGCCTTCTGCCAACAGGCGCTGGAACACCGCCTGGCGCCGGCCGACATCGAACTGAGCCACCTGCGTTTTGCGGCCGACATCGCGGCGCTGGAATCCGGTCGCGCCGCCGCCTTCTTCGAGGCCGCCCACGCCCGCTCGCACACACGCCAGCTGCACGCCTTCAACAACGCCTTCATGTCGGCGCTGACCACCTGCTATACCCTGCACCGCCTGCTGCAACGGCTACGCGTCAGTCCGCCCTCACCCGTGCTCGCGCTGGTCGAACCGCTGCATGCCACGGTGGCGGCGGCGCTGCGGCAAGACCTGTCCGGCGCGCGCATGGAGCACGTGCGGGCGGCCCTGGCGTTGCAGGCGGCGCAGGCACGCGCCGCGCTGGAACAGCCCGCACGGGCTCCACGCGCCCAGCAGATCGATTTCGACACGGCGGTGGAACTGCTGGAGCGCTTCGTGCGCGACATCGGCGCCTTCGCCGCCCTGTACCACGGCCTGACGCAGCAACGCCAGATGCAGGTCAGCGATCCGGTCGCCTACAGCCCGCGCACGCCGTCCGGCCTCGTGCTGGCCAGCGGCGTACGCGCCGCCTGCGCGCTGCTGGCCGGCGTCGCCCTCTGGTACTGGCTGGCCTGGCCCTACGTCGCCAGCGCCATCGTCATATCCACCATTTTCTGCGCGCTGGCCTCATCCTCGCCACGTCCGGTTGCCATGGTGCGCCAGGTGCTGGCCGGGTTCCTGCTGGCGTGGCCACTGACGTTCCTGTGCGAATACCTGCTGGTGGTGCGCGCCAGCGGCTACCCCATGCTGGTGCTGGCCGCCCTGCCCCTGTTCGCGCTGGGCAGCTATCTCACCACCGATCCGCGCCGCGCCGGGGTGGGTCTGGGCATGACGCTGTTCGCCACCCAGGTGGTGGCGCCGCTCAACCAGATGCAGTACGACGGCGCCGTCTTCCTCAACACCACGCTGGCCCTGCCGGCCGGCGTGGTGCTGGCGTGGGTGATCTTCGCCGTCGTGCTGCCCGGGCACACCATGGGACAGAAAGACCATATCGCCCGAGCCCTGTGGCGCGAGGCACTGGGCGTCTGCAAGGGACCGCTGTTCCGCCTCAAGCACCGCTTCGACCATCGCGTGCGCGACCTGCTGAGTCAACTGAACGCTGCCTCCGGTCCCGCGCCCGGCGCAGCGGCCCGCGCCGTCGTACGCCAGGGCCTGACGCTGCTGGAACTGGGCCACTCCGTGATCGAGCTGCGGCAGCTGATCGCCGCCACCGAGGCGGGCCCCGTGCGCAACGCCTTGCAGCGGTGCGTGGACCAGCTGGCCGCCTACTTCCGCGCGCCCGGCCAGGCCAGCTGCGCGGCCGTGCAATCGGCCGTGCTGCAGGCCGGCCCGCCCGTGCGCGAAGCATTGGCCGACGCCACGCCGGCGCGCCAGGTGCGGCTGCGCACGGCGCTGACGGACCTGCATTCCATTTACACATCCTTGCTGGACCAGATGCCGCAAGTACCAGGAGAAACCGACCATGCCGCGTGAGATAGCCGTTTTCGGCGTGCTGCTGCCTACTTTGCTGCCGTTGTTCATCGCCAGCCTGCTGCTGCAGGGTGTGCTGGACCGGGCGCTGGGCCACCTGGGCGTATACCGCCACGCATGGCATCCCGCACTGGTGCGGCTTTGCCTGCTGGTCTGCATTTTCGGCGCGCTGATCGTCGCGCTGTACCAATAACCGCCGTACTTCACTTTTCGCTGGGAGAACCGCCTTGAGCGCATCCAAACTGTTTCGCTTTGCCCTGACCGCGCTGCTGCTGGCCGGCGCCATCTGGACCGGCCACCTGGCCTGGGACCACTACATGGAGTCGGCCTGGACCCGCGACGGCCGGGTCAAGGCCGACGTCATCAACATCAGCGCCGACGTGGCCGGCACCGTGACGGAAGTACGGGTGCAGGACAACCAGCTGGTGCAGCAGGGCGACGTGCTGTTCGTGGTCGACCCGGCCCGCTACCGCAGCGCGCTGGATCAGGCCAGCGCCGTGCTGGCCTCGCAGCAGGTGGAAAAGGGCCGGCGCGCGCAGGAAGCGCGGCGCCGCGCAGGGCTGGACAGCACCGTGGTGTCGGCCGAGAACCGCGAGACGGCCGAAGCGGCGGCCGACACGGCCACGGCCCAGTACCAGGCCGCGCTGGCCGCGCGCAGCCTGGCGCAGCTGAACCTGGAGCGCACCGTGGTGCGCGCGCCTGTGACGGGCTATGTGACCAATTTGAACGTCCATGCGGGCGACTTCGCCGCCGTGGGCGCCGCCAAGCTGGCCGTCATCAACCGCGCCTCGTTCTACGTGGTGGGCTATTTCGAGGAGACCAAGCTGCCCCTGCTCCAACCCAACGACCCGGTCGAGATGCGCATGCTGAGCGGCGACGCGCCCCTGCGCGGCCATATCGAAAGCATCGCGCACGGCATCACCGACCGCGACGCCGGCACGGGGCGCGAACTGCTGGCCGACGTCAACCCCACCTTCAACTGGGTGCGGCTGGCGCAGCGGGTGCCGGTGCGCATCCACATCGACCATGTGCCGCAGGGCTTGGCGCTGGTGGCCGGCACCACCTGCACGGTGGTGATCGGCGCCCATCCCGCGCCCAGGCAGGCGCCTGCGCAGGCGGCCGGCCAGCCGCACCATCGCGCCGCCTGAACCAGTGGCCGGCCGTCGCCCGGCCGTCGCCCATTGCCGCGGCTGTTGGCGGGTAAAATGGCGCACTCGTACTGGAGCACTATGAACGACAACGCCCACACCGGCGGCATGGAGCGCTTCGGCGCGATCCGCCTGTTTCTCGACGCCGCCCGCCTGGGCAGCTTTTCCGCCGCCGGGCGTAGCCAGGGGCTGTCCCCGGCCGCCGCCAGCGCCGCCATCCAGCGGCTGGAAGCGTCGCTGCAAACCAAACTGTTCGAACGCACCACGCGCCGCCTGCGCCTGACCGAGGAAGGACAGCTGTATCGCCATTTCAGCGAACAGGCGCTGGCGCTGATGACGGAGGCCGAAGCGGGCCTGCGCGCGGGCGGCGGCACGGTGCGGGGAACGGTCCGGATCTCGGCGCCGTCCGACCTGGGCCGCAACCTGCTGCTGCCCATGCTGGAGCAATTTCGCGCCCGCCACCCGGAGCTGCGGTACGCGCTCACGCTGAGCGATACGCCGGCCGACCTGGTGCGCGACGATATCGACCTGGCGGTGCGCTACGGCCAGCTGCCCGACAGCGACATGGTGGCGCGCCCGCTGGCGGCCAGCCGGCGTGTGGTGTGCGCCGCGCCGGCGTTGCTGGAGCGCTGCGGCGCGCCCGACACGCCGGCCCAGCTGGCGGAATTGCCCGCCATCGTCCTGACGACGGCGCAAGGGCCGATGCACGACTGGCGCTACACGGACAGCGCGGGCGGCAAGCGCCGCGCCGCATCCGTGCGGGTGCGCGGCTACCTGCAAAGCAACGACGGCGAAGTGGTGCGCAAGTGGGCCGTCAACGGCCAGGGCTACGCGTGGAAATCCATCCTCGATATCGGCGACGATTTGCGCAGCGGCCGGCTGCTGACGGTACTCGACGACTACTTCACCGACAGCGCGCCGCTCAACCTGCTGTACCACCGCCACCGCTTCCAGCCGCCGCGCATCGCGTTGCTGGCCGAGTTCCTGCAGGAGCGCTTCGGTCAGCTGGAGCGCTAGCGGCACAAACTGCGCTGATGGCGCTGATGGCGCTGACGGTGCTGATGGTGCTGACGGTGCTTACGGCCGGATCACGCCCATTTGCCGCAGCAGCGCCAGATTGTCCTCCAGGTGCCAGTTGTCGGCGATGCGGCCATCGGCCACGCGATACAGGTCGAACGCCTGGAAATCGATGGACTGGCCCTGTCCTTTGGTCTGGCCGAACTGGCCCGTGAAATGGCCGGTGAAGTGCAGGCGCACCACTACCCGGTCGCCCGCCGCCACCATATCGGTCACGTCCACCTTCAAGTCGGGCACGGCGGCGCGAAAGCCGCGCGAAGCCTGCAATGGACCGGCGCCGCCCTGCTCGCGGCCCTCCGGCAAGGTGCGGTCCATGAAGTCGGGCGCCAGCGCCTGTTGCGCATAGGCCGGATCGCCGCTGTTCCAGAACGCGGCATAGCGGCGCGCGGCCAGCATCACCGCTTCCAGTTCCGGCGTGACATCGGCGCTGAACACGCGCTGCGGTGACGGCAGCCGGGCATCTGGCGCGGCCGGCGCAACGGGAGCGGCAAGCGGGATGGGCGAGCCGGACGAGACGACTGGGGCGGAACTGGCGGACGCAGCGTCCGCGGCCAGCGGCGCTGCACACAGCAGGCCCGCCAGCATCAGGGAAGGGGAAAGGTAAGAACGGGACATCGGCAGCTCCTGGCAAGAATGAGTGAAGTGCACATTGCACGGCCTGCATTCTGACTGCCACGACGCCGCCTGATAATTGGCCCGGCGCTTGAAGGAGCTGCTTGTTTCAGTTGAAGATCAGCGCGCGCCGGCGGCGTCGATGAAGGTGCCGCTGACGTAGGACGACTGGGGACCGAGCAGCCACAAAATGGCTTCGGCCACTTCTTCCGGCTGGCCGCCGCGTCCCATGGGCACGGTGGCCGCCATGCGTTCGACGCGGCCGGGATCGCCGCCGCTGGCGTGGATCTCCGTATAAATCAGACCGGGCCGCACGCAGTTGACCCGTATGCCTTCGGCCGCCACTTCCTTCGACAGGCCCAGCGTCAGCGTATCGACGGCGCCCTTGGAGGCGGCGTAATCGATGTAGACGTTGGGCGAGCCGACCCGTGCAGCGCCCGACGAGACGTTGACGATGCGCCCGCCCTGCCCGCCGCGCGCGGTGGACATGCGCAGCACGGCCTCCTTGCAGCACAGGAAGTAGCTGATGACGTTGGTGGTGAACACGCGCTGCAGCCGTTCGACCGACATCTCCGTCAGCCGGCACTGCTTTTCCAGCACCCCCACGTTGTTGACCAGGGCCGTGATGGGGCCCAGCTGCGTATCGATGGTGGCGAACAGGCGCTGCACGTCCGCCTCCACGGCCACGTCGGCCTGCACCGCGATGGCTTCCCCGCCGGCGGCCACGATGCGCTCGCGCAGCGCTTCGGCCGCGCCGGCGTCGGTGCGGTAGTTGATGCACACGGCGTAGCCGCGCTGGCTGGCCAGCAGCGCCGTGGCCGCACCTATCCCCCGGCCGCTGCCGGTAACGAGCAGGACTTCCTTCATCGTGGCCGACTCCAAGTCTTACTCAGGTTTCACGTGACGCAGGGCGTAACCCACGTGCTGCCACCAGTGCTCGCGCGAATGCACCGTTTTCAGGCACTTGGTGTCGATCTCGCCCTTGAAGACGGGATCGGCACACTGCCTGGTCATCAGTGCGTTACGCTGGTTCTCCGCGTTGGTGAGGGCGATCGTGAGCCACACGATCAGGCCGACCGCGATCAACAGGATGCTCCACGCGAGATGGTTGACGTAGCTGTATTCGTACAAGGTTTCGATGTCCGGCTCGGACTCCTTGTACATCTTCATTACGCCCTTTTCTACTTCATTTTCTTCCATATTATTTCTTCGCTGCCTTCTCCGCGCTGGTCTTGGCGACCAGCATATCCATCACCTGGAACAACGCTGCATGCGCGGCCGGTACGCTGGACTGGCCGTGCCCGGCCTGCGCCGGCGAGGTGGTGTAGTGACCGTCGATCACCAGGCTGGGCGCGCTGTCGAGCTTATACGCGGACACCAGCTGCATCGACCGCTTCATCTTGGTTTGTACCGCGAAGGAATTGAAAAATTCCAGGTACTTCGCCTTGTCCACGCCGTTTTTGGTCACGAAATCGAGCAAACCCTGGTCCGTGTTCAGACGATTATGCTCCACATGGATGGCGTGGAAGATTTTTTCGTGCAGGCCGTTGCCCAGCGCGTTCATCGCTTCCAGCGTGGCGAAGGCGTGCGCCTGCGCTTCGGTCAGGTTGGGCGCCATGTGCAGGCGGCGGAACACGATCTTGTCGCCCTGCTTCTTGACCCACTCGTTCAGCACCGGATCGAGCGCGTTGCAGTGCGGGCAGTGGTACATGAACACTTCCACCACTTCCACTTTTTTGCCGGTATCGGCGCGCACCGGGGTATCGAGCGTCGTGTAATCGACGCCGTTCTTGAAATCGGCGGCAAAGGCGCCGGAAGCGGAGGCCACAAAGGCGACGGAAGCAAGCAGGAGACGCAGTAAGCGCATAACGATCCTTCATGAATGAGTAGCAAACGCCGGCAGATTACCACTTTTTCCCGGCCGTTTTGGGACGGGAATGCAAAAATCAAACGTTTGCGCCCAAATTAAGCCTGTCCTAAGGCCGGTGCCGGCGCGCCGTCTCCAGTTTTTCGCACAGCTGGGCGGCCGCATCGGCGATGCGCGGCGTGGCGCGGGTCAGCGTTTCGCCGTCGAGCGCGAACAGGTTGCCCCGCTTGACAGCCTGCATGCCCGGATACTGCTTCCACAGGTAGATGCCGGCGTCGGGCTGGCCGGCCCGCTCGCCGCCGATGATGGCTTCCGGGTTTTCCTGCAACACGGCTTCGGTGCTGACGGAGGGCGCAACCACCTTCTGCGCCGCGAACACGTTCTGGCCGCCGCACAGGCGCATCACGTCGCTGGAGATATGGTCGCCATTGAGGGTGAACAGGGGCTTGTCCCAGATCTGGTAGAACACCCGCACCGGCGGGCGCCGTGCGTAGGCGGCCGACAGCGCGGCGATGCGGGCGCGGTAGTCGCGCGCGGCGGCCTGCGCGGCCGGCTCGGTGCCCAGCAGCTGGCCCAGGCGGGTCAGGCTGGTGGCCACTTCGTCCAGCTTTTGCGGCTCGCTGTAGAACATGGGTACGCCCATACTCCTGAGCTGCTCCAGCTGGCGCGCCGTGTTCCCGCTTTTCCAGACCACCAGCAGGTCGGGCTTGAGCGCCAGGATGCGCTCCATGTCGATCTGCTCGTTGCTGCCTACCTGCGGCACGCGCTTGGCCGCCGCCGGATAGTCGCTGAAATTCATCGCTCCCACCACATGTTCACCGCCGCCGGCCGCGAACAGCAGCTCGGTGATGTGGGGCGCCATGGCAATCACGCGCTGGGCGGGCCGCGCCAGCGTGATGGCGTTGCCGGCGTCGTCGCGCACGGTGATGGCCGCGTGCAGCGGTGTGCACAGCAGCGCCAGCGCGCAGGCCAGGGTTCGGTGAGAAAGGTGCATGGCGGTTTTCCGTTAATGAAAAGCGCCGGACGCACAGGCATCCGGCGCCAGGCGCTTAGAAGTCGTAGCGCGCTGCGACCTTCAGCTGGCGGCCATCGCTTGGATAGATGCCATCGCGGCAGCCGAAAGCCTGGCTGGTATAGTGCTTGTCCGCCAGGTTCAGGCCGGCGACGGACAGCTCCCACTGGCCCAGCTTGCGGGCATAGCGCGCATCGAAGGTGGTGAAGGACGGCATCTGCGCGGAGCAGTCGTTGCGGAAGTCGCCGCCGTAACGCTGCTGGTCCACCCACTGGGCGCCGATGTCGGCGCTCTGGCCGTCGGCCGGGGTCCAGGCCAGGCGGGCCGTGACGATATTCTTCGGCACCAGCACCATCTCGTGGCCGGCATTGACGCCTTCGCGGAAGGTGGCCTTGACGTGCTGGTAGTGGCCGGAGACGGTCCAGTCGGGCGCCACGCGCGCCTCGGCGTCGAGTTCGAAGCCTTCGCGGCGGGTTGGGTCCAGATTGGTGTTGGCCCCGCTGTTGAGGTTCAGGGTCGGATCGAAGAAGATCTCGTTGCTCAGGTTGCTGCGGAAGATACGGGCCGTGACCTTGCGCGCCGCATCGCCATAGCTGGCGCCCAGTTCCAGGTCGTGCGACGTCTGGGCCTTGAGCGGTAGGCCCGTCGACGTGTAGGAATTTTCATCCGCATTGGCCACGCGATAGCTCTGGCCGGCCTTGGCGAACGCCTCCAGCGCAGGCAGTACGGCATAACTGCCCTGCAGCTCCCATGCGTTCAGGCCCTGCACGATGCTGTTTTGGCCGCCATAACCATCATGGGTATCCTTGTCGAACAGTTCGCGACGCACGCCGGCGGCCAGGCGGCCGTTATGGGCAGGATCGAACTTGATCTCGTCGCGCGCGTAGATGGCCTTGGAACGCTGGGTCGCGTCGGCCTGCGCATACGCGTCGGTGGTGACGCGATTCCAGCGCACCAGGTCCACACCAGCCACCAGCTCATTCGTCATGCCGCCGATCTCGCCCAGTTGACGCACGCGAGGCGAAAACTGGGTCTGCTTGCTGGTCGATTCCAAGGAATATGTGCCAAAAGTCCCCTTCGTCGTCTTTTCGCGGTGCGACAGTTCCGCCGCCAGGTCCAGGCTGCCGATATGGCGCGTAATGAAACCGGTGAGGCGGTCGCTGTCGAGCGAGCCGAAATCGTTAGGCGTGTTGGTATGGCGTGGGTTGGCGTTGAACTGGTCTTCGTGGAGCGGGCCGGCAAAGCGCATGTCCTCGCGCGCGCCCTCGTAGCGGAAGCCCATGCGGCCTTCCTTGCTGAACCACTGGGCACCGGCGCTCACGTCGACCTGCTTGTAGTTGTTGTTGGCGCGGTAGTTGTCGTTGTGCTGCGTGTCGATGGCGCCGTCGGCGGCAAAACCGTCCCAGGCCTGGTGCACGGTGCCGCGCACTTCGCGCTCGCGGAACTGGCCCACTTCGGCCGTCATGCTGCCGCCCACGCTGTGCGCCACGGGGCGCTTGGTGATGATGTTGATCACGCCGCCCGTCGCGCCTTCGCCATACAGCACGCTGGCGCCGCCGCGGCTGATCTCGATGCGCTCCACCGTATCGACGGGAATGGTGGACAGGATCACGTTGGACAGTTCGCTCTCGGACACACGCACGCCATCCACCACTACCACCAGGTTCTGGCTGCTGTTGCTGCCAAAGCCGCGCAGGTCCAGGCCGAAGTCGGAGCTGCCATCGAGGCTGTTGCGGCCATACACGCCGCCGATCTTGCGGATCGCGGCATTGACGTCGGCAACGCCGGCACGGCGGATTTCGTCGGCCGTGATGACGGTGGCGCCGATCGGCGCCATGCCTGCGGAGGCGTCGAAACGGGCGCCGGTGACGACGATGGGCGCGAGCGACTGGCCGGCGGCGTTCTGCGCCAGCGCGGGCGCGACGGCGGAAAAGCAAAGGGAAACGGCAGCGGCCAGCACAAGCGGCTGCGACGCCGGCAGGCGGCGGGTAACGGTGATTTGCATGTCAGATCTTTTTTGAAAAGGCATCCGCCTGCGTCCCCGCAAGCCGGAATAAACCGGATGGCGCGCCGGCGCCGTGCGCGCAACGCTCATCCACCTGTCTGGCCGGTATCCGGGCTTGCAAGTCGGACTGGCCCACCTTCCTATGCGGCGCATAGTGGTCATTGAGCCAGCCTGCCGGCCGCAGGGAGCGGTCGGCGCTTGTTTACCGTTGCGGGGGCAGCACACCTTGGCCGTGATCGCTGGGAGCGGCCTTGTGTTTCCCGTTTAACTGCGCACGTGGTCACGCGCGCGGGCACCAAAACCCCGGCATTATACCTGCGCCGCTGGCCCAGCCGCTCATCATTAACAAAAGCTGAACGGTCCATCAACTTGCGCACGATTGTATAGTTGAGTACGCAAGCATATAGTCTGGACTTACCCTCGCTGGAGATTGACCATGCAAGAGCACGCACTACCGACCTATTTCCTGTCCCACGGCGGCGGTCCCTGGCCGTTCATGAAGGCGGAATTCGGCCACACCTACGATGTGCTGGAAGCGTCGCTGCGCGACATCCCGCGCCAGCTGGGCCGCACGCCCAAGGCCGTGCTGGTGGTGACGGCGCACTGGGAAACGCGCGAATTCATGGTCTCGGCCAGCCCCCGGCCGCCCATGATCTACGATTATTCCGGCTTCCCGGCCCACACCTACCAGGTGCAGTACAACGCCCCCGGCTCGCCGGAACTGGCGCTGCGCGTCAAGACGCTGCTCGACGATGCTGGCCACGCCACCCTGCTGGACGGGGAGCGCGGCTTCGACCATGGCACCTTCAGCGCCCTGTACCCGGTCTATCCGCAGGCGGACGTGCCCATCGTCCAGCTGTCGCTGCGGCACGGGCTCGATCCCCTCACCCACCTGGAGGCGGGACGGGCGCTGGCGCCGCTGCGCGAGGAAGGGATACTGATCGTCGGCAGCGGCCTCAGTTACCACAACTTGCGCGCCTTCAACGCCCAGGGCGCGGCGGCCTCGCACCAGTTCGACGCCTGGCTGCGCGCCACCATGGCGCTGCCGCCGGCCCAGCGCACGGCACAGCTGCTGCAATGGGAACAGGCGCCGGCGGCGCGCATGGCGCACCCGCGCGAGGAACATCTGCTGCCGTTGATGGTGGCGCTGGGCGCGGCCGAGAACGAGGCGGCGGCCGTGCCGTATCATGAGGAGAATTTCTTCGGGGCGCTGGCCGTATCGAGCTTCCGCTTCGGCCACACGACGGATTAGATGGAAAAATTAAACGTTTTTGTTTAAAACTCCTTGTCGATGTAAGCAAAATTGCTTAACATGAATGTGCGGAGGTGGCGTGAAGCAGAGTGAATTTGTCAAATGGCTGACCCAGCACGGCGCGACCTTCAAGGATGGTTCGAACCACTTAAAGGTCTACCTGAACGGGCGACAAAGCGTCCTGCCAAGGCACCCAGCAAAGGAGCTGAAGACCGGGCTCGTGGAAGGCGTCAAGAAGCAACTCAAACTGAAATGAGATGCGTCCTTCCCCGCAAAGGATTGGCGACATGGCCTGCTCCCGGAATTATCTCCCCCATCACAAGGAACTGATATGCGATACCCTGCCAAATTCGAGCCCGATCTTGAAGCGGGCGGCTACGTCGTCACCTTCCGGGATATTCCCGAAGCACTTACCCAGGGCGACGACGACGCCGAAGCAATGGCGATGGCGGAGGATGCCCTTGTATCGGCAATGGATTTTTATTTCGAGGACAAGCGACCTGTGCCTGGACCGTCTGAACCGCAGCCGGGCGAACGCATGGTTGCGTTGCCCGCCAGTGTGGCGGCGAAAGTTCTGCTGCTGAACGAAATGTTGTTGCAGAAAGTGGGGCCATCCGAACTGGCGCGGCGCCTGGGCACGATCCCGCAGGTGGTCAACCGCATGATGGATTTGCACCATGCCACCAAGATCGACAAGGTGGCTCAGGCACTGGGATGCCTGGGCAAACGACTGGAACTACAAGTCGTTTAGTCTGCCGCCATCATTGTCGCCAAGGCCCACATCGGCTCAGGTCCCGCGCTTGCCGTTGGCCGCAGCCTTGGCTTTTTCGGCCGCCAGCGCGGCCGCCTTTTCCGCCTTGATGGCCATCTCGGCGGCGTGTTCGTCCAGCCGCAGCTTGCGCGTGTCCGGCGTTTCCAGCGATATGCGACCCAGCGCGCCGCTGCGGTAGTCGCCCAGGAAGGTGTGCGAGGCCTTCTCGAAATCGAGGTCGCCGCCCCTCTGGCGGAAGCCGCGCCGCGCCGCCACCCCTTCCACCACGGCGATGCCGTCCATCTGCTCGATGTCCTTGAAGCCGTAGCGCGCCACCAGCAGTTGCGGGTAGTGCTTGAGCATTTCGTCGGCCAGGAACACGGCCACTTCTTCCTCGATCAGCGCGTTGGAGCCGACGGCATGGCTGGCGGCCAGCATCAGGCCGTCGCTGGCCAGGGCGATCTTGGGCCACAACATGCCGGGCGTATCGACCAGGATGGTGTTCTTGTCCAGGTACAGCTTCTGCTGCTGCTTGGTGACGGCCGGTTCGTCGCCCACCTTGGCCACGCGCTTTTTCAGCAGCGCGTTCATCAGGGTCGACTTGCCCACGTTGGGGATGCCCATGATCATGATGCGCAGCGGCTTGGTCGGCACACCGCGGTGCGGCGCCAGCGACTTGGCCAGTTCCGGGATGCGCGCCACTTCGGCCGGCTTCTTGGTCGTCATGGCATACGCGGTCACGCCTTCCTGGGCGTTGTAGTACGCCACCCAGGCCGCCGTAGCGGCCGGATCGGCCAGGTCGGTCTTGTTGAGGATCTTCAGGCAGGGACGCTGGCGGAACTTGCGCAGCTCCTCCACCATCGGATTGCAGCTCGCCTCAGGGAGCCGGGCGTCGACCACCTCGATCACCAGATCGGTGTTCTCCATCTGCTCCGCCGCCTTCTTCCTGGCGGCGTTCATGTGCCCCGGATACCATTGAATTGCCATGCTCTTGCCTTCAAAATCGTTCAGTCAATCCGCTATTTTACAGCCTGCCTCCGTCGCCGCCACAAAGTCTGCTTGCCGTCATCATCACAGTTGTATAGATTAGCCGCATTGTCGGATATGATGTCGGCTTTTCTTGTCGTTTGATAAATATTACCCAACCATCGGAGTGCCGAAGATGAGCATAGCTGCACCGTCCAACCCCAAGGAAATCACCCTGCGCGGGGTGATCCTGGGCGTCCTGATCACCCTGATCTTTACCGCGGCCCAGGTCTACCTGGGTCTCAAGGTGGGCCTGACCTTCGCCACCTCGATTCCGGCGGCGGTGATCTCGATGGCGCTGTTGAGCGCCTTCAAGGACGCATCGATCCAGGAAAACAACATCGTCCAGACCATCGCCTCGGCCGCCGGCACGCTGGCCTCGGTCATCTTCGTGCTGCCTGGCCTGCTGATGGTGGGCTGGTGGGCGCACGTGCCGTTCTGGCCCACCTTCGGCGCCTGCGCCATCGGCGGCGTGCTGGGCGTGATGTACACCATGCCGCTGCGGCGCGCCCTGGTGTCGCAGTCCGACCTGCCCTATCCGGAAGGCGTGGCGGCGGCCGAAGTGCTGAAGGTCGGAATGGCTTCGCGCGCCGGCGCCACCGAAGGCAAGGCCGGCCTGTGGGCCATGATCTGGGGCAGCGTCGCCTCGGCGCTGTACGCGGCCGGCAGCGCCGTCAAGCTGATGGCCGGTGAAATGTCGATCTACTTCCGCACCGGCGGCGGCGCCACCGGCATCGGCGCCTCCAGTTCGCTGGCCCTGCTGGGCGCCGGCCACCTGATGGGCATTACCGTCGGCGTGGCCATGCTGGCCGGACTGGTTATCGCCTGGGGCATCCTGGTGCCGCTGATGACGGCCATGCAACCGGCCGCCGCCGGCGTGCCGGCCGCCGACCTGGCCTTGAAGGTGTGGTCGACCGATGTGCGCATGATGGGCGCGGGCGTGATCGGCGCGGCCGCCATCGTCACGCTGGCCGGCCTGGCCAAGCCGGTCATCGGCGGCCTCAAGTCGGCGCTGGAAGCATCGCGCCGCGCCAAAGTCGACGGCGCCGTCATCGAACGCACAGAACAGGACCTGCCCGTGTTCATCGTCGGCCTGGTCACCCTGATTTCGATGGTGCCGGCCGGCTGGCTGCTGGCCAGCTTCCTGCAGGGCGGGCCACTGGCCGAACTGGCGGTGCCGCTGGTGGCCGTGGGCGTGGCCTACATCCTGATCGCCGGCATGTTCGCCGCCGCCGTGTGCGGCTACATGGCGGGCCTGATCGGTTCCTCCAACTCGCCCGTGTCGGGCATCGCCATCCTCACCATCCTGGGCGCCGCGCTCAGCGTGGGCATGGTCGGGCGCCACGTCATGGGGCCGGAAGTGAGCCACGCGCTGGTGGCCTTCGCGCTGTTCGTCACCACCGTGGTGCTGGCCGTGGCCGTGATCGGCAACGACAACCTGCAGGACCTGAAGACGGGCCAGCTGGTCGACGCCACCCCGTGGAAGCAGCAGGTCGGCCTGCTGATCGGCGTGCTGGCCGGCTCCTGCGTGGTGCCGCCCGTGCTGGAACTGCTCAATCACGCCAACGGCTTTACGGGCGCGCCCAATCTGGACGCGATTTCGGCGCAGCCGCTGGCGGCGCCGCAGGCGACCCTGATCTCCACCCTGGCCAAGGGCGTGATCGGCGGCGACCTGCCGTGGCACCTGGTGGGCTGGGGCGCCGCCCTGGGCCTGGGCCTGGTGGTGGTGAACTTTGTGCTGAAAAAGGCCAGCAACGACAAATACAGCCTGCCGCCGCTGGGCGTGGGCCTGGCCATCTACCTGCCCAGCTCCGCGACGGCGCCGGTGGTGGTGGGCGCCGTGGCCGGCTGGCTGTTCGAACGGGCGGTGGAAAACCGGGCCGGCGGAGAAACGGCCAAGCGCCTGGGCGTGCTGGTGATGTCCGGCTTCATCGTCGGCGAGAGCCTGTTCAACGTGGCGCTGGCCGGCCTGATCGTCCTGTCCGGAAAGGGCGAGCCGCTGGCCATCGCCAACGGCATGAGCGAAGCGCAGACCATGCTGGTGGCGCTGGTGGTGGGAACGCTGATGGTAGGCGGCCTGTATCGCTGGTCCGCCAGGAACGGCCGTCAGGTCACGGCCTGAGCTGACGCTGCATGCCGGCCGCGCCGTTGACGGCGCCGGCCGGCCTCCTTGCACGGCGCCCCTTGCGGGTGCCGTTTTCATTTCCGCTACCGGTGCGCCGTTACAGCTCGGCCAGCGCGCGCACGTGCGCCACCACGCTGCGGCCCAGGGCCGACAGGTTGTAGCCCCCTTCCAGCGTGCTGACGATGCGCCCGCGCGCGTACAGGCGCGCCACTTCCATCATCTGCTGCGTGATCCAGGCGTAGTCCGCCTCCACCAGCCCCATGCCGCCGATGTCGTCCTCGCGGTGGGCGTCGAAACCGGCCGAGATGAACACCATCTCGGGCTGGAACGCGTGCAACGCCGGCAGCCAGTATTCGCTCACCACCTTGCGGATCACGTCGCCCCCGGAGCGGGCCGGCACCGGCACGTTGACGCAGGTGGCTGTGATCGGCTCCGGTTCCGTGTAGGGATAGAACGGATGCTGGAAGAAGCTGGCCATCAGCACCCGCGGGTCGCGCGCGAACGATTCGGCCGTGCCGTTGCCGTGGTGGACGTCGAAGTCGACAATGGCCACCCGCTGCAGGCCGCGCACGTCGAGCGCATGACGGGCGGCGATGGCGACGTTGTTGAACAGGCAGAAGCCCATCGGCTCGGACGGGCGCGCATGGTGGCCGGGCGGGCGGATGGCGCAGAAGGCGTTGCCGATCTCGCCGTCGATCACGGCATCCGTCGCGGCCACGGCGGCGCCGGCGGCGCGCAGCGCAGCCTGCCAGCTCCAGGCGTTGAGCAGGGTGTCGCCGTCGATCGGGTAGCACGCCTCGCCTTCGGCCGGCACGTTGTCGCGCACCATGGCGATGGCGCTCGGGGTATGGTTGCGTTCCAGGTCGGCCAGCTGGGCCAGCGGGGCCTGGCGGTGCTCGACCAGGTCATTGATCTGGGCGCTGATCAGCTGGTCGGCGATGGCCTGCAGCCGGGCCGGCGACTCGGGGTGCCAGTCGCCCATGTTGTGCCGCTGGCAATCGGGATGGCTGTAAATTGCTGTACTCATGTGTCTCGCTTCTGCCGCCGCCATCATTGTGTATCCCACGCGCGGGTTCTCGCATAGAATCTGATGATCGTCTGGTTCTCTTGATCTGGCATGTTAAAAAAATCACGTATGGCGCTAATCTACCACGTTGCCGCACTTCGCTGGTGCGCAGCGCGCCCCGCACGCACCAGTTCGGCCATCCAAAACGGCAGCGGACGGCGCCATGGTCAGTAAACTGCACGCGGTCGCCCGCCAGGTGGGCCAGATCATCGTCGGCAAGGACTTGCAGGTGCGCCAGGCCCTCACCTGCCTGCTGGCCGGCGGCCACCTGCTGATCGAGGACGTGCCCGGCGTGGGCAAGACCACGCTGGCCCACGCGCTGGCCGTCTCGCTGGGACTGCGCTTCAACCGCATCCAGTTCACCAGCGACCTGCTGCCGGCCGACGTGGCCGGCATCTCGATCTACGAGCGGGAAAAGAACGCCTTCGTGTTCCACCCCGGCCCCATCTTCACCCAGGTGCTGCTGGCCGACGAGATCAACCGCGCCACGCCCAAGACCCAGTCCGGCCTGCTGGAGGCGATGGAAGAGCGCCAGGTGACGGCCGACGGCATCACGCGCCCGCTGCCGGAACCGTTCTTCGTCATCGCCACCCAGAATCCCACCCACCAGGTGGGCACCTTCCCGCTGCCCGAATCGCAGCTGGACCGCTTCCTCATGTGCCTGTCGCTCGGTTATCCGGATGCGGCGGCCGAACGGGCCCTGCTCATGGGCGAGGACCGGCGCGCGCTGCTCAAGTCGCTGCCGCCGGCCATGACCCCGGACGAACTGGCGGCGGCCCAGCAGGGCCTGCGCCAGATCCACGCCGCGCCCGCCCTGATCGACTATGTGCAGGCGCTGGCCGCTGCCTCGCGCCAGAGCGGCCTGTTCGCCGAGGGCATGAGCCCGCGCGCGGCCATCGCCCTGCTGCAGGCGGCGCGCGCCTGGGCCGCGCTCGAGGGGCGAGACCACGTGCTGCCGGAAGACGTGCAGGCCGTGCTGGTGCCCGTGTGCGCGCACCGGCTGCGGCCCCTCAAATCGGCCCATGGCGTGGCCCTGGCCAGCCGCGAACTGGTGCTGCAGCTGCAGCAGTCGGTGCCGGTCTAGCACTGTCATGTTCGCCGCGCCGCGCCGGTGGTACCGCACGATGGCCGACCAGTGGCTGTTCCAGCTGCGCGAGCGCGAGCCGGGCACGGTGGTACTGGTGATGCGGCGCGTCTTCATCGTGCCGGCCGCGCCGGGACTGGCGTTCACCGGCCTGCTGCTGGTGATGCTGATCGGCGCCCTCAACTACAACCTGGGGCTGGGCTTCGCCCTCACCTTTTTCGCCGGCGCCTGCGCCGTGGCCGACATGGTCCTGACGGCCAAAAACCTGGCCGGCCTGCGGCTGGCGCCGGGCCGGGTGCAGCCCGTGTTCGCGGGCGAGGAAGCCCGTTTCGAACTGCAGCTGCACAACCCGGGCCGGGCCGACCGTTACGCCGTCTGGCTCGGCTTCCAGCAGGACGGCGAACCGCGCCACGTGGCCGACGTGTCCGCCGGCGGCAGCGCGCTGGCCGTGCTGTCGTGCGCCACGGCGGAACGGGGCTGGCTGGACGCGCCCCGCATCCGCCTGCTCACGCGCTATCCGCTGGGCCTGTTCCGCGCCTGGTCGTACTGGAAGCCGGACCTGCGGGCCCTGGTCTACCCCTATCCGGAGGCCGATGCGCCGCCGCTGCCCATGCAGGGCGCGGCCAGCGAGGAGGGCCATGGCCAGGTGGGGCTGGACAATTTCGCCGGCATCCGCAGCTACCAGGCGGGCGACCCGATGCGCCACCTGGCCTGGCGCCAGATCGCGCGCCACGATCCGGCCCTGGGCGGCCAGCTGGTGACCAAGCATTTCGACGGCGGCGCCGTGGCCGAACTGTGTCTCGATTTCGCCGAGCTGCCGCCGGCGATGGCGCTTGAGCACAAACTGTCGCGCCTGACCAGCTGGGTGCTGGAAGCGGAACGGCGCGCCCTGCCCTACGCCTTCCGCCTGGGCCCGCACCAGTTCGAACCGGCCCTGGGCGACGCCCACCGGGCCGCCTGCCTGCAGGCGCTGGCCCTGTTTGGCACGGGACAGCGGCCATGACGCCCGCCACCAGCCGCTGGCAGCGCCTGGCCCAGCGCCTGCCGCGCGACAAGGCCGACACCTTGCTGCTGCTGGCCGCCGCCCTGATGGTGCTGGCGCCCCACTTCGCCCACCTGCCGCCGTGGACCAGCGCCGCCGTCTGCGCCACGCTGCTGTGGCGCGCCACCGTCACCTGGCTGGGCAAGCGCATGCCGCCCCTGTGGCTGCTGCTGCCGCTGTCCATGCTGTCGATGGCGGGCGTCTACCACTCCTTCCACACGCTGCTGGGGCGCGACGCCGGGGTGGCCATGCTGGCCCTGCTGCTGGCCTTCAAGCTGCTGGAAATGCACGCCCGGCGCGACCTGTTCGTTGTCATCTTCCTCAGCCTGTTCCTGCTGCTGACGACCTTCTTCTACAGCCAGACCATGTTGACGGCCCTGTCCATGCTGGCCACGCTGGCCGTGCTGCTGACGGCCCAGCTCACGTTCCAGTACACGGGCCAGGTGCCGCCGCTGGCCCGGCGCCTGCGCACGGCCGGCCACATCATGCTGCTGGCCGCGCCGCTGGCGGCGCTGCTGTTTATCGCCTTCCCCCGCATCCAGGGCCCGCTGTGGGGCTTGCCGGGCGACGCGCGCGCGGGCCGCAGCGGCATGTCCGACAGCATGGCGCCCGGTAACGTCTCCAGCCTGGCCATGTCGGACGAGGTGGCGTTCCGGGTCCGCTTCATCGACCCGCAACCGGCCCAGTCGCAGCTGTACTGGCGCGGCATCGTGCTGGGCGACTACGACGGCCGCACCTGGACCCGGGTGCCGCGCCGGCGCGGGCCCCGGCACGAGGTGCAGCTGGTGGCGCGCGGTCCGGCCGTGCGCCACCAGGTCACGCTGGAGCCGACCGGCAAACGCTGGCTGTTCGCGCTGGAACTGACGGAGCCGGAGCTGGACCTGCCCGGCTACCTGGCCACCAGTTCGGAGGAAGTGGAATACTTCGCCACCACGCCGATCAACGAACGGCTGCGCTACGACGCCAGCGCCCACCTGGACTACCGCATCCAGGCCGACGAAACGCCGCCGGCCATGGCGCACTGGCTGGCGCTGCCGGCCGGCTTCAACCCGCGTACGCTGGCCCTGGCCCGCACGCTGCGCCAGCCGCGGCCGGACGACTCCGTGCGGGCCGTGCTCAGGCTGTTCCGCGACGAGAAGTTCTACTACACGCTGCAGCCGCCCCTGCTGGGCCACGACGCCGTCGACCAGTTCCTGTTCGACACCCGGGCCGGCTTTTGTGAACACTACGCGGGCGCCTTCGTGGTGCTGATGCGCGCCATGCAAGTGCCGGCGCGGGTGGTGACGGGCTACCAGGGCGGCGAATACAACCCGGTGGACGGCTACGTGACGGTGCGCCAGTCCGACGCCCACGCCTGGGCCGAAGTGTGGCTGGACGGCCAGGGCTGGCGCCGGGTCGATCCCACAGCCGCCGTGGCCCCCGACCGGATCGAACAGAACCTGGCGCGGGCCCTGCCGCAAAACAGCCTGTTCGGCCTCGGCCCCTTGCTGGCGTTGCAGAACGACCCCACTTCATGGCTGGCCCGTTTGCGATTTTCCGTGGCGGCGATGAATAATGCTTGGAATCAATGGGTCCTGGATTACAATCCAGACAGGCAGCGAAGTTTCCTTGAAGAATTAAGCGCAACCCTGTTCCAGTGGCGCAGCGCGGCCGGCCTGGCGCTGGCGGCGGGCCTGGCCGCCCTGCTGCGGCAACGCAGTGTGTGGCGCCGGCAAGACCGGCTGGAGCGACTGTACCAGGCGTTCTGCCGGCAGCAGGCCAGGCACGGCTTTGCCCGCCGGCCGGACGAGGGACCGCAGTCCTATGCGGCGCGCTTGCGGCACATGCCGGCCGCCACGGAAAAACACGCTGCCATGGACGAATTCCTGGCGCTGTATGGCGCGTTGCGCTATGGCCGCGCCCACCCCACAACACGCGCGGCGTCCCTGCGGACGCTGCAAACCCTGCTACCACGATGCCGATGAACGCTATGTCCTTCCCCCGCTCCCCCTCCCGCTGGATGCTGGCCCTGCTGCTGGCGGCCGCGCCGCTGGCCCAGGCCGCCGTCGACCCCTACGGCTACAAGCTGCCGCCCAGCCAGCGCCACAGCAAGGCCAAGGCCGTCAAGAAAAAAGGCCCGCCGCCCGTCGATTACGTGGGCGAATTCGTCAACTTCGGCCAGTGGAAGGACGTGCGCGCCTTCCTCGACGAGCTGGCCGCGCGCGACGGCTTCGACCGCGACGCGCTGGATACGCTGATGGGCCAGGTGCGCTACGTGGACGCGGCCGTGCAACTGATCAAACCGGCGCCGCCGGGCAAGCCCAAGAACTGGCAGGCGTACAGCAAGCTGTTCATCGACCCGCTGCGCATCGACGCCGGCGTGCAGTTCTGGAACGAGAACCAGGAAGCGCTGGCGCGGGCCGAAGCCCTGTACGGCGTGCCGGCGGAAATCCTGGTCGGCATCATCGGCGTGGAAACCGTGTACGGCCGCAACACGGGCCGCTTCCGCGTGCTGGACGCGCTCACCACGCTGGCCTTCTCCTATCCGGAAGCGCCGGCGCGCGATGCGCGCATGGCCTTCTTCCGCGGCGAACTGGAAGCGACCCTGCTGTTCGCGCGCCAGAACGGCATCGACCCGCTGTCGCTGCGGGGCTCGTACGCGGGCGCCGTCGGCATGCCGCAATTCATGCCCAGCAGCATCGTCAAATACGCCGTCGATTTCGATGGCAACGGCAAGGTCGACCTGCTCGGCTCGAGCAGCGATGCCATCGGCAGCGTGGCCGCCTTCCTGACGGCGCACGGCTGGCGCCGCGACGACCCGGGTCCGCTCGTGTACCAGGCCGAGGTGTCGCCCAGCCGGGCGTGGGAAGGCATGATCAACCAGGGCCTGGTGGCGAAATTTGCCGCCCAGGACTTGACGGCGGCCGGCATCAGCACCACATCAGCATTGCCGCCGGGCATGAACTTTGGCCTGGTGGATTTACAGAATGGCGCCGATCCCACGGAATACTGGCTTGCAACTAACAATTTCTTTGCTATAACGCAATATAACCGCAGCTATTTCTATGCGATGTCGGTGGTGGAACTGGGACGGGCCGTGCGCCTGTCGCGGGGCGGGAATATGTAAGAAACCGTTAAGACAGTTGAACTATGGTCTTGCTGCCAGTATTGTATAGTTGGCGCCCGGAAACTACGTAGCATGTGCCGCACGGAAATTGAATATCGTGCGGCAACTTATGCGAAATTGCCTTATAATTAACTTCAACGATTCAATTGAATTGAGGCACAGGCAGCTTAACACAGGAGAAGGTGTATAATTCTCACACAATGTTGCAACCGGACAACAATAACTTACAGCAATGGGTTTTTTTTGTTGCTTTTAAGTACTGGAATGCTCGCTGTTGTACAATTGTGTATATATTATGAAACTTGTTATACCGGAATCCGTCCGTGTGTGAATTCGTTCCTTGGTGAAGGATGAACATTAACGCAGCAAGAGCGAGCTCCGAGTGTTTTTTACTTTGCAGGACTACTTTCAGAAGGAACAAACGACATCATGACAAACCAAGTCGGCATTGATATGAACAACGATTCGGAAGGCGATGATCTGCTGCAGTACAACCCGAACCGTCTGCTGGATACGCTGATCGAAAATCTGCGTCTGAAGAACGACGCAGCCCTGTCGCGCGCGCTGGAAGTGGCGCCGCCAGTGATCAGCAAGATTCGTCACCACCGTCTGCCGGTCGGCGCTTCGCTGCTGATCCGCATGCACGAGGTGAGCGACCTCAGTATCCGTGACCTGCGCTACTTGATGGGCGATCGCCGCAACAAGTTCCGCATCAGCGACAAGCAGTTCAAGCCTAAAGA
The DNA here is from genome assembly GCF_058786935.1 of Rugamonas sp. FW305-51. Taxonomy (NCBI): domain Bacteria; kingdom Pseudomonadati; phylum Pseudomonadota; class Betaproteobacteria; order Burkholderiales; family Oxalobacteraceae; genus Rugamonas; species Rugamonas sp. FW305-51. The sequence continues at coordinate 43,138 of NZ_JBYSZG010000034.1, forward strand.
AGGCGAATCGGGCGGCCAGGGCTGATCGCAGCCCCGGGAACCGTAAGCGGTCCCTCCCCTCGCGTGGGGGAGAGGGAAGGAGTTGCTGTCGTCAGGCCGGGAACACGCCTGTCGACAAATAACGGTCACCGCGGTCGCACACGATGAACACGATGGTGGCATTTTCCACCGTTTGAGAGATCCGCAACGCGATCTCGCAGGCACCCGCTGCCGAAATCCCGCAGAATATGCCTTCTTCCGCCGCCAGGCGGCGCGCCATGCGCTCAGCCGCGGCTTGCGTCACATACTCGATCTGATCCACCCGCGCCTTGTCGTAGATTTTCGGCAGGTACGCTTCCGGCCATTTGCGGATGCCGGGAATCTGCGAGCCCTCTTCCGGCTGCGCGCCCACGATGCGCACATCCGGATTCTGCTCCTTCAGGTATTGCGACACGCCCATGATGGTGCCGGTGGTGCCCATGGCGCTGACGAAGTGCGTCACCTGTCCCGCCGTGTCGCGCCAGATTTCCGGTCCCGTGCCCTCGTAGTGGGCGCGCGAATTGTCGAAGTTGCCGAACTGGTCCAGGATGACGCCCTTGCCATCCTTTTGCATCTGCTCGGCCAGGTCGCGCGCGTATTCCATGCCGCCCGTCTTGGGCGTGAGCAGGATCTGGGCGCCGTAGGCGGCCATGCTCTGGCGCCGTTCCAGGCTCAGGTTTTCCGGCATCAGCAGCAGCATCTTGTAGCCGCGCAAGGCAGCCGCCATGGCCAGCGCGATGCCCGTGTTGCCGCTGGTCGCTTCGATCAGCGTGTCGCCCGGCTTGACCTGGCCCCGTTCCTCGGCGTGCAGCAACATGGACATGGCGGCCCGGTCCTTGACGGAGCCGGCCGGATTGTTGCCTTCGAGCTTGCCGAGAATGATGTTGTTGCGCGCGGCGGCGTCCGCACCGGGCAGCCGCGTGAGCTGCACCAGCGGCGTGTTGCCTATCGTGTCTGCCAGAGTCTTGTAAGCCATCGTGTTGAGCCTGAGTTCACTAAAACAAGCATTTTAATCCGAGATGGCGTTACGCGTATTTCCGGCCCTGCCGCCCTCCGCCTCTCAGGGGCGCAGGGGCCGCGACATGAAGGTGTAGCCGTGCTGTTCGCCGTCGATGCGGAACATGTCGGCCTGTTCGCCCGTCTGCACAAAACCGGTGGCCAGATAAAGCCGGCGGGCCGGCGCGTTGACCGACAACAGTTCCAGGTCTATCCAGTCCAGGCCGTCCTGGGCCGTGGCCCACTGCACGGCCATGCCCACCAGGCGCCGCCCCAGCCCGGCCCCGCGCCAGCCGCGGTGCACGCCCATGCCCAGCAGGCAACGGTGCTGGGCATGCGGTTCGGGCCGGGCCCGCAGGTCGATGTGGCCGCGGATGCCTTCCGGGCCGACGGCGATCCAGGCCCGGCGCCAGCCCGGCTGCCCCAGCGGCGTTTCCAGCGCCTGGCGGAAGGCGGCCGCGCGCTCGGGCGCCAGCGTGGGCAGCACGCGCGACATGGGCTGGAACAAGGGCGTGCCGCCCTGGCCGTTATCCTTCAGCTGATCGTTCAGGTAGGCAAAGAAGGCATCGTAGGTGGCTGGCGAGAGCGGAATGACGGAGGTACCGAAGGGCATATGGCAATTGCTGTTTTGATATGATAGGCATTGTAGCAGCTTGGGCACGCCGCAAGTTTTTGGCGCGGGCTTGCCGCTTGCGCTAGACTGAACCCAATTTCATTCCCCCTCATTTTCCGGAACCGCCATGTCCGCCAACCAGCCCGATTTCACGCCCGACAACGCACAGGATGAACCCGTCTCCACCGGCAAGCTGGACATGGAGTCGCGCCGGCACCAGATCTTCCCCGTGCTCAGCGCGGCCGACATCAAGCGCATGCAGCGCTTCGGCCACATCCGCCACTTCACGGACGGCGAGCGGGTCTTCGAGGCCGGCCGCACCAGCTTCGGGCTGATGCTGGTGCTGGCCGGGCGCATCGCCGTCAGCCGCTACGACGGCCTGGGCAACACTTCGCTCATCACCGAACACGGCCCCGGCCAGTTCAGCGGCGAAGTGGCGCAACTGTCGGGCCGGCCCTCGCTGGGCAACGGCACGGCCATCGGCGCCGTCGAAGTGCTGGTGGTGCCGTCCGAAGCGCTACGCGCGCTGGTGATCGCGGAAGCGGAACTGGGCGAACGCATCGTGCGCGCCCTGATCCTGCGCCGGGTGGGCCTGATCGAAGTCAATTCCGGCGGCCCCGTCATCGTCGGTCCGCGCGGCCACGGCCGCGTCCATGCGCTGCAAAGCTTCCTGGCCGCCAACGGCCATCCCCATACCGTGCTCGACCTCGAAACGGATGCCCAGGCGGCCGCGCTGGCCGAGCACTACCATCCGCAGCCGGAGGAATGGCCGCTGGTGGTGTGCCCGGACGGCGTGGTCAAGAAGAACCCCACCGTGGTCGACCTGGGCCGCTGCCTGGGCATGCTGCCCGAACTGAGCAGCGACAAGGTGTGGGACGTGATCGTCGTCGGCGCCGGACCGGCCGGCCTGGCCACGGCCGTGTATGCGGCGTCGGAAGGCTTGTCCGTGCTGGCGCTGGAAACGCGGGCCTACGGCGGCCAGGCGGCGGCCAGCGCCCGCATCGAAAACTACCTGGGCTTCCCCACCGGTGTGTCGGGCCGGGCGCTGGCGGGACGGGCCTACGTGCAGGCCCAGAAGTTCGGCGTGGAAGTGGCCATCCCGGCCCCGGCCGGCAAGCTCATCTGCGACACCTATCCGCTGCAGGTGGAAATGTGCGGCAGCGGCCAGCGCCTGCTGGCGCGCACGGTGGTGCTGTCGTGCGGCGCGCGCTACCGCCGGCCGTCGCTCGCCAACCTGCGCCAGTTCGAGGGCCGGGGCGTGTACTACTGGGCCTCGCCCATCGAGGCCAAGCTGTGCAAGACGGAAGAGATCGTGCTCGTGGGCGGCGGCAATTCGGCCGGCCAGGCGGCCGTGTTCCTGGCCGGCCACGCATCCAAGGTCCACATGCTGGTGCGCGGCGAAGGGCTGGCCGCTACCATGTCGAGCTACCTGATCGAGCGGATCGCCGCCACACCCAACATCGTGCTGCACACGCATACGGAAATCGTGGCGCTGGAAGGCGACGAGGATGGCTTGCAGCAAGTGCGCATCCGGCACCGCCTGAGCGGCGAGGAAAAGGACTACGACGTGTGCCGCGTGTTCCTGTTCATCGGCGCCGATCCCAACACGGACTGGCTGGGCGACTGCGGGGTGGAAGTGGACGAGCACGGCTTCATCCGCACCGGCTTCGACGTGGCGCGCGCCCAGTGCCGGGCCAACTTCGAACAAGGCATCTACCCGCCCGACCTGCCCGCGCGCGCGGCGCTGGAGACGAGCGTGCCGGGCGTGTTCGCCATCGGCGACGTGCGGGCCAGCTCCACCAAGCGGGTGGCGGCCGCCGTGGGCGAAGGCGCGGCCGTGGTGGCGCAGATCCATGCGTTCCTGGCCAACCTGCCGGCGGACCGGCAGGGTTAGTGTGGTGTTGCACGCTTGGGGCCGCTGATAAAAATGATGCGTTTGCGCGCCAGGCTAGGCGCAAACCGGAGCGATAGCGAGCTATCGCGAGGATTTGCAACGCAGCATGGCGCGCAAAGGCGCATTTTTATGCGGCAACAAGCGTGCGACACCACACTAAGAATCAGCGCAGCGGCGTGGGATAGCTGGCCGGGCTGACGTTGCCGTCCTGGTCGACGGCCTGCACGCCGAAGTAATAATTGTCCTTCGACAGCGGCAGCCTGAATTCGGTGACCTTGCCGACGAACCGGGCGCCCTGCCAGTCCGGCGCCCCCGTTTCGCGCCACACCACGCGGTAGCCGGCCAGGTCCGGTTCGGTGTTCGCTTGCCACAGCAATGCCGTATCGTTCTCCAGCTGCGCCGTGCGCACCTGCACCTGATGCGGCGCGGCCGGCGCCAGCACCAGCGAAGCGAGCGCCGCCGCGTTCACGCGCGCCACCCTGGCGATATAATCGAAGTCGTCGAACTGGGGCAGGTCGCCATAGACCTTGCCGTTCTCCGTACGCAGGTCCTGGTGCTGGTGCGAAAAGTCTTCCGCCGGCTCCGTGAAGCGCAGCGCCGCGTAGCCCCGTTCCAGGAACGGCATATGGTCGCCGCCGCGCAAATAGCGGTCGCGCCGCTGGATGATGTTGACCTTGAAGCCGGGCACATAGCGCTCGCCGGCCGCCTTCACGGCCCGCGCCAGCTGGCGCGACAGCGAGTCGTTCTCGCCGCCCGTCTGCACCAGCGTACGCACGGCGGGACTGTTTTCCTTCTGCACCGGCAAACCTTCCGCGAACAGGCGTACCTGCGTGTTGTCGAGCTTGCCGTGCTCGTCGTGCGCGCTGCCGATGATGTCGTTGGTGAACATGCCGGCGATATCGAGCCGGTGCCCGCTGGCCTGCTCGGCCCAGTGGGTGGCGCCCAGCAGTCCCTGCTCTTCGCCCGCCACCGTCATGAAGACGAGCGTGGCGTCGAAACGGTAGCGCGCCATCACGCAGGCCATTTCCATCACGGCGGCCGTGCCGGAAGCGTCGTCGTTGGCGCCGGGCGCGGCACCGCTGGCATCCATGATGTCGCTGTTGCGCGTATCGTAATGGCCGCTGACCACGTACATGCGCGCGACGGAGGCCGCCTGGGTGCCGGGCAAGGTGGCCACCACGTTGACCACTTCCGTCGGCCGGCTGATGCGGGCCGAAACGGGCGAGATGTGGCTGTCGAACGCCACCTGCAAACGGCCGCCGTCGGCCGCGCCGCAGCGTTCCAGTTCAGCCTTGATCCAGCGCCGCGCGGCGCCTATGCCCTCCGTATCGGACACCGTGTCGGACATGGTGTGGCGGGTCTTGAAGCCGGCCAGCGTGCGGATATAGCCTTCGATGCGCTGGGCGGAAACCTGGCCGACGATCTGGTCGATCTGCGGCTGGTGGCGCTGCAGGTCCGGCTCGGGCGCGGCGCTGGCGGCGCCGGCCACGACGGCACTCAGCAGCAATATCCTGGAAGGGCTGACAATGCGAAAAGTCATTTGAACACTCCGGTGACGGGACCGCGTCATGTTCTCATGGAAAACAATAAGAGTTGCCACCTAAAGTAAAAAATGTCCGCCGTCGCGCATTTCCTCATGGCGGGCCAAATGCCGGTCTCCGGCGTCAAGCGTTAGATGATGGCCTGCAGGCCCTTGTCGGCGATGACGTTAAGCAGTTTGAGTGCCGGCCCCGTGGGACAGGTGTCGCCTTGCTCCCACTTGCGCACGGTCGAGGCAGACGTGTGCAAATGAAGCGCGAACACCGGCTGGCTGAACTTCAAGGTTTCACGTAGGCGCTTGATGTCGGTGGCGCTAAACTCCCGCACCGGCGGCGGGCAGATCGCGTCGAACTCACGCATCGTCACCTTGCTGATCGCTCCCGCTTCGCGGAGCGCAGCCAAGTCGCCACGCAGCGATTCAATGATCTTGCTCACAATGCACCTCCAATAACACGCCCGATTGCAGCGCCTTCTGCAAAGCCTCGCCGGACAATTCCAGAAACACCTTGCCGGCAAATTGCAGCGCCTTCTTCTCCGCCTGCGTGATGCTCGCCTTGTCGCTCTTGGAGAACCCATACAGGAACACGTAACGGCTAGCAATCCGGGCCGCCAGCAGCGTGCGGTAGCCGCCACTCTTGCCGCCTCCGGAGCGGGCAACCCGCTTCTTGTAGAGGAAGCCCCCAAGTCAGCGTCAATCAGACCGCTTTCCATTTCCCGAACCGCTATGCACAAGGCGGCATCAGGCAGCCTCTCACTTACTTGCCACCGTGCAAAGTCCTTCCGCTTGAGGATGCGTGTCATCTTGACCTCTAAACTATACCCGAAACGGGTATAGTTCTCCAGCGCTTAGCACGCCAGCTATTGATGAACCTGCTGTATCGAGTCTTGGCGCAGTCCGGCGAAGTACCGGGCTGGAGTCATGGTGATAAAAAAACCCCGCGAGCTCGCGCCGGCGGGGTCTTGCGCAGTGCCGTGCGCAGGGAATTACTTGGCCTTGGCCTCGGCCGACGTCTTGGCCGAGCCCGAAGCGGGCATGGACTTGGCGCTGGCCATCGGTGCCGACTTGGCGCTGGCGGCCATCGGCTTGGCGGGCGCGCCTTCCTTGGCCTTGCCGTTCACTTGCAGGCCCGCCTCGGACAGCTTGACGGCATTCTTTTCACCGATACCCTTGACGCGTTTTTCCAGGTCGGCCCAATCCTTGAAATCGCCGCCCTTGCTGCGTTCTTCAATGATGGCCTTGGACTTGGCCGGGCCGATGCCCTTGACGGAATCGAGCGCCGCCGCGTCGGCCTTGTTGACCTCGACCTGCGCAAACGCAAAGCTCATCGTTGCAATCAGGGTAGCAACTGCCAGCAGTAGTTTCTTGAACATGTCGTCATCTCCAAAGTTAGTAAGGAAACAGGGCCGCAAACGTGCCCCGAGTCCCTATAACGGCCCGCCCGGCCCCCGGTTGACAGCAAAATGACAAGATTCCTATGACCTGGCGCAAAGCCGGCCGACGACGGTTACGTCCCCATTTTTTTTGAAACCGTGTCGTAAATGGGGTACGTCCCCATTTCGATGAAAATGGGGACGTACCCCATTTTCGAGGCTAGCCCCGAATAACCGTGTTACGTCCCCGGTTTTCGCAGCGGGTGGCGCTTAGCCGAACAGCTCTTCGCGCGTGACGGTGGCCGTGCCCAGCTTGCCCACGACGATGCCGCCGGCCCGGTTGGCCGTCTCCACCGCCTGCTGCCAACCTGCACCCGCGCCCAGCATGGCGGCCATGGTGGCGATCACCGTGTCGCCGGCGCCGGAGACGTCGAACACTTCACGTGCCGCGGCCGGCATGTGGAAGCGCTCGTGTTCCGTGTAGAGCGTCATGCCCTCTTCCGAGCGGGTCAGCAACAGCGCGTCCAGTTTCAGTTCGCTGCGCATCTGCTGCGCCTTGGCCGTCAACTGCTCTTCGCTGTTCCAGCTGCCGACGATGCGGCGCATTTCCGATTTGTTGGGCGTGAGCACGGTGGCACCCGCGTAGCGCGTAAAGTCGTCGCCCTTGGGGTCGACCATCACCACCTTGCCGGCCGCGCGCGCGGCGGCGATCATGTCGGCCACGTTCACCAGGCTGCCCTTGGCGTAATCCGACAGCACGATCACGTCATAGTCCGGCAGCAGGGTCTGGAACTGCACCAGCTTGTCGCGCAGGATGGCGTCCGTCGGCGGTTCCTCGAAGTCGATGCGCACCATCTGCTGCTGGCGGCCGATCACGCGCAGCTTGATGATGGTGGAAATGGCTTCGTCGCGCTTGAGGTAGCTGCGGATGCCGCCGTCCTGCAGCATCTGCTCCACTTCCGCGCCCGCTTCGTCGGCGCCCACCACGCCCAGCAGGCCGGCATGGGCACCCAGCGCGGCGGCGTTGCGCGCCACGTTGGCGGCGCCGCCCAGGCGCGCTTCGCGTTTCTCGATGCGCACGATGGGCACCGGCGCCTCCGGCGAAATGCGGCTGACGTCACCGAACCAGTAACGGTCCAGCATCACGTCGCCCACCACCAGGATACGCACCTGGTCCAGCGCCGGCGCCTTGTAGGTCGCTACACTCGTACTCACGGCGGCCTCTTACACGCGGGTGTGGATGGAACGGCCGATGCCGTGGTACTCGAAGCCCGCTTCGGCCATCACTTCCGGCTCGAACAGGTTGCGCCCGTCAAAGATGACGGCGTTCTTCAGGCTGGCCTTGATGCGATCGAAGTCCGGGCTGCGGAACGCCTTCCATTCGGTGACGATGACCAGCGCGTCGGCGGCCGTCAGCGTATCCATCGGGCTGGTGGCGAAGCGGATGCGGGCCAGCTCGGCCGCATCGAAGTCCAGTGCCAGCACGCGGCGCGCCTCGTCCATCGCCACCGGATCGTACACGGCCACCGTGGCGCCGCTGTCGAGCAGCTGGCGCAGCAGCACGCGGGCCGGCGCTTCGCGCATGTCGTCCGTGTTGGGCTTGAAGGCCAGGCCCCAGACGGCGAAATGCTTGCCGCTCAAGTCGTCGCCGAAGCGGGCGTTGACCTTCTTGCCCAGCACCAGCTTCTGCTTGTCGTTGACCGCTTCCACCGCGCGCAGGATCAGCAGGTCCTGGTCGTACTGGCGCGCCGTGCGTTCCAGCGCCTGCACGTCTTTCGGGAAGCAGGAACCGCCGTAGCCGGCGCCGGCGTACAGGAAGCTGTGGCCGATGCGGGGGTCGGAGCCGATGCCATGGCGCACGGCCTCGATGTCGGCGCCCACTTCATCGGCCAGGTTGGCCAGTTCGTTCATGAACGAGATGCGGGTGGCCAGCATGGCGTTGGCGGCGTACTTGGTGAATTCGGCCGAGCGCACGTCCATCCAGAAGGTGCGCTCGTGGTTGCGGTTGAACGGCGTGTAGAGCTTCTTCATCAGGCCGTGGGCGCGCTCGCCTTCGGGCGTGCTGTCGCAGCCGATCACGATGCGGTCCGGACGCATGAAGTCTTCCACCGCCGCGCCCTCTTTCAGGAACTCGGGATTGGAGACGACCGAGAACGCGGCGGCGGCGCCGCGCGCATCCAGTTCCGCCTGCACGGCGGCCTTGACGCGGTCGGCCGTGCCGACCGGCACGGTGGACTTGTCGATCACGACCTTGTAGTCGCTCATGTACTTGCCGATGTTGCGGGCCGCGGCCAGCACGTACTGCAGGTCGGCCGAGCCGTCTTCGTCGGGCGGGGTGCCGACGGCGATGAACTGCAGCGTGCCGTGGGCCACGGAGGCGGCGACGTCGGTCGAGAACTGCAGGCGGCCGGCGGCGCGGTTGCGCGCCACCACTTCTTCCAGGCCCGGCTCGTGGATGGGGATGCCGCCGTTGTTCAACATGGCGATCTTCTTTTCGTCGACGTCGAGGCAGAAGACGTCGTTGCCCAGCTCCGCCAGGCAGGCGCCAGTGACCAGGCCGACATAGCCGGTGCCGATAATCGTGATTTTCATATGTGTTTCCGCCTACTTAAAATTGGGCCCGGCCCCGCCATCGCTGCGGCGGAGCGGCGATCCCGTTAATTCATCACATTCAGTTCTTCGGTGCGGCGCGGCGGGTAGGTTTCCCAGCGGCTGCAACCGGGGCACTGCCAGTAGAACTGGCGCGCCTTGAAGCCGCAATGGCTGCATTGGTAGCGGGCCAGCTTCTGGGTGTAGCCGTGCACCAGGTTCTTCACCATCGACAGTTCCGACCACAGCGCGGCCGGCGCATCCATCAGGCGCGCCTCGAGCAGCTTGTCCAGGCCCAGCAAGGTCGGCGTGCGGCGCAGTTCCGCGCTCACCAGCTGCTTGGCCGCGTCCACCCCATCGAGTTCGATCACGGCCTTGAACACCACTTCGATCAGGTCGATCGACGATGCCTGTTCCAGGTAGGACTTGAGCAGGTTGACGCCTTCCTGCGGCCGGCCCACCTTGGTGTAGCCGTCCATCAGGCGCTGCGCCACCAGGGCCACGTGCGGCACGCTTTGCTGCTCCACGCGGCGCCAGGTCAGCAGCGCGCCTTCGACGTCGCCCTGCGCCAGCTGGGCGTCGCCGATCAAGAGCGTGGCGCGCACGTTGGTGCGGTCGGCCTGCAGCGATTGCTCCAGCAGCGGCAGCGCGTCTTCCGGGTGCATGTGCACCAGCGCGTCCTGCGCCAGCTCGCAATAGAACTGGGCGATTTCCTTCTGGCGCGAACCGGCGCCCGCTTCCTGCAGGCCCAGCGCCGCCTCGATGGCGCGCGGCCACTCCTTCTCGCGCTGGAAGATCTCCAGCAGCGCGCGCCGCGCCTGCACCGCGTACTGCGAGTCGAGCAGCTGGTTGAAGGTTTCCTCGGCGCGGTCCAGCAGGCCGGCCTTCAGGTAATCCATGCCCAGTTCATACTGGGCGTGCACCTGCTGCTCCTGCGGCAGATCGGGCCGCGACAGCAGGTTCTGGTGCACCCGGATGGCACGCTCGGTCTCGCCGCGGCGGCGGAACAGGTTGCCCAGGGCGAAGTGCATGTCGGCCGTTTCCGGGTCCAGCTTGACGATTTCGATGAAGGCGTCGATGGCCTTGTCGGGCTGCTCGTTGAGCAGGAAGTTCAGGCCCTTGAAATAGCCGCGCGGCAGGCTGCGCGACTCCGACACCAGTTGGCGGATGTCGACCCGCGCGGCGATCCAGCCCAGTCCGAAGAAGACGGGAATGCCCAGTAACCACCAGAGTTCAAATTCCATGCGTGTTGTTGTGTGATCGTTGGTCGGTGCGCGATGCGGACGGCATCACTGCTGGGTGTTGACGCTGTCGGGCTGCGGCTGGATGGTAGCCTGCTGCGTCGTCGTTTGCAGCGTCGCGATGGTGGTCTTATGTTTGTTCGTCTCGCGCCGGTGGCGGAATACGGTGGGGGTGAGCGCCAGCACGCCAAGGACGGCGCCGGCCACGAAGAAGCCGAGCAGCATCAGGACCAGGGGGCCGCGCAACTCATAATTGAGGAAGAAGTGCAGATCGACTTCCTGGGTATTTTTCAGGGCAAAACCAAAAAACAAGACGAAAAGAACGAATCCAATGATCGTGGATATGAATTTCATTAGCCTGGTTCCTGTTCCGGATTTCAAAGAGCGCCAGTATGGCACTAGAAACCGATTACGACAAAGTGGATAAAAAAAGCGGCATCCAGGGACGCCGCTTTTTTACATCGAATCCTTCAGACGCTTCAGTCCTCGATGATCGGTTGCCCGACCATCGCGTCGACCCGCTCGCGCAACTGCTTGCCCGGCTTGAAGTGGGGCACCCGTTTTTCGGGCACCATCACCTTGTCGCCCGACTTGGGATTGCGTCCTATGCGCGGTGGCCGGCTGTTGAGGGCAAAGCTGCCAAAACCGCGGATCTCGATGCGCTGGCCACTCGCCAGGGCGGTGGTCATCGCGTCGAGGATGGTCTTGACGGCGTATTCCGCATCTTTGGCCACCAGCTGAGAATAGCGCTCAGCCAGGCGGTTGATCAACTCGGACTTGGTCATCTACAGAATTCTTAGTTCTTGTTGTCGAACTTGGCCTTCAGCAGCGCGCCCAGGCTGGTGGTGCCCGAAGCTGCGTTGTTGTCGGTAGCGGCCATCTTCTGCATGGCTTCCGCGGTTTCCGCGCTGTCTTTCGCTTTGATCGACAGTTGGATGCTGCGGGCCTTGCGGTCGATGTTGATGACCAGGGCTTCGACGGAATCGCCGACCTTCAGGTGCGTACCGGCATCTTCCACGCGATCGCGGGAGATTTCGGAAGCGCGCAGGTAGCCTTCGACTTCTTCGGACAGTTGGATCACGGCGCCTTTAGGCTCAACCGACTTAACGGTACCGGTCACCAGCGAACCCTTGTCGTTCATGGCGGCGAAGTTGTTGAACGGGTCGCCTTCCAGCTGCTTCACGCCCAGGGACACGCGCTCGCGCTCGACGTCGATGGCCAGAACGATGGCTTCCAGCTCGTCGCCCTTCTTGAAGCGACGCACGGCTTCTTCGCCGGACTCGGTCCACGACAGGTCGGACAGGTGCACCAGGCCGTCGATGTTGCCAGCCAGGCCGATGAACACGCCGAAGTCGGTGATCGACTTGATGGCGCCACGGACCTTGTCGCCCTTCTTGTGGGTCACGCCGAAGTCATCCCATGGATTCGCCTTGCACTGCTTCATGCCCAGCGAAATACGGCGACGCTCTTCGTCGATTTCCAGAACCATCACTTCAACTTCGTCGCCCAGCTGGACAACTTTGTTAGGAGCAACGTTCTTGTTGGTCCAGTCCATCTCGGACACGTGCACCAGACCTTCGATGCCCTGTTCCACTTCCACGAACGCGCCGTAGTCGGTCAGGTTGGTGACTTTGCCGAACAGACGGGTGCCTTGTGGGTAACGACGGGACAGACCGGTCCAAGGATCGTCGCCCAGTTGCTTCACGCCCAGGGACACGCGGTTCTTTTCCTGATCGTACTTCAGGACCTTGGCGGTGATTTCCTGGCCCACGGTCAGCACTTCCGATGGGTGACGCACACGACGCCATGCCAGGTCGGTGATGTGCAGCAGGCCGTCGATGCCGCCCAGGTCCACGAACGCGCCGTAGTCGGTGATGTTCTTCACGACGCCGGTCACAACCGTGCCTTCTTTCAGCGTTTCCATCAGTTTCTGACGCTCTTCGCCCATCGAAGCTTCGATGACGGCGCGGCGGGACAGAACCACGTTGTTACGCTTGCGGTCCAGCTTGATGACCTTGAATTCCAGGGTCTTGCCTTCGAACGGGGTGGTGTCCTTGACGGGACGGGTGTCGACCAGCGAACCTGGCAGGAAGGCACGGATGCCGTTGGTCAGCACGGTCAGGCCGCCCTTGACCTTGCCATTGACGGTGCCGACGACGATCTCGCCCGATTCCATGGCTTTTTCCAGGGCCAGCCACGATGCCAGGCGCTTGGCCTTGTCGCGCGACAGGATGGTATCGCCGAAACCATTTTCCAGCGATTCGATGGCCACGGAAACGAAGTCGCCAACTTTGACTTCCAGTTCGCCGTGGTCATTCTTGAATTCTTCAACAGGGATGAAAGCTTCCGATTTCAGACCAGCGTTTACGATCACGAAGTTGTGGTCCAGACGCACGACTTCAGCGGAGATCACTTCGCCGGAGCGCATATCTTGACGGGACAGCGACTCTTCGAAGAGCGCTGCAAAACTTTCCATACCGGTGGTAGCAGTAGACATAGGGTTCACACTAGGTTAGCCAGCAGAGATCGCACGATGCGACTTAAACTGGGTTAGGGTTTTGACACACCCGCAGCCGGCACAGGCCGGCTCCAGGCACCATCAACAGCGCCGACGACAACGCGCTGCTTTACAACAAATATTGCAATTATTTCACCTCCGCCGCATACCACTTGAGCACCTGCTCGACGGCCTGGTCGGCCGTGATCTGCGAGGTATCGAGCACATGGGCGCCCTCTGCGGGCACCAGCGGGGCGATGGCCCGGTGCGTATCCCGGTCGTCGCGCGCTTGCAAATCCATCAGAAGGTCTTCCATATTAGCAGAAATTCCCTTCTCAATCAATTGCTTATATCGGCGCTCGGCGCGCGCCGCCACACTGGCCGTCAAAAACACCTTGAGCGGGGCGTGGGGGAAGATCACCGTGCCCATGTCGCGCCCGTCGGCCACCAGGCCCGGCGTCTTGCGAAATCCCAGCTGCAGGCCGAACAGTGCCTGGCGCACGGCCGGCAGGGCCGCGATTTTCGAGGCCGTGTTGCCCACCTCCTCGGCGCGGATGGCGTCCGTCACGTTTTCCTGGGCCAGGATGATGTCGCCGCCGGAAAAGCTGCACTGCAAGTGCTCGGCCAGCTTGGCCAGGGCGTGCTCGTCGGTGAGGGAAGTGCCGCGGCGCAAGGCCGACAGCGCCGTCAAGCGATACAGGGCGCCTGAATCCAGGTAATAGAAGCCGAGCTTATCGGCAACCCGATGCGCGACGGTACCCTTGCCGGATGCGGTAGGGCCGTCGATGGCGATAACTGGAATATGGCTAGTGGTCATAGGCAATCTGTAGTAATAAGAACCAGGGACATCAAAAAAAATGGGGACGTACCCCTTTTCTGCCCCTTTTCTGGGGAAAATGGGGTACGTCCCCATTTTTGCGCTGCTAGTTACTTGGCCGCAATGGCGGCGAAGGCGGCGAAATATTCGGGGAAGGTCTTGGCCACGCACTTGGGGTCGTTGATGCGCATCACGTTGCCCTTGCGCGCGGCGCCGTCCAGCGACGCCAGCGAGAAGCACATCGCCATCCGGTGGTCGTCATAGGTGTCGATGGTGGCTGCGGCGATCGCGGCCGGCGGCGTCACCCGCAGATAGTCGGCGCCCTCTTCCACCACGGCGCCTACCTTGCGCAGCTCGGTCGCCATGGCGGCGATGCGGTCCGTTTCCTTCACGCGCCAGCTGGCGATGTTGCGCAGCGTGCTGGTGCCGTCCGCGTACAGGGCGGCAATGGCGATCGTCATGGCCGCGTCGGGGATGTGGTTGAAGTCGGCGTCAATGGCCTTCAGCACGCCGTTCGAGCGCGCTTCGATCCAGTTGTCGCCCATCGTGATGGTGGCGCCCATCTGCTCCAGCGCGGCGACAAAACGCACGTCACCCTGGATGCTGTCGCGCCCCACGCCTTCGACCCGCACCGGGCCGCCAGCAATGGCGCCGGCCGCCAGGAAGTAGGAGGCCGACGAGGCGTCGCCTTCCACATGGATCACGCCGGGGCTCTGGTATTGCTGCCCCGGCTGCACGGTGAACGAGGACCAACCGTCCTGCTCCACCGTCACGCCGAAGCGGCGCATCAGGTTGAGCGTGATTTCGATATACGGCTTGGAGATCAGCTCACCCACCACGTCGATCGAGATGGCATGCTCGCTTGCCATCAGCGGTGCCACCATCAGCAGCGCCGTCAGGAACTGGCTGGAGACGTTGCCGCGCACGGACAGGCGCTCGGCGTGGATCTTGCCGCGGCCGATGTGCAGTGGCGGGTAGCCGGGGTTGCCGGTGCAGGTGATGGCGGTGCCGGCCGCGTTGAGCGCGTCCACCAGGTCGCCGATGGGACGCTCGTGCATGCGCGGCACGCCGTGCAGCGTGTAGTCGCCGCCGATCACGGCCAGCGCCGCCGTCAGCGGGCGGATGGCGGTGCCGGCGTTACCCATGAACAGGTCGGCCGAAGCGTTGGGGAAGCTGCCGCCGGCGCCGGGCACGATGTGCACCGTGTGGCCGTCCGTCTGCGCTTCCTCGCGCCACTGCACGCCCAGCTTGAGCAGGGAGTCCAGCATCACGGCCGTGTCGTCCGAGGCCAGCAGGTCGACCACCCGGGTTTCGCCCCGGGCCAGTGCGGCCAGCAGCAGGATGCGGTTGGAAATGCTCTTCGAGCCGGGCAGGCGCACCACGCCTTGGGCATGGGCCACCGGCTGCAGGTCGATGTGATGCGGGGTTGGGGTTTGCTGGGTCATGCCGTTTCTATCCTTCTATTCTGCGCTGTCTTTCGGTTGCGGCGTTTCCGCCGTCTCTATCGCTTCTATCCACTGGCGGCGGGCGCGCTGCGCGTTGGCGTAGACCGCCTCGATGGCCGCGCCGTCGGCGGCGGCCAGGCGCGCACGCAGCGCCGTCAGTTGCGCCATGTAGGCGTCAAGCTCGGTCAGCAGCGCGGCCTGGTTGGCCAGGCTGATGTCGCGCCACATTTCAGGCGACGAACCGGCGATCCTTGTGAAATCGCGGAAGCCGCTGGCAGCATATTGGAACAGTAAATCCGCATGCGGTTTGTTGGCGATGTCGTCCACCAGCGCATACGCCAGCAAGTGCGGCAAATGGCTGACGGCGGCAAACACCTTGTCGTGTTGTTCCGGCGTGAGCCGGTGGATGATGGCGCCGCAGGCCTGCCAGGCCGACGCCACCCGCGCCACGTCGCCGGACGTGTTTTCGTCCAGCGGCGTGAGCACGGTTTTCTTGCCGATGTAGAGGTCGACGATGGCCGCGTCCGGGCCGTTGGTCTCGCGCCCGGCGATCGGGTGGCCCGGCACGAACTGGGCCACCTTGGCGCCCAGCGCGCGGCGCGCGGCGGCCACCACGTCGGACTTGGTGCTGCCGGCGTCGGTCACCACGGTGCCCGGCTGCAGGTGCGGCGCCAGCGCGGCCAGGATGGCTTCGGTCTGCGCCACGGGTGCGGCCAGCAGCACCAGGTCGGCGCCCTGCATGGCCTCGGCCATGTCGCCGCCCACCACGTCGATGATGCCCAGTTCCCGCGCCCGCGCCAGCGACGCGGCCGAACGTCCCATGCCCACCACGGTGCGCACGGCGCCGGCCTGTTTGAGCGCGCGCGCGAAGGAGCCGCCGATCAGGCCGACCCCGAAGATGACGATTTTATTCAGCACGGCGTCATCCAGCCAGGGCCTTGGTCAGCGCCGCGATCAGCACCGCGTTTTCCTGCGGCAGGCCGATCGAGATGCGCAGCCACTCGGGCAGGCCGTAATTGCCCACCGGACGCACGATCACGCCCTGCTTGAGCAAGGCCAGGTTGACGCGGGCGCCGGCGCCGGCGTCGTTGCCGACCTTGACCAGCACGAAGTTGCCGTATGAAGGCACGTATTCCAGGCCCAGCTTCTCGAACGCTTCCACGAACTGCTGGTAGCCGGCGGCGTTGTTGGCCGCGCCCTTGGCCAGGAATTCCTTGTCGTTGAGGGCGGCGATGGCCGCGGCCTGCGCCATGGAGTTGACGTTGAACGGCTGGCGGATGCGGTTCATCAGGTCCGTCAGCGCCGGCTGGGCGATGGCGAAACCGACGCGCAGGCCGGCCAGGCCGTAGGCCTTGGAGAAGGTGCGCGAGACCAGCAGGTTGGGATACTTCTTGACCCACTCGGCCGACTCGAACTGGTCTTGCGGCGCCAGGAATTCGTTGTAGGCCTCGTCCAGCACCACCACCACGTGGGCCGGCACCTTGGCCAGGAAGGCTTCGATCTCGGCGGCCGGGATGAAGGTGCCGGTCGGATTGTTCGGGTTGGCGATGAACACCAGGCGGGTGTCGGCCTCGATGGCGGCCAGCATGGCCGGCAGGTCGTGGCCGTGGGCCTTGGCCGGCACCACGATGTGGCGCGCGCCCACGCCCTGGGTGGCCAGCGCGTAGACGGCGAACGAATACTGCGAGTAGACCACCGACTGGCCCCGCTCCACGAAGGCGTGGGCGGCGATTTCCAGGATGTCGTTGCTGCCGTTGCCCAGCGTGATCCAGTCGGCCGGCACGTCGTAGCGCTTGGACAGCGCTGCCTTCAGGTCGAAGCCATTGGCGTCCGGATAACGGCCCAGGTCCGCCGCTGCCACCACCATGGCCTGCTTGGCCGATTCCGGCACGCCGAACGGATTCTCGTTGGACGCCAGCTTGACGATGTTGGCCTCATCGAGACCGAACTCGCGCGCCACTTCCGCAATCGGCTTGCCGGCCTGGTAAGGGGCGATGGCACGAACGTATTCTGGACCGTAATTCTTGGACATAATGCTCTTCAAAATAAGGGTTAGGAAAGACTGACCGGGTAGGAGCCCAGCACCTTGAAGAAGGCCGCGTTGTCCTTCAGCTCCGCCAGCGCCCGGGCGACGGCGTCGTTGTGGACGTGGCCTTCGATATCAACATAGAAATAATACTCCCACGTGCCCATGCGCGCCGGACGCGACTCGAAGCGCGTCATCGACACCCCATGCTTGGCCAGTGGCGCCAGCAGCTGGTACACGGCGCCGGCTTTGTTGGGCACGGCCAGCACGATCGAGGTCTGGTCCTGGCCGGACGGATTGGTCTGCAGGTGGCCGACCACGGCGAAGCGGGTGCGGTTGTGCGGATCATCCTGGATATGGCCCTTGACCACGCCCAGCTTGTACTGCTGGCCCGCCATTTCGCTGGCGATGGCGGCGATGGTGGGATCGTCGCCGGCCATGCGCGCCGCCTCCGCGTTGGAGGCCACGGCACGCCGTTCGATGTTGGGGTAGTTCAGGTTGAGCCACACCTGGCACTGGGCCAGCGCCTGCGAATGGGCGCAGATGGTGGTGACGCCATCCATGCTGCCGGTCTTGCTCATCAGGCTGTGGTGCACGGCGATCGATACTTCGCCGCTGATGATGAGGCTCGTTTGCAGCATCAGGTCCAGCGTGCGGTTGATGGCGCCCTCGGACGAATTCTCCACCGGCACCACGCCGAAATCGGCAGTGCCGGCCTCGGTGGCGCGGAACACCTCGTCGATCGAGGCGCACGGCAAGCCTTCCACGGCGCTGCCGAACTGCTGGTACACGGCCTGCTCGCTGAAGGTGCCGGACGGGCCCAGGAAGGCCACCGTGACGCGCTTTTCCAGCGCGCGGCAGGCCGACATGATTTCGCGGAAGATGGTCTGCACTTCCGTGTTGCCCATCGGGCCGGGATTGCGCTCGGCCACGCTGCGCAGCACCTGGGCTTCGCGCTCGGGGCGGAACACGGGCGCGTTGGTTTCGGCCTTGACGTGGCCCACTTCCTGCGCCACCTTGGCGCGGCGGTTGAGCAGCTCGAGGATCTGCGCGTCGATGGCGTCGATCTGTTCGCGCAGCGGTTTAAGTTTGTCTGTCATGGTCTGCATCAGTACCAAATAAGTGTCAGTGTCGTGAAAGATGCGGGAGGGGCAGGCGGATTGCTCCACCGCCCCGCTGCTTTAGCGCCCCGCGAACTCGTTCAAATAATCGACCAGGGCTTGCACACCCTCGATTGGCATCGCGTTGTAGATCGATGCGCGCATACCGCCGACGGACTTGTGGCCCTTCAGTTGCAGCAGGCCGCGCGCTTTTGCGCCGGCCAGGAATGCTTCGTTCTTGCTTTCGTCCTTCAGGAAGAAGGGTACGTTCATGCGCGAGCGGTTTTCAGGCGCCACGCGGTTGCTGTAGAAATCGTCGGCGTCCAGCGCGCCATACAACAGCGCCGCCTTGGCGATGGCGCGCCGCTCCATCTCGGCCACCCCGCCTTGCCGCTTGAGCCACTGGAACACCAGGCCGGCAATGTAGATGCCGTAGGTGGGCGGCGTGTTGTACATCGATTCGTTGTCGGCCACCAGCTTGAAGTCGAAGGCCGAGGGGCAGATCGGCAGCGCCTTGCCCAGCAGGTCTTCGCGCACGATGACGATGGTCACGCCGGCCGGACCGATGTTCTTCTGGGCGCCGGCGAAGATCAGGCCGTACTTGGACACGTCGATGGCGCGCGACAGGATGTGGGACGACATGTCGGCCACCAGCAGCGTGCCGGCGCAGTCGCCCGTCAGGGGCTGGGGCGAGCCATGGTCGAAATCGAATTCGACGCCGTCGATGGTTTCGTTGGTGCAGAGGTGCAGGTAGGCCGCGCCGGGCGTGAGCTTCCACTCCGACTGCGGCGGCACGCGGCTAAAGCCTTCCGCCTGGGCCGAGGCGGCCACGTTGACGGTGGCGTATCTGGCCGCCTCCTTGATCGATTTGCCTGACCACGAGCCGGTATGGACGAAGTCGATCGTGGCTGGCTGCGGCTTGTGGCCGACCAGGTTCATGGGAACGATGGCGTTCTGGGACAGACCGCCGCCTTGCAGGAACAGGATCTTGTAGTTATCCGGTACTGCCAGCAGCTCGCGCAGGTCGCGCTCGGCTGCCTTGTAGATCGAAATGAATTCCGGCCCGC
The DNA here is from genome assembly GCF_058786935.1 of Rugamonas sp. FW305-51. Taxonomy (NCBI): domain Bacteria; kingdom Pseudomonadati; phylum Pseudomonadota; class Betaproteobacteria; order Burkholderiales; family Oxalobacteraceae; genus Rugamonas; species Rugamonas sp. FW305-51. Next base: position 62,351 of record NZ_JBYSZG010000034.1, read on the forward strand.
GGTGGCTCATCTCCATGACGGACATGCCGCTGCCATGCCAGTCCAGCATTTCGGCAGCGGCTTGCGCCAGCACTTCCTTCGGCAGCACGGCGGGGCCGGCGGAGAAGTTGTAGATGTGAGTCACGGTACGGTCCTTAAATAAGTCGAGTCAATAACGATGTCGAAACTGCGTGGCGGCGCATGGCGCGCCACAAATAAAAACGGGGCCAGTGTTATTGTCGCATTAATCCGCGCACAGAACCCTGACCCCGTCCGCCCCGGCCCAACCGCGCCGGGGCATGCCTATCTGCCGGCCTTATTCAGGCTGGGCATCTTCCGGCTTGGTGTCCGGACCCGGTTCCAGTTCGACTTCGTCGATGTCGGTCTCGACCACGCGCTGCAGGCCGGACAGGCGGGTGCCGTCTTCCACCGCAATCAGGGTCACGCCCTGGGTGGCGCGGCCCATCTCGCGGATCTCGGACACGCGGGTGCGGATCAGCACGCCGCCGGTGGTGATCAGCATGATCTCGTCGGACGAATCGACCAGGGTCGCCGCCACCACCTTGCCGTTACGCTCGGAGGTCTGGATCGCGATCATGCCCTTGGTGCCGCGGCCGTGGCGGGTGTACTCGGTGATCGGGGTCCGCTTGCCGTAGCCGTTCTCGGTGGCCGTCAGGACCGACTGCTCCTCGTTCTCGGCCACCAGCAGCGCGATCACGTGCTGGCCTTCTTCCAGGTTCATGCCGCGCACGCCGCGGGCGTTGCGGCCCATCGGACGCACGTCGTTCTCGTCGAAGCGCACGGCCTTGCCGGCGTCCGAGAACAGCATCACGTCGTGCGCGCCGTCCGTCAGCGCAGCGCCGATCAGGAAGTCGCCCTCGTCCAGGTCGACGGCGATGATGCCGGCCTTGCGCGGGTTGCTGAAGTCCTTCAGCGGCGTCTTCTTCACGGTGCCCAGGCTGGTGGACATGAACACGTAATGATCTTCCGGGAAGGTGCGGTTGTCGCCCGACAGCGGCAGGATGACGGTGATCTTCTCGTTGTCGGCCAGCGGGAACATGTTGACGATAGGCTTGCCGCGCGAGTTGCGCGAGCCTTGCGGCACTTCCCACACCTTGAGCCAGTACATGCGGCCGCGGTTGGAGAAGCACAGGATGTAGTCGTGCGTGTTGGCGATGAACAGCTGGTCGATCCAGTCTTCCTCTTTGGTCGCCATGGCCTGCTTGCCGCGCCCGCCGCGCTTCTGGGCCCGGTATTCGGAGATCGGCTGGGCCTTCATGTAACCGGTGTGCGACAAGGTCACCACCATGTCCTGCGGCGTGATCAAGTCTTCCGTGCCGAGGTCGGTGGCGTTGTGCTCGATGGTCGAGCGGCGCACGTCCTTGTTGCCGGCGCCGTATTCGTTCTTGGCCAGCGTCATCTCGTCGGTGATGATGGTCGTCACGCGGGCCGGCTTGGCCAGGATGTCGAGCAGGTCGGCGATTTCGGCCATCACGTCGCGGTATTCGTTGACGATCTTGTCCTGCTCCAGACCGGTCAGGCGCTGCAGGCGCATCTGCAGGATTTCCTGGGCCTGTTCGTCGGACAGCTTGTACAGGCCGTCCGGCTGCATGCCGTAGTGCTTGGGCAGGTGCTCGGGACGGAAGGCGTCGATGCCGCCCACCGTGTCGCCCTCGCCCGTGCGGGCCAGCATTTCGCGCACCAGCGACGAATCCCAGGCGCGCGTCATCAGTTCGCTCTTGGCGACGGGCGGCGTGGGGGCGGCCTTGATGATGGCGATGAAATCGTCGATGTTGGCCAGCGCCACGGCCAGGCCTTCCAGCACGTGGCCCCGTTCGCGCGCCTTGCGCAGCTCGAACACGGTGCGGCGGGTGACCACTTCGCGCCGGTGCGACAGGAAGCATTGCAGCATCTGCTTGAGGTTCAGCAGGCGCGGCTGGCCGTCCACCAGGGCCACCATGTTCATGCCGAAGGTGTCTTGCAGCTGGGTTTGCTTGTACAGGTTGTTGAGCACCACTTCCGGCACTTCACCGCGTTTCAGCTCGATCACCACCCGCATGCCCGACTTGTCGGACTCGTCGCGGATGTCGGAAATGCCTTCCAGCTTCTTGTCGCGCACGTTCTCGGCGATGCGTTCCAGCAGCGACTTCTTGTTGACCTGGTAAGGCAGCTCGTCGACGATGATGGCGGTGCGGCCGCCGTCCTTGCCGTATTCTTCGTAGTGGGTCTTGGCGCGCATGACGACGCGGCCGCGGCCCGTGCGGTAGCCGTCGCGCACGCCCGACACGCCGTAGATGATGCCGGCCGTGGGGAAGTCGGGCGCCGGGATGATCTCGATCAGCTCGTCGATCGTGCAGTCCGGGTTGCGCAGCACGTGCAGCGCGCCGTCGATCACTTCCGTCAGGTTGTGGGGCGGGATGTTGGTGGCCATACCCACCGCGATGCCGGACGAGCCGTTGATCAGCAGGTTGGGGATCTTGGTCGGCAGGACGGTCGGCTCTTTTTCCTTGCCGTCGTAGTTGGGCTGGAAGTCGACCGTGTCCTTGTCGATGTCGGCCAGGATTTCGCTGGCGATCTTGTCCAGGCGGCACTCGGTGTAACGCATGGCCGCCGCGCTGTCGCCGTCGACGGAACCGAAGTTACCCTGGCCGTCCACCAGCATGTAGCGCAGCGAGAAGTCCTGCGCCATGCGCACCAGCGTGTCGTAGATGGAAGCGTCGCCGTGCGGGTGGTACTTACCCATCGTCTCGCCCACCACGCGGGCGCACTTGACGTAGGGACGGTTCCACACGTTGTTCATTTCATGCATCGCGTACAGGACCCGGCGGTGCACCGGCTTGAGGCCGTCGCGCACGTCCGGCAAGGCACGGCCCACGATCACGCTCATGGCGTAATCGAGGTAGCTCTTGCGCATCTCTTCTTCGAGGGAAATTGGGATTGTTTCTTTTGCGAATTGATCCATTGGCGGGTCGTTCGATCTTTGACTGTGGTTGACTTATCTTTTAAGCAATTTTTACCGCACGTGCTGCGCAGGCCTCCCTGCCGCCCCGGCCGCGCCCTGTAGGACCGCTGTGGGAACAGACAAGCGTACGATTTTAACATGGGCGGTATGGCGGCAGCGCAATTCCGGCGCAGATGGCCCCGGGCCGCCCATGCATGGCCGGACGGCCAGGACTTGCACCAACGCAAGGGCCAAGCACAAAATGTCATGCGTGTGACACAAATATCAATTATTATTGCCGTTAGTGTTGCAACAAAACAACATTTTGGTCGGAATCGGGAAAGGTTTAAATTGCGCCCAAAAGCGTACCGATACCGCCTGTGGCAAAATGGACGAGAAGTCAATTGCTTGATTCGCAAGCAGAAAACAGGCGCGCCCGCCCTGCGTGGTAGAATTCGGGCCACGCATTACTACGTCGCGCAGTTTTTATGCGGATATCACCCCCGAAAGGAAGAAAAATATGAAGAAACTTATCTCGATTTTGGCTGTGTCGGCTGCTTTCGCCGGCTCGGCAATCGCCCAGACCCCAACCGCTCCTCCGTTCGCTCCAGTCACCCAGGACATCCAGGCTGCCACCCCGAAAAGCGCCTACGTCCAGGACGCACGCGGCGTGATCGCCCGTGACCCGTTCGGCCTGTGCTGGCGTACCGGCTACTGGACCCCGGCCGATGCCGTTCCAGGTTGCGATCTGCCGATCTGCGTCGAGCCAGAGAAGCTGGAAAACGGCAAGTGCGTAGCACCGCCGCCACCACCGCCAGCCGCTCCTGCACCAGCGCCTGCACCGGCACCAGCCCCAGCGCCAGCCCCTGTGCCGACCGCACAGAAGGTGAGCTTCGCCGCTGACGCCTTCTTCGACTTCGACAAGGCCGTACTGAAGCCAGAAGGCAAAGCCAAGCTGGACGACCTGACCTCCAAGCTGGGCAACATCAACCTGGAAGTGATCATCGCCGTCGGCCACACCGACTCCGTGGGTACCGATGCCTACAACCAGAAGCTGTCGATCCGCCGCGCTGAAGCCGTCAAGTCCTACATCATCTCCAAGGGCGTGGAAGCGAACCGCGTCTACACCGAAGGCAAGGGCGAGAAGCAACCAGTTGCAGACAACAAGTCCGCAGCCGGCCGCGCCAAGAACCGTCGCGTGGAAATCGAAGTGGTCGGCACCAGCAAGTAATTGCGTGCCTGCCGTCCGCGGGGCGACCCGCGGACGCACTTCCGAACCCCGCCCAGGCGGGGTTTTTTTACGTCCATGCTGTAAAATCCGGGTATTGTCCCAACAAAGCTGCCCATGAACGCCGATCCTTTAGAACTGCAAAAATTCAGTGACCTGGCCCACCGCTGGTGGGACCCCACGTCCGAGTTCCGTCCCCTGCACGAAATCAATCCGCTGCGCCTGGAATGGATCAACGCGCGCGCCCCGCTGGCGGGCAAGCGCGTGATCGACATCGGCTGCGGCGGCGGCATCCTGGCCGAATCGATGGCCAAAAAAGGCGCCCACGTGACGGGCATCGACCTGTCGGAAAAAGCGCTCAAGGTGGCCGACCTGCACAGCCTGGAGTCGGGCGTGCAGGTGCGCTACAAGCTGATCGCGGCCGAAGACATGGCGGCCCAGGAAGGCGGCCAGTTCGACGTGGTGACCTGCATGGAAATGCTGGAACACGTGCCCGACCCGGGCGCCATCGTGCGCGCCGCGGCCAGCCTCGTCAAACCGGGCGGCCAGGTGTTCTTCTCCACCCTGAACCGCAATCCCAAGGCCTATCTGTTCGCCGTGCTGGGGGCCGAATACCTGCTGCGCATGCTGCCCAAGGGCACCCACGACTATGCCAAGTTCATCACGCCGGCCGAACTGTCGCAGTACGCGCGCAGCGCCGGGCTGGACGTGCAGGGCTTGAAGGGCATGGGCTACAATCCGCTGAGCAAGATCTACTCGCTCAACGACGACACCAGTGTCAACTACCTGATGGCCACCAGCCGTCCCCTGTAACGTCTCCCCCATTCCCACCATGAGCCTGGCACTTCCCCGCAGCGCCCCGCGCGCCATCCTGTTCGACCTGGACGGCACGCTGGCCGACACCGCCCCCGACCTGGCCGCCGCCGTCAACCTGCTGCGGCGCGAGCGCGGCCTGGAGCCGACCGCCTATGAACTGCTGCGTCCCACGGCCTCGGCCGGCGCGCGCGGCATGATAGGCGCCGCCTTCGGTCTGCAGCCGCACGACGAAGGCTTCGCCGCCCTGCGGGAAGGTTTTTTCGACAACTACCAGGCCGCCATCGCCGAGCACAGCACGCTGTTCCCCGGCGTGCCCGAACTGCTGGACGGCATCGTCCGGGCCGGGCTGGCATGGGGCATCGTCACCAACAAGCCAGCCCGCTTCACCGACCCGCTGCTGCCCCTGATCGGGCTGGACGGCGCCGGCTGCGTCGTCTCGGGCGACACCACGCCCCACGCCAAGCCCCACCC